>CALQZC010000024.1 GCA_943349045.1 Candidatus Peribacteria bacterium
GGAAAATCGATCTTCATGAACAAGGACTACAAACAATACGGAGTTCTCATCGGTACCCTCTTGCGAGTGATCGATATTTTGATTCTCGTTATTGGTTCAGTTGCGATGCTCACCCTTATCGTGGGAGGCATCTTCATGATCGCCAATCACGGTGATGAGGCCTGGGTCACCAAAGGCAAGGGCATGATGCTCTACTCAATTCTTGGCTTACTCTTCGCATTTCTCTCATTTGCACTCGTCAATATTATCACCAGCATCACCTCTTAAATGAACAAATATACCCGAACTATTTTCACCACACTCCTCGTCATCTGGCTGATTCCACAGATGGGAATTGCTGTTGCGGCTGATCCAAGCATGGCCGGACTATGTGTGTCAAAAATTGGGAAAATAAAAGATACCCCACTGCCAGATACGCAGTTATGTTTAACAGAAGCAGAAGAAAAAACTATGGTCTATGCCGTATTGGAAGAGGGACTCGATACGCCAGATACCGAAGCGAACGAGGGAAACTCAATGGTACGACCGTGTGCACGATACACAGAGATTCTCCAATGTACACCCAGTGGTGACAAAAAAACAAAACAAATCAACCAAGAACTTTTGAAGACGTGTCCTGATGATTTACCAGACTCAGGAACAGATAAGCATGGACAGTACTTCGACTGTCAGGAGGTATCGGTCATTATTGTCGATCCAGAAACTGGCGGAATAGGACTACTACAAGTGTATATCGGGCTTATCTATCGATGGGCAGCAGGTATCGTCGGAGTGATCGCCGTCTTAATTATCATCGTCAGCGGCATCCAAATTTCCACGGCAAATGGCGAACCATCCGTCGTCGAAGAAGCAAGGAAGCGAATTGTACAGTCACTGGGTGGCATTGCCATTCTCTTCCTCGCATCCGGTCTTCTCTATGTCATCAATCCAACATTCTTCAAGGCACCAGACTACGTAGCACAAGAAAAAATAGCTGAAAAAAATGCTGAGAAGGCAAAAATTGACGCAATGAATAAGGAAAATACAGAGTGGAATATAAAGCAAAAGGCAGCACAAGAACAGTATACAAAAGATGCCAAATCGCAAGCAGCTAAAGCAAAAGAGGAGGCAGATGCTGCAGATGCTGCACAAGAAAAAGCGGTACAAGATAAACTCATGAAAGAAGGTAAATACTTTCCTCCTGCTGCTTTCTAACACTTTCTATGAAAAACTTCACCAAACATCTCGTCATCGTCACCACGCTTTTCGTCTTCGCACTGAGTATTCAGAGCGTGTATGCGCAGCCGATTTTGCCGAAGCCAAAGACGCTTCCGGGACCAACCGAGCAGCAGCAAATTGCAACGCAGGGTGAAGGAAGTAAGAATGGCGGATATGGCGTGAAGGTAACGATTCCATTTATTACGAATGTATCGATTGGTTTCGCTGGAAGTTTCGCGCTCATATCATTTATTTATGGAGGCTTTCTCTATGTAGTCGCATATGGTGAAGAGGGCCAGATTGAAAAAGGAAAGAAAATCATGCTCTGGGCCGCAGTAGGCTTAGGCGTTGCCATGCTCTCCTACGCACTCGTTGCAACCATCCTCAAAATACGAATCAACTAATTATTTTAAATAAAAAATGAAAAACTCTCGAACCATTATTTCCGGAATACTCCTGACCATCGTACTAACAGTGGCACTCATCGTTCCATCTCTCGCCCTTGCCCAACCAAAAAACGCCCCAACGGCAAAGGATAAAGCAACCACATCAAAAATTGACGAGCTCTTTAAAATTCAAGAGATCAAGGTAAAAGACAAGGCAGGAAATGATGTCGAGGCAAATCAGCAGATCAAAGGCCTTTCAGAACAGATAGGTTCAAAGAAAGAGTCAAGCTTCGCAGATGTCTTCGGAAGTATAATTAAAATTATGAGTGGTATCGCGGTCGTCATGACCTTCGTCGGTGCGATCGTCGCTGGTGTGATGTACCTCTTCTCGGAAGGCGAAGAAGGAAAAACAACCAAGGCACGGTCAATTATGATTTACATTATTATTGGAGATCTCATCATAGCCGCATCGTACCTCATCGTAAGTGGCATCACCTCTATCAAACCACTTCCGTAAATACACCCATGAAATCACTCACTCGCACCATTATCGGACTCACGCTCGCCATCATGACCTACTCGACGGTATTTGCCGCCGTGGGAATTCCTGATTATCTGACTCCGAAAAATGTGGGAATGAAAGACATCAATAAAGCGGTTGCAGAACAGGTTAAAAATGCAGATGACGAACAGGATGCAGCGGTAACGGCCGTAAACATCGTTATTCAGTATGTATCAAATTTACTGCTATTCGTCGCAGCACCACTCGCCGTGCTCTTCATCGCACGTGCCGGTTCTGATTATGCATTTGCCATGGGCGACGAAACGAAAGTGGAGAGCGCGAAGCGCGAACTTACCTGGGCACTTCTTGGCTTACTCCTCGTTATGTTTGCCTACTTGATCGTCAGACTCATGATCCAGCCATTTATCCTCTATCAGGAGGCGAATGACAAAATTCTGGGGACGGGAACACCGGGAGCGGGGGTGGAGAGCACTACCACGGCCGAAGACATAAAAGATTTTGATCTCACTCAAGTAAAAGAAAATTCGAAAACTGGAAAAGCGTATATGTATGATCCAAGCAATAAACTGAAGGGCAACGATGGAACCATTGAATATAACGAAGCCACAAAAGAACACATCTACAAGATCGGGGGGAAGACCGTGACAGAATCTGAATTTCAAGCAGCACTCAAGAAAAAAGCCGCAGAAAACGCCGCCAAGAAATAGTTACGCCGCCTTCGACTCGCCTTTTGGCTCCTCGATTCTCGGAAACAGAATCTCACCCTTCACCAGCTGAGCACCCTCTTCAAGTTGACCCCAGCTCACCGCACGAGCCCAGTCCTGAATGCGACCTTTTTCGCCATACTGTGCGAGCAACTTTTCACATGAACCTGGAAGAAACGGTGTCATCAAGACGCCAATAATGCGTACAATCTCAAGGAGTTGATACATCACCTCGCTCAGTTTTTCCGTATCACTCTTCGCAAGAACCCACGGCTTGGAAAGTTCAACATGTTCATTTCCCGCAGCGATCAGTCGCAAAACAGACTCGACGGCCGCCTTTACATCAAACTCACTCATCCCCTTCTGATATTGTGTGATGACCTCCTCAACCGGGAATAACGATGGACACCCAGCAACCTTCACAATTTTTCCACCAAAATATTTCTCATTCATCGAGAAAACACGGTACACGAGATTTCCAAAACTGTTCGCGAGATCAGAACCATACACACTCAGGAATCGCTCTTCATTGAAGTCGCCATCATCCGTCGTCGGAATTTCTCGCAACAGATAATATCGAACCGGATCCGCACCATACGTTTCCACATACCCAAAAGGATCGACCACATTTCCGATAGACTTACTCATCTTCTGTCCGCCACTCGTGATAAATCCATGCACATAAATATTCTTCGGCGGTTGCAAACCAGCAGAAAGCAGCATACCAATCCAGACACCCGCATGAAATCGCAAAATATCTTTTCCAATCAGGTGCACATTCGCCGGCCAGAAGGTCTTGAACGTCTCATTTTCTTCTTCATACCCAATACCCGTAATGTAATTCGAAAGCGCATCGCACCAGACATACATGACCTGCGTCGGGTCATTCGGAACTTCAACACCCCACGGAAGCATGGCTTTCGGACGGGAAAAACTCACATCCGGAAGTCCCTCGCCAATAATATTAAGAATTTCATTCTTGCGCGCCTCAGGCTCTATGCGAAGTCGATCAGACTCGATGAGATCACGAATCTGTGCAGAATACTTCGAGAGTCGAAAAAAATAGTTGTCTTCTTTTATACGTTCCGGTGGTTTCTTGTGAATCGCGCACATGCCGTCGACGAGATCCTTTTCAACGATGTATGCCTCGCATCCCACACAGTAGAGGCCTTCGTAGGTGCCTTTGTAAATATCGCCGTTGTCGGCCATCTTCTGCCAGATTTTCTGAGCACCACGTTTATGCGCAGGGTCAGTCGTTCGGACAAAATAATCATTTGTGATATTGAGCGCTCCGGTGAGATCTTTAAAACGTTGCGCATTTTTATCGACCATTTCCTGAGGCGTGAGGTTCAAGTCGGCCGCCGTTCGATAAATTTTTATGCCATGTTCATCGGTACCAGTTTCGAAAAAAACCTTCTCCCCGAGGAGCCGATGATATCGCGCGAGCGCATCCGCCTGTACGAGCTCCATCGCAAACCCAATGTGAGGCACGGAGTTCACGTAGGCAATCGAGGTCGTGATGAAATAGGGTTTTTGTGACATGGGATATGATGGTTGGGGATGAGATGGCTGTAGACAGCGTAGTTTTGAATTGAATTCGGGGCTATGGTATCAGAAAAATAGAGTGGATGGAAGATGGGTTGAGGGGATTGTATGGTGAAGGGGTCTGTGGGGTTTTGTTGAGGATTTTTTGTCGGGTTTTTGCGTGGTTTTTTGTTCGGGTTTTCCACCATAATTATGTGCGGTTTGCAAGTGGTTGTAGTTGTTGTTTTGGCTTCTGTATGCTAGTATTGGTGTACATTACGGATTGCGGCAATCAGATGTTTCGATCGAAGAAAGGCCCGCTTACGAGGATCACAGAAGGGTGATCAAGTGAGGTGGGTATTTTTTTAATAATCTTTCTTATGGTCGATCCAACATTGATGTCTGATGAAGTTTTGCTGTCGGTCTGCGTGCGGTACGGAGAAGAGGCACGGAAGTGGAGGAATAAATTTCTGGGAATGTTACCGGAAGTGAACCGCAGAAGACTCTATGAACGGGAGGGATGTTCATCGGTGGTGGAGTTTGCCAAGAAGGTGGGTGGGGTGAGTGAGGAGCAGGTGCAACAAGTGTTGCGACTCAAAGAAAAGTTTGAAGAAGTTCCGGTATTGCAGGAACTCCTCGTGAGTGGAACCGTGAGTATGCACAAACTGGAACGGGTGGCCTCGGTGGCTGGGGTGGAGAACCAGGAGTTTCTGGCCAATCAGGTCCAGATGCTCTCGCGACGAGCCGTCGACACCCTTGTCAGAGATTTGAAACATGCTGATATAAATTCTTTGTCCGGACAAAGATCTGCATTGCCAACTATCTCAGAAACCATGCAAATATCCGTGATGGTGGATGCGGATATCGGCGAACAATTGCAAAACCTGCAAGAGCGAGGGATCGACATCAATGCAGAACTGCGAGTATTTTTGGAACAGAGAAAACGGGAGATCCAACAAGAAAAAGAAGAGATCGCCGCAACCTGTGGACCAACCTCATCGAGATACATTCCGGCGAAGATCAGAAACGTGATTGGCAAAGAGTACGGAATGAAGTGTTCGAGAACTGGATGCAACAAACCTTCCGTAGACACACACCATGAAAAGCGATGGTCACTCGATCCTACCCACGATCCTCACTATCTCGCACCGCTCTGTGAAGAGCACCATGAGATTGCGCATACGATTGATGTGAAATACCAGGAATATAAAAAGAGGAAACAGTGAGGAACGCCAAACGCAACGTCACCAACGAACAAAAACAGACGCACCTCCCCCACGTACGCGCGTGGTCCGACCACTGGGGCATGTGCAAAATCAGGAGCGCCGCGGAGCGAAGAAATTCACGAAACACACTACTACTTCTCTGAATCTGTTCGATAAATTGAGAAGTTGAAGACCGGGAGAAAAACATCTCCACTGAGAGAAAGATCTAAACTTTTCTTCGAGGAACCAAAGTGTCCAGTCGAGCGAATGACAACTTCATCGCGCAACACCGGCTCACTCGTGAGCACACGATAATTAATTTTTGAAAGTGCGAACTTTTGGTTCTCATCCAGCGACTCGATAATATCCGGATTCACGAGATTCGTGAGAATGAGGTAGCTCTGCGAGTGCTTCGTCAAAAAATCCTTGATCGAATAACAGGTCGCCTCAAGAACATCAGTACTTCCCTGAAAGTCCGTACTTGGAACATACGTATAGTGTGAACGAGCCTGATTCCACATACAGTTCAAGTGCTGGACAGAGACACCAGAAACCACGCTACTGGCAACCGGCGCACCATTCGTATCAGGAATACAGCTCCCCTTCACAGCACTATCGGAAAGATCAAGTTGAGTCCCGAAACAGTTCGGAGTCGCCGAACTAGCCATATCGCTCGCCGCGGTAAAGTCACTGATTGACTCAGCATTTCCGCTATCATTATTAATTCCAACAATCTTCCAACGGAGGAGATCGATATCCTGCAACTTCGCGTTCTGAATATTCTCCTTAAACGGCACAAAGTATTTCACAAGGAAATCCGTAATCGGATTTGGCACATTCTGCGCATCCACATAAAAAAGTGGAATTGCTACCGATCGCTGCTGCTCAAGAATACGATACTCGCTATCGACCGGAAGTTCCGTCGCCTGCGTGAGAAATTCAAGATCATACACGAGCGACGCATCTTCGCTGATAGGTTTCGGCTGGAAACCAGGGTGCTTTTGTTTCAACTCGAGCAGGCCACGTTCGAGGCCAGCCTCAGCCATATAGAGAGCCTTTCCTTCACGCACAAACTCAGCTCCGGTTCGAATATCTCCAGCAATCAGCTGGGCGATACCGAGCGTGATGAGCATGATGAGTGAGGTCATCAACAGCGTGGTGATGAGGGCACTTCCGCGATGCACGGAACTTCGATGATGAGCAAAAAAAGTTTTCATAGGTTAGTATACACGGGAAGAAAATGTCGTCTGTAGAGTATAATTATGTCCAAAAGAAACATGCATCGTGACCGACGGCTGGATCTGATACGCAGCATCGGCAAGATTTTTATTGGTATCGGCCATCGGTGCGAGCGAAAATCTCACGAGAGAAAGTTGCAAGTGCGGAGTCGAGAGCTCTTTTGGATCACTATAGCCTGGAGCAGAGCCCCATCCGTCCATAGAAGTCTGGCGTGCACGACGCTGAAACGTCACTCGTCCACCGAGCACAAACGTAATAATCGTCTGCTCAGTTCTATCCTTATTAACAAGAATCAAGGTATCTCGAACCTGATTCAACGAGAGTTTCCAGTTGGCATCTGAGTCAGAATAGGCCTCAAAATCAATGGTCTTCGTACGCATCTCATCCTGCACAAAATTTACCAGCGTTCGCAAATCAGCCGTAACTTTTCGAACTTCATTTGCCTCGCGCTGACTCTTCTGGAGCTGAAAAAAGGCACTCATCAGTACCCCGATCAGAAGGAGAAAGATCGAGAGGGAAACGAGAATTTCGATAAGGGTAAAAGCTTTTCTTGATTTCATAAATATTAATAAGGGCGCTGTTTCCAGTTGGTAAATTCTGTCACGAGATCAATTTTTTTATCAGAACCGAAACTTTTCCAAGTCACGGTAGCGATAACCGTCATGCGATCACCATCGACCGAAAGTTTTACTACTCGAGAAAAAGGACTAGCCACAGCCGCAGTCGGTACATCACCAGAAAACTGATTCATATAATACGTGACACCATTATCAGTCACGCGATAGAGAACGGCGCTCGCTCCGCTCGCGCCCCCCAGCACATCAAACCGCCAAGGCATGGCCTTTTTCACACCCTCATGAGAACTCGCATTGAAAGGTACTACCGTGCCAATCTGCGAAGGTGTTTTACGGGAAATGAGATAGGTCCCTGGCAAAAATGGTGCATCGACAAGATCCAGGGCATTATCAACACCATTCCAATTCAACGCCTGACGAAAGTAGGTATCACGAATATTTCGCACACCCTCAAGGCCTTCCTGCGCGAGACTATAGGCAATAAACTGATCGATCTGCGAAGCGTTCGCACGAATCGAGGTCATAAACGTCGACACCACTCCAAAAATAACAATACTCATCACCCCAAAACTGATGACAAGTTCGAGGAGAGTAAAACCGGAGTGTGTGGATATTTTTTTCATAGAAGATTACTTACGCTGAACCGCGCCAAAAGGAATACCAATATTCACCTGCACAAATTTCGCGAGGTCATTCATGAAATACAACTTCATCGAAACACTGGAAGTCGGATCTCCACCCAGACGAAAAAGTTCACCGCGAGGAGGAATCGCAAAGATATCCGTATCTGACTCAATATCTACCGAGATCTGCTCAGTGAGAGAAATGGGAATCGACGACTCCTTCACTTTCGAACAGAGCGACTCACCAGCATTATTCAAAATATTTTTATAGACACCTGTAATCATCACGATCGGTTTACCTTGATGAAATCTGAGCCCGAAACAGGCAGGCTTCCCGCCATCAATCCCCTTGCCAGAACGTGCCTGCTGCTGAATTGAACGAACGGCAGATTGCACGGAATCCGTCGCGAGCGACAACGCAATACTCTTGCGATAACTTGAGTAACTCAAAAGCGAAAAAGCGACAATGACCGCAATGACTCCGATAACAATAAGGAGTTCGATAAGGGTAAATCCTGAATGATTTTTTCGGAGCAACATTACAGTTGTGAGGTTAAGTCAAAGACCGGCATCAGGACAGCGAGTGCCATGATGGCGACAAAGATACCAGCAATAATAATCAGTGCCGGCTCAAAAATCGTCGTGAGTTTTTTCAAGGTGTGTTTGATCTCTTTTTCGTACTGCGTAGCAGCGCGTGATGCACTCTGGGAAATCGTAGCAGACTGTTCACCAATCGCGAGCATCGAGGTTACTTCTTCAGGAAAAAGAAACGGACTGTCCTCAAACGACGCATGCAATTTTCCACCCTGCTGCACATGCAACATCGCATCCCACATCTTCAAACGATAGACCTCATTTGGAATACTTCGAGCCACCATTTTCATCGTGGTAAGAATCGGAAGTCCCGACTCAAGTAAAATTGAAAGGAGTCGAATAACTCGTAGGACATAAATTTTTCGTCGAAGCATACCAAGAATTGGCAACTTCAAAACAAGCATATCCCACTGCAATTTTCCGGTTCCAGTTTTCACATAAAAATTCCACAGTCCATACACACATGCGATCGCGATAAGCATCAACCACCAGTATCCAGAAATAATTTGCTGTCCCGAGAGAAGCATCTTCGTCGCAAATGGAAGTTCACGACCAGCACCTGTGAGATCACTTGAGAAGCTCAGAATTCGTGGAACGAGAAACGTCATGACACCGAAACCAACCAGCGCCAAAACGCCAAAAACAGTAAGCGGATAAAAAGCAGCACTCCAAAGTTGTGACTGTAAATCGTAGGCATCTTCCAGCTCAATCGCGAGACGCGAAAGCATCTTATCCAGATGACCTGAAACCTCACCACTTCGGATGACGCCAAGCTCAAACTCCTCAAACACCTGCGGAAATCTCGCCAAACTATCGGCGAAGTTTTTTCCTCTTTCGACATCATAGGCAACCGTAAAGAGCACGCGGCGAAGTCGCTCACTGGTCGTTCGACGGGCCACAATTTTCAGAGACTGAATCAGCGGCACTCCACTATCCACCATCACTGACAATAAATAAAAAAAGTACGATTTTTCTTTCAGGGAAACTCCACTGTGATCAATAAGAAAATCATTAAACTGCCTCCAGACACCCAATCGAGTATTGTCATAGACGCCATAGACGATCTCTTCAATTCGCTCGGATGAAGTCTTCAAGTACTGTTCGAGTGGTTCCATGTTTCAAAGTTTCAAAAAATTATTTCCCCTGATAAAAAGACTCCATATCGAGCGAGAAATTCACCGCAGAAGTAGCAGCACCTGGAATAATCTGAACGCTAATAGTCTTCACATGAATACGTCGGCGGTTCGCCTCAATCGCCTGCAAGAACTCGAGAAGATCACTGTATCCACTCTGGAAACTCGCACTCATATTCATCCGTCGTGGTAACTCCTGAGTATCATTCAGACCGAACTGGACACTAGAAAGAGTAACTCCATGCTTCGTCGCAATATCATTAAGATTTTTGATCAACGTATCCTGCTGAACTTTTTCTGGAATCGCATCGAGATACTCGGACTGCTTGACCTCGGAAACTCCCTGAAGCGATTTTTCCGCAGCCTGAAGAGACTGAAGACTACTCTGTACGGTAGCTCGCGCCGCAAGAGCTTGATCACGCGTCGCTCGTGCACTATCAAGTTTCGCACCAAGCGGAAATACACCAAATGGAACGGCGAGAATCATACCAAGGATGAGAACTACGGCAACGCTGAATGAAATCGTGTGTTTATTTTCCATGGTAAGTGAGGTTGAGAACAAAGGTTAAAATCGTCTGTCCCTGCTCATTTTGATTCTTCGAGATCGTCGGGACGAAGGTCTCTCGGAAGATAGTTGATTTGTTGAAAGCGGTGACGACATCAGCGATATCGAGGTAAGGATCCTGACTACTATTGGTCGTTTTTGCACTGAGGGTTAATTTTCCATCGCTTCCACCAGCGTACGAAAGGAATTCAGCTTTATTACTTCCCGATTTCAGGTCCTTAGGAACAATCAGCAACGCATCACCAATAACCTTCGACCAGTAAATTCGACCGGCATCAATACGATCCAAGACCTGTTTAGCATTCTGCAGGTAAGAAACCTTTCGAGCCTGTAATGTCGCAACCTGCTGTTGAAGTGACTTCGTCTCGGCAGCATATCCCTCAGCCTCCTTCGTAGCTGACAAATGGCCAGCAAAAAGGTAGACGAGATAGCCGAGAAAGAGTACACTCGAAACTACGGTCAAGATGACAAAGTTTGAAGCTGGATGACGCGGTACATTCGTGGCTGAAACGTCTGTAAGAGGTGGGAGTTCATTCATAGGAATCATGTTTATGTTTATTTCTCATTATTATACCAGATTTTGAAGCTAGTAGCAAGAAAACGACTGATAGCCCGGAAAGAGCCGTTCACCTGCCTGAACTGCAAAGCTGAAAACCAGCCAAATACGGGAAAACAGCTGAATCACTGCTTCAACTGCCTTTTTTCGCAGCACGTGGACGAAGAGATACCAGGCGACCGCCTCAGTACCTGCCAAGGCCTTATGAAGCCAAAAACAGTATCTTTAGGGAAGAAAGGCAGCTATACTATCGTCCACCAGTGTACCCGTTGCGATAAAGTTATTCCTAACGCCGCAGCCCCAAACGACAATATCGAACTCATCATCACTCTCATCAACGCCGATCCACAACTGGCAGGTCGCATCGCTCACTAACACACCTCTCCATGAAATCACTCAAACGAACAAAACAGACGGCAAATATCTCCTCCATTTTAGAAAACACCGTTGAGTCCATCATCAAGCACTACTGCGAAGAAACTGCGACACTCATCGTCGCCGTATCCGGTGGCGCAGACTCGATGGCACTTCTCGCCATTCTCAAGAAAATCTCGATCAATCATCCCCTTCAGCTCATCGTCGCTCACCTGAACCATCAGTTACGAGGACGCGCAAGCGACCTTGACGAACAACTCGTCTGTAAAACAGCAAAAAAATATGGACTCAACTATGAAGTAGAGCGAATAGATATTGCCGCCTACAGCAAATCGCAAAAACTTACCCTCGAAGAGGCCGGACGACAGGCTCGACGAAGCTTTCTTTTTCGGCTATCAGAGCAGTACAGTGCGGCTTTCGTCATTGCGGCGCACCACCGCGACGACAACGTTGAAACCATGCTCCTGAATCTCATCCGCGGCACAAGCGTCAAAGGCCTATCAGGAATTTCCATGATCACGAGAGGTATGATTCGTCCGCTCCTCGACTTTTCAAAAGAGGAACTCCTCGATTACTGCAAACAGAAACATATTCCGTTTCGCGTCGACGCAACAAATAAAGATACGAAGCACACGCGAAATTACATTCGCCATATACTCATTCCCGTTATTGAAAAAATCAATCCGAGTTTCCGAAACAATTTCCACGAAAAAAGTTTTTACTTTAACGAAATCGACGAGATGCTCACCTTCCTCGGTCTCGACTTCATTAAGCAGTTCTGTCAGATATCATCAAACGAGATTTCCTGTCCAATCGCTCCGCTGAAAGGACTGTTTCCAACCATGCAAAAAAGCGTTATACAAGCCATGTATGAGATGTTTCATGGATCAACAGAAGCGCTCTCAAACGATCAGATTCAAAACTTCCTCGAGCTCATTCAGAAAGAGCGAACTGGCAGTGAAAAGATTCTTGGCAATCGACTGAGTCTCACCATTTCATACGGAAAGGCACACTTTCAAAAAGAAAAATCCTACGACAAACCACACCTCACCGAAGAGACAATTCCGCTACCGCTTCCAGGAAGTCTCAGCTATCCAGGTGGAAAAATAATCACGCGTATTCACCAGAAAATTCCAAAGAAAACGAAGAAAAATGCGGTCTACGTAAGTTTGAAAAATCCGGATAATCAGTTCTATATTCGTGGTGTGAAAGACGGCGATCGCTTCCATCCAACTGGCATGGAGGGCAGCAAAAAAGTTCAGGATTTCTTCGTCGACAAGAAGGTGCGACGTGAAGACCGAAAAAATGTACCAATTATTGTTGATGACGAGGGCCGCATTGTCGCTGTCGGAAAATATCGCATCGATAAAGGCGCAGATCCAAAGCTATTTGAGTCACCCGTTATTGAAATACAGATCCTTGAGGAGTAGTCTAAAGATGTACCAGAACCGCACATAACTAAACCAACCAAAACATGCAACCAAAGAAACAAAATAGCTTTCTCTATCTCATTATTATTGCGCTCGTCGTGAGCGCTGGCTTTCTGTTGTGGTCAAAAAACGATCAGGTGCTCGAAAAAGTCAGTCTCAATACCGTCATTCAGCAGGTAAAAAAGGGGGAAGTTGAAACGATTAACGTCGTAAAGAATAGGCTCGAGGTGGTAAGAACCGACGGCAGTAAAGAGTTCGCCTATAAAGAAGGTGACGCCAATATTTATGATCTCCTGACAAAAAGCGGCGTTCCGCAAGAACAGATCAATAATATGACGATTGAGGTCGTGCCAACAGAGTCCGGTGACTTCTGGCTGAATCTCTTCATGAGCGCCTTCCCAATTATCCTGATCGTTGGTGTCCTCGCGTACATGATGCGTCAGGCCCAAAGCAGCAATAATCAAGCAATGTCATTTGGGAAAAGCCGCGCGAAACTCTACGACAAAGAAAAATCATTAACGACATTTGCCGATGTCGCGGGAGCAGAAGAGGCCAAGCAGGAGCTCGTTGAGATTGTGGACTTCTTGAAAAATCCACAAAAATATATAGAGATGGGAGCAAAAATTCCAAAAGGTGTACTGCTCGTTGGTGCACCAGGTACTGGCAAAACACTGCTTGCACGAGCCGTTGCTGGTGAGGCAGGCGTTCCATTTTTCTCAATATCAGGCTCCGAGTTTGTAGAAATGTTCGTGGGTGTGGGCGCATCACGTGTGAGAGATTTATTTAAAAAAGCCGCACGCAACGCACCTTGCATTATCTTCATCGATGAAATCGATGCCGTCGGTCGACACCGCGGTGCAGGTATGGGTGGCGGACACGACGAACGTGAACAGACACTCAATCAGATTCTTACCGAGATGGATGGTTTCGAAAAAGACACCAACGTCATCGTGATGGCTGCAACGAATCGTCCAGATATTCTCGATCCGGCGTTGCTCCGACCAGGACGCTTTGATCGACGAGTCGTCGTGGATCTTCCTGACATTAATGATCGTATCGCAATTCTCAAAGTTCACGGGAGAAACAAGCCACTTTCTGACGAAGTTAATCTGGAAAAAATTGCAAAGCATACTCCTGGATTTTCAGGTGCGGATCTAGAAAACCTCATGAACGAAGGTGCTATCCTCGCGGCACGACACAATCGAAAAATTATCATGATGGAGGACCTCCAGAACTCAATTGAAAAAGTTCTCATGGGCCCTGAGCGTAAATCACGCGTCCTCAATGAGAAGGAAACGAAGATCACGGCCTACCACGAAGTTGGACACGCTATCGTAGGTCATATGACCGAACACTGCGACCCAGTCCAAAAGATCTCGATCATCTCACGAGGCATGGCTCTCGGTGTCACCTGGTTTGTTCCGGATGAAGATAGACACCTCTACTCTAAGGCAAAATTTGAGGACGAGATGGCATCACTGCTTGGCGGTTACTGCGCAGAAGAAGCATTCTTCGGAGATATCACGACGGGTGCCTCAAACGATCTGGAAAAGGCTACCGGCATCGCACGACGCATGGTCACCGAGTATGGCATGAGCGACCTCGGACAGGTTATTTATGGCGACAAACATCACGAAGTCTTCATCGGTCGCGACCTCGGTCACACCAAGAACTACTCAGAAGCCGTCGCCGCTGAAATTGATAAAAAGATAACAGAATTTATCGACAAGGCCTACAAGCGTGCAAAGGACACCATCACTAAAAACAAGACCGTGATGGACAAGATCGCTAAAGAGCTCATCGAAAAAGAGTCCCTCTCTCGTGAAGATTTCTTGAAGTTTTTTTAAACCACCACACATGGCGAAATCATCTGCTCCCCTCGGGCACTACGACGAACAGGAAGGCCAGCTCGCGCTCGACATTTACCAGACCGATCATGAAATTATTATTTTGTCAGCGGTCGCTGGGGTCAATGAAGAAGATCTGAATATTTCCGTGACCGACGAAGTGCTGACCATTAAAGGAAAACGTCATCTGAGTGACAAGGTCCCCGAAGAAGATTATCTCACCAAGGAGTGCTTCTGGGGTGATTTCTCACGCTCAATTGTCCTCCCGGCATCAGCCGATTCTGCAAAAATAGCCGCCTCTTTCAAAAACGGAATTCTCCGCATCGGTATACCGAAAGTTGAGAAGCTTCAAACGAAAGTTATTCGCATCAAAACCTAACTCCTATGGCCATCAAAAAAATCACAAAAGCCGTCTTTCCCGCCGCAGGCTTCGGCACACGATTTCTTCCGGCAACCAAGTCTCAACCAAAAGAGATGCTCCCCATCGTCGACAAGCCTGTCATCCAGTACCTCGTTGAAGAAGCGGTCGATTCAGGCATTACCGAAATTATCATCGTCACCGGTCGCGGCAAACGCGCTATCGAAGACCACTTCGACTCTTCCTGGGAACTTGAACATAACCTCGTCGAAAAAGGAAAACACAATCTCCTGAAAGATATCCGAAAGATTTCTCGTCTCGCGAAATTTATTTATGTTCGTCAGTCAGAGCCTCGAGGCGATGGCGATGCCATTCTCTGTGCAAAAGAAGTTGTCGGAAATGATCCATTCGTTGTGCTTTTCGGAGACGACATCATTGCCGGACCAAAACCGGCAACCAAGCAGCTCCTCGATATTTTTTATAAACAGCAGTCGTCCGTGATCGCACTCGAAAAAATCGAGCCACATCGGGCAAATATGTATGGGATCATCGGAACCAAAAAATCGACAGGCCGTCTCCATACCATCGACACCCTCGTCGAAAAACCAGAACCAAAAAACGCTCCGTCAGATCTCGCCATCATCGGCAAGTACGTTCTCACACCTGAAATTATCCAGGCACTCGAAAAAGCTGGCGCCGGTCACCCAGACGGTGAGCTTCGACTCATCGACGGTCTGCGCGAACTCGGGAAATCCCAGCCGCTCTATGGTTATCAGGTTGAAGGCCGCCACTACGACACTGGCGACAAACTCGGCCTCATCAAAGCCACCATCGACTTCGCCCTCGCCCGCCCCGACCTCGCCCCTGAGCTCAAAGCCTACCTAAAAACCTATTGCAAAATATAAGGAAGGTATCATAAAATACCCCCGAACTATTTTGCTTACACTTTTTCCCATGTCACTCGACGGATCCGACGGATCAGCTCACACCGAAAATGATCAATCAACGATCGGAGAACAACAGATAGGAGAAACGCGAAAACGACCAGTACTCAGCTGGTTTAGGACTGATAACACCATGGACCAGCATGATTATGCAGCTCGACGTGATCAAGAAGACCGTTTAAGGCAAACGAAAGGGAGAAGTTTCATCCCTACACTCCCGGAGAAACAACCCACCGGTATTCCAGGAGCGACTGAAACCGTCATTCCAGTATTAATGATGCCGGTTAGAAACGGTGTAAATAAGACAATGGGTGCAATAGAGTAAGGGTTGTCATTCAGCTTCAAGTGTGCTATAATGTGAAGAAACATATATTCACTTCTATGGCCGGAAACGAAACCCCCACTCAACCAGAACAACCAAAAGAGATTCCCGGATTCAAGGGACTCGAGAACCTCGACAAAGTCGAAGCCCTGAAAAAGGGGGCCTTTCGAGAATTTCTGAATAAGGTAACGGCCCTTCGCGCCAATCCGGTAGAGTTCAAAAAAACAGCAGAAAAACTTGAAAAAATTGACAGTGACACCGCGCTCTCACCAGAACAAAAAAAAGAGCAGCTTCGCAACCTTTCAAAAGAGGAGCTCTTCGCCGTCATTGGAAAAAATATCGAGCTCGGAGAAAAAGGCATGGACGTGACCCTCGACTTCGGAAAACTCGTCTTTGCGGAGCAAACCGCCATCGGAGCGGGACACATCCTACCCGCTACGGTCAGCAAAGTGCAATTCGGAGAAGGAGTATCAGCAACCACGGCTAAACGTCTCCCTGGTACACGCGGTGGCGAGTATCGAACCGAGAACAACCGCTATATGTCGAGCTACACTAACACCAAAATTTTCATCAAGTACGAAGATATACTTTCTCTCGATTCGGCAAAAATAGCAGAAGCAGAAACGACCGAAAAAAGTTACAACCAGCAACGAGAAGTAGCAACCGTACACACACACGATCAGCAAGCAGCGCTACGAACCGACATGCCAGTGGCACAACCGGCAGCTGCCACGGCACCGGCAGAATCCGGCGACACACCTCCATCACGAACACCCATCTTTATCGGGGACTCCCAGGTCGAAGGCTTGCGCGGAGCCCTTTCAAAGAGTGGCATTCTTGCGGTCGATTTTCGAGGTCGACGCATGGAAGATATTGCTGCCGCACTAAAAGATCCATCCCTCGTGAACAACTGGTTTGGAAAAAATAAAAAGTATCGCAATGGAGTGAAGGCACGACTTCAAAAATTTCATGAGCAAATAAAAAATAGTGACTCGATTATATTTCAGTGCGGTGGAAATAATGTCGTTCAAGGACAATCCCTCGAAAAATTGCAGGAAAATTTCAAAAAACTCGTTGGTACGGTACGCTATTTCAATCGATCCGCAAGAATATTTGTCGGACTTCTCATCCCTCCAACAGAAAGTTCGGTACATGTAGAAACTCGAATGGCCTATAATGCCTGGCTCAAAGAAGAGGCAGTAAAAGGATCCTGGAAGATTGTCGACTCGTTTGGTGCCCTGCAAGATCCAACGACAGGCCTGCGAGATCCAAAATTATCAGCCGCCGATGGACTCCATCTCAATAGTGGAGGATACGCCAAAATGGCAAAAACCGCGCTCGATACCATCAAATATCAGGCTTAATAAGCGGCTTTCCAGAGTTTTGCACGATCCACTCGATCAGCACTGTAAACTAAACTGGTGTCCGTAATGTTATTTTTTTGTTATTCTTCAGCCATAAATTAACATTTTTATTCATGGCTAGGCAAACATGTACACATTGCGGAAGTGGAAAGATAAAAAAAATATGGAGGCAGGAGAAGAAAATG
>CALQZC010000025.1 GCA_943349045.1 Candidatus Peribacteria bacterium
CGAAGTAGCCGAGCAGGTCTATAACTCAAACGCGATTGAGAACAGTACGCTCACGCTCGAAGAAACCGAGAAGATTCTTCTTCAAATCGATCTTGATCGATACATTAATGAGCGAGAACTTTTTGAGGCAAAAAATCTCGCACGCGTAGTGACATACATTGATCACAAGGCCAAAGAACTCGAGCTCACCCTTCCCGTGATTCTTTCGCTTCATAAAATGCTTATCCTGAATATCCGAGACGATATCGCCGGAAGATTCCGAAATGCCAATGAATATGTGCGCGTGGGGTCACATATTGCACCAGCTCCTCAGGAAATCACCGAACGACTTTCGAAAATGCTTGCAGAGTATAATGCATCAAGCCACGAAAATATCATCAAGCGCATCGCAAAACTCCATCTGACCTTTGAGCACACCCATCCATTCGTCGATGGAAATGGTCGTATCGGGCGTGTCATAAATAATTTTCTTCTTATTCGAGAAGGTTTCGTGCCGATCAATATTAAATTCATTGATAGGCAAAAATACTACGAGGCTTTTCGGGAATTCGACGGGAAAGGTGCGACGACGATTATGGAAGAAATAGTCGGAAAGGCACTGACGAATAGCTATCACAAACGATTAGCCTACTTAGAAGGTAAAAAAATTATAACGCTCCGTGAATATGCAAAAGTGAAGAAGCTATCACATTCAGGCCTCATCAATAAGGCGAATCGACAAACAATCGAAGCTTTCTTGGAGAAAGATATTTGGAAGATTGGCATAGAGCAGTCCGAACATCGCGAAAGCTCCTTATAACTTACAGCTCCTCGGCCCAATAGTTGTAATAATATCGTCAACCGACACGCTTTTGAAGAATGACGCTTTGCCGACCCCTTCTTCATTGACGGTATTATACGGGGCGGTCTCGTACACATCATACGCTGTTTTGTAGTCCTCCTTTGGCAGTAGTCCCATAAAGTATAAACTAAACGGATGATATTTTAGAATTGATGAAGGAGTATTAGCCTCAGAAAGAAACGTGCCATTCTTTTTGTTAAAGGAGTAGTAGATCGTACCCCCCAGTCCCATGAGGGCAGATCTATATGGGTTCTCGACGCCATCTGACATGTGGCCATCGCTAATCTTTAATTGAGGATTATCGATCCCACAGCACCACTGATGGCCGGTCTCATGCAGGAGGAGCCACATGATGTCATGCTGAGTGACCGAGTTATCGTACAATATTTCATTCACACCCAGAAGTTTCTTTTTGCTTCCATAGATATTGGCTATGGCATCACCATCCTGGAGATCATATCCGATATTTTGAATACGATTACGTATGCTTACATGGCTTGACGACTGTCCTATATTGACATCATCAGCAAAAATAGAGACGAAATCATAATCATCCGGATGGGTTTCATAAAATCTTTTGATCACACTGGCATTATGAAGCGTGTAGGTATTTTTAGATGAATCGCTAGATCCATTTGGATAGAGCAAATCATCGGTAATTTCAATGGTAGTAATGTTGATATTCGTCTCCATTTTGCCGAGATAGCGAGTCGCCTGAGAAAAAGCAGTATCAAATAATTTTGCTATCCCCTGGAGACTTTTTATAGTAGTAGAATTCGCCACAGAGACACCTGGTTTCGTCATAACAATGAAAGCCATTTTGAAAACATTCTGCTCGCAATCTTTCTTTTCGTAGAATGGGGGAATGACATTCTGGCTTTGAACGAAAAAGGCAGTAGTTGGCTTATCGTGAACATTGTCCTTCAATCGAAAAATCATCTCAGCCATTTCGCCACGAGTAATTTCTTTATCTATTTTCTCGATGCTTTTTGGCGCAGCGTTTTCTTCTTCGAGTTTTGTAATATACGGTTTATACCAAATGGGATCTGCAGAAACCTGATATTTTAATGATTGGGTGATGATTTTTGCGGCTTCAGCAAACGTAATATCATTCAATGGTCTAAAGGAGTTGTCAGAATAGCCCTGAATAATGTTATTATTGAGTGCAACGCATATATATGGAGCATACCATTGATGTACATCAACATCCTTAAATGTTTTTGATGGTTGACAGCTATCAATGTCACTCTTATCAAATTCAGCGGCAATAATGATTTTCGTTAACTCGGCGCGACTAATTTTAATGTCAGGTTTATACGTTCCATCGCCGTATCCTTGAACTACTCCCTGAAATTTAAGCCATCGAATAGCTGAGTAATTCTGATGATCACTAGGTGTATCGTAAAAGAATTGAGCATCTACTTGGGCAGGTGCAGCCATTGCAATAAACAAAATCAGCAGGCTCAGGAAATCCCTTTTGATGTACATAAAAATAATTAAACTACAGAGCAATCCTATAGTCTTTTGGTGACTAAATCAATAAAGGATATGAATCTAGATGTTGCAGCATAAGTAGATTATAATAGCCTCAACCAATCACCCCAATCTCCATGACATCACCACGGAAAATACTTTCTACATTCGCACTCATAGCGCTTCTCTGTTCATCATCGCTCGTGTCGGCTCACGCTTCAGACGAGCACATGATTACATTTGAAGGAGATCCTGCATCGGTAAAGTCAGTAAAGAAGGAGGTAGTAAAGAAAACAGTCGTAAAGAAAAAAGAACCAGTTAAAAAAGTCGTAAAAAAAGTTGTCAAAAAAACTCCTGTGAAGAAGGAGGTAAAAAAGGTTATTAAAAAAGTAACCCCAGCAACACCGGTAGTTCCCGTAACACCAACACCAGCTCCAGCTGCAGCCGCTCCAGCCACTCACAACGTCACCATCGAAAACTTCGCATTTGGCCCAGCAGAACTCAAGATCAAGGTAGGTGATAGCGTGACTTTCACACAGAAAGATTCAACACCACACACCGTTGATACTGATCCGCATCCAACTCACACGCAACTTCCAGGATTTGATTCCGGAACGCTCACGCAGGGAAAAACCTACACCTTCACCTTCACAAAAAAGGGAACGTTTACCTACCACTGCAGTCCACATCCATCGATGATGGGAACGATTATTGTTGAATAACTCGCCATCAAAATCATCAGATATGGGACTCCCGAGTATATATGAGAGAAGTGATGCCGAGCTGATTCCAAAGCCCGTTCTCAGAGAGTTTCAAAAAATGGGAAAGTTAGTCGAAGGGAGGAAGGATATGGTGGGATTGATCATCGATAATCTTCGGCAGTCCATGCAAAACGGCCATGTCATGACGCTTTTTCTTGATGGGTTACCGGGTTCAGGAAAGAGTGGAATGGAGGAGAAAGTTCGTAAAATAGTGGTGAACGAGGGAGTGCTTCCAGAGGATCAGGTAGTGACGTTTCCTCTCGATCTTTTTATTGGAACTGAACAGGGAAGCAATGAACGAGCACGTATGACACAAACTCCAGATTTATTTGGACGGCATTACATGCGGTATACGGAGGCGAGAGAGCGTCTGCAGGAGGTATTTGCAAGGATGAAAAAACCTGAAGAGGGATCAATACAGATTCCCCGTGCATATCTGCGTGATGAACCGCATAACGGAAAGTTTGGAAACTTCACATTGAATGTATCTCCCGATACGAAGCTCGTCATCGTCGAAGGGACGGGATCCATTGATAATCTTGCCGGACCGGATGGATTTCCTGCATGGGTAGATCCGTACTTGGTATTTATGCATATGACAAAAAAACAGAGCCTCTTCCGCGCCACACTTCGTGACATTCGGAGAGGAAAAGGAGGGGCAAGTTTTGAAGATATTTACCAAAAAAGAGATAGAGAGTACCAATATCTGACCTCACGTTTATTGCCGTCGGTCAGGTTGGCGGACAAAGTCTGTGTCCGATTTCCGAAAAAAGATGACTTTAGGCGGAGATTGGCGGTGACGGAGCAAGAAATTGAGGCAAAAAATGCGGCAAACCCCGACCCCGACCAAACACAAAAAACAACCCGACAGATACTCTCGGCTGTCGACCCGGCCTTTCTGAGGAATATCTTTCCAGGCGAACTCCCACAGGATTACCGCTTTGTGTAGCTTTCAGGAGATATTGACAAAAATTTAAAAAAGCGTAAAATACTCACCTTAGCGCCCGGTGACTCTATTTCTAAAACCTTGTGCGTTCATGAGTATGCAAAATTTTCTCAACTACGATATTTCCGCCGATATTCAGCCGCATTTTGACGTTCCGGCAGTCATGAAACAGTGCGGACGTCTGAAAGAGACTCAATTCATACCTCTTAGTTTCCCAAAAAGCGTCGAAGAAGAGGAAAGAGGAATTCAGGCTCAGCCTATTACGACAGCATCCCTTTCATTTGAACGGAACCGATCTCAAGTTCGGGAGGCGCTCCAAGCGATCCTCGCGCGTATTTTTAGAGACTTTAATCTACCGACCTCAAACGGCGCGGATCTGGGAAGTGGCGCAACTGGAGCCATGGTTGAAGAGCTATTAAGCCCGATCATCAGCAAGAAATCCTGGATACAGGTAGAAACAAATCCAGCCGCGATCGCAGAAAATCGCCGAAGACATCCATCGTCGGCAGTGATGCAAGGATCGTATTTGAGACTTGAAGAAACGCTTCATCTCCGTGATAAGCTCGATATTGTGACTGGACTCTCTTCATTTGACGCCACGCACTTTATTGAGCAGGCCGTCGAACAGGCACGAATAGCCCTGAAAAAAAATGGATATTTCCTTCATATGCAGGATGTCCGACCCGGACTGGGTGTCTGCTTCCGTGAACTAGAAGCCATGGGGTTCCGTCCGCCGTATAAGGTAGATATTCTTCAGTCAAATGTAGGAATTCAGGAGCCACTCGTGTATACGCTCCCAGATGGAAGAAAAATGTCAGTCGGTGAGTTATTCCGAAGAAATCTCGGTCGGGCCATCGAAGGGAACTCAGGTATGGAGCTCGTGTTTAATAAGTGGGTCACATCAAGAAAAGCGCTTCCGGCAGGAACTCCAGGCCGCGCATACTTTCAAAATGTTCTCCTCTCAGGCTTTCAAGTGCCACTTGAAGAAGTCTCCGCCGTTGTAACGATCGCGAGAAAAAAATAGTCATCATCATTCCTAAAGCGCTCGCAAACAATCCTGAGTGTCAGCAACTCCTTGCCCAGGGATATACCTATCAGGGCACCATTTTCCAAAAAAATATATTAGGTGAGATCTTTGTACCTTTCCAGAAACTTTGCAACCTTCGGCTGGATCACCACCGAACAATAGGGAGCATCGGGGTTCAGATCGAAGTATTGTTGATGATATGATTCAGCAGTATAAAACTGATCCAGTGGCTCAACGACCGTGGCAATAGGCTCACGAAATTCGCCACTCGTATTAAGTTCAGCAATCATCGTTTCTGCTGCCTCTTTTTGCGCAAGGGTTGTATAAAAAATAACGGAGCGATACTGGGTGCCGACATCAGCTCCTTGCTGATTCATCTGCGTGGGATCGTGCACATGAAAAAAAATATCAAGCAGTTGATGGTAGGAAATAATCGAAGGATCAAATGTAATCTGAACCACCTCAGCGTGACCCGTCTTTCCCATGCTCACGTAATCATACTTCGCCTTTTCCGCGACACCGCCCGCATAGCCGCTCACCGCAGATTCTACGCCGCGTAACCTCGAAAAAATCGCTTCATAACACCAGAAACAGCCACCACCAAATACCGCAATATCACTCATACGGCAGGTTTTTCAGGAATAAATCGAATCGACAGCGAGTTCACACAATGACGGGTGTCTTTCATCGTCAACTTCTCGCCTTCGAAGACGTGGCCAAGATGTCCGCCACAATTCGCACACAAAATCTCCATTCGCCGTCCATCGCGGTCCGTTTCATGTCGTACCGCACCCGGAATCTCATCGTCGAAACTTGGCCAACCACAGCCAGCATCGAACTTGTCCTTCGAGCGATACAGCTCGGCATCACATCGACGACAGATATAGGTGCCACTCGAAAAGTGCGCATTATATTCACCAGTAAACGGCGTCTCAGTGCCTTTACCGACAATCACGTGTTCTTCCTCCGGTGTAAGCTCATGGAAAGGTATCATACCTACGCATAATACAGAGTTTGATATGAATGAAAAGAAGAGTAAGATACAGTCAGATTTTATTAACCCTATGATATGAAATTTCAAAAAATCACACAGCTCTTCGTCATACTCTCGCTCGTGATATCATTAAGTGTTCCGGCTGCATTGGCAGGGACGGGACTTGATGCCATCGTAACGGTCACCGCTGCAAGTGCAGACGCTCCTGAAGTAGCGGTTGCTAATGCATATGTAAATATGTACGACATTGTTCTCGTGAATAACCAATACACAGGAAAGCGCATACTTACATTGTCGACTGGGAAGGACGGAAAAGCAGCAAAATTCACGGTCAAGCCAGGCGAGGTTGTCGACTTCATGGGCTTTGGAACGAAAGAGGCAGCAGACAAGGCTGAGAATTTTGTTTCATTCGGTGTCCCTCCAATAAAAAACTTTTCCCTCGATGATAAAGTAGCGGGCGTCTGCCACACGAATGGCGTGGACTTCAGTAAAAAATTTGAGGCGCAATCATCAACGTGTTGGAATGATATGACGGTCACATTCTCAGGTCCATTACCAACACCAGCGTCTCCAGCGGCAAAAGGGAAGAACGCTACCTACACGGTACAGGTTATCAAGCCATTTGGAGGTAAGGTGGGCGAAGAGATGGTTACGATGCCAAATACCTACGTGAATATGTACAAGATTATCCTCGTGAATAACGAATACACCGGAAAACTTTTCAAGACAGTGAGTACCGGAAAGAAAGGAAAAGGCGCAAAGTTCACCGTCAAACCAGGCCAGGTCGTTGACTTTATGGGTTTCAGTGATAAGAAATCAGCAATGGCCGCAAAGAATTTCGTCTCAAATGGGGTTCCACCAATGAAAAATTTCTCTCCAACGTACGGCCCAGGCCTCTGTCACACCAACGGCGTGGACTTCAATGAAAAACTCACCGGGGACTACTCAACTCTATGTGGTTCAACCGCTCAGGTCGAGGTACAGGGATAATAGTCACACATCAAAAGAGCGAGAGTACTCAACAATAGCAAGATCCCCTGTCAACCAGGGGATTTTTGCATTCTGAAGCCAGAGAACAGGGTATAGGCCCATATGTCAAAGGCATATCAGGCTCGGCTATTGCCCAGCGGGAAATCATTCGATATGATCGAGATTCTCGAGATATCTCTGTATCCCAACCCCTACACCGTACCTCGAGATACGCGTCACACCCCTGTATGAAACATAGGCTTTCTCGTTTTATAGCTATGGCAATTGCCACCGCAATTTTCGGTGAGACATTAGCCCTCCAGCTCATACCCATTGCCTCGGCAGTGGACGGCAACACAAACACAGAAATACAAGCAAGTGTCGGAACGTCATTTCGTGCAAATTTTTCATCACCATCATCGGTCAACCGACGATTCATCACAACGTCGGACGGAATGGAGACGAAGTACCAATACGGCTATGGTACGTACACGTTCCGTGCAAAGGCTAATCCAATGATGGAAATGGTCAGTATGCTGTCGCTGAAGAGTGACGAAGGTGAGTCGAGGAATGAGATCCAGATCGCGATGAGTGCGAAGCAGCCAGAAACACTTTCTCTTATCTCCTATAAAGATGGAAAGTCGACGACAGGCTTCAAGAATATTCGTGAGATCACTGGGCTCCAGACCTTCGACAGTCAGAAGAATAACACCTACAAGATTATCTGGAGTGAAGACGCTATTATCTGGTACGTGAATGGAAAAAAAGTTGAGCAGTTTGTATCCCATGTTCCCGCTGGACCGCTACGTCTCCATATCGACACGACCAATATGAGCTGGGTCCAGGTAAGACAGAAGAGCATCGCGTATGTCGTAGCGCCAAGTCCCGCACCCATTCCCGCCGCACCAGCTCCCATCGTAAATGGCGATCCAGTAGGTAGTCCCGAGAGAGGCATCAAAATTATCGGGAATCAGGACTGTGTGACCAAGACGAATGCCGCCCTCAATCTCCTGAAAACAAAGGCAGCACAAGATTATGAGCGAGTGCAGAAATACATCGGCGTGATCGAGTGTGTAGATAAGGGCTCAGGTATGTGGGCCTGGGAAAGTCCGCCGCGATATACGGTAGGTGCAGAGACTCTAAACACCGACACAACCTGGTACGCCGGAACCATCGCACACGATTCGTATCACTCGGTACAGTACAACGACTATAAGGCCGCACATCCAGGGCAGAGTGTGCCCACGCTGATACACGTCAAAAATTCGATCAACACTCAGTACTGGACAGGTAATTACGAAAATCGATGGTGGTAGGGAAGAAAGAAGCAGCCTTGAGAAGACGAAAGCAGCATAATAAATGGCCGGGAGCAATCCCGGCTTTTTGTATTATCGGCAAGAAGTAGCGTAGAATGCAGCCTTGGCCATATTCACTACCAACAATACTATGAAACATCTCGCCCTTATCGTCGCTATCTCCGCCACACTCATGCTTATGACCTCATGCAGTTTCAATAAGCAAGAACCCGCCAAAGAAACTCCACTTAGCCAGACGAAACCAAATACGAACAATAATACTTACAATACCTATAACACCTACACGGGAAACTCAGGATCTGGATCCACCGGATCGACATCATCAACCGCCGGAAAGACCACAACCAAAAAATACATCGCTCCAAAGAAAATAGTATCGGCAAAAAAGCATGCCGAAGCGCATGACGCAGATGCTTGGTACTTCAACGCGCGCAACTACCAGCAGCCACAGTATATCTATGTTCCAGTTCCTGCATACAACTACGCGTACACCACGCCCGGATATGCTGGGCAGTCATATCAGACAGCCGCTCAGCCAAACCGTCCATACAACGACTACGACGTCGTAGGCGCGCTCAACTACGCGAACTAATGAGCCGACATCGATTGACGTGAGTGCTCGAGATATTCCCTCCAGATCTCTTGGAAATGGCCATCGCTTTTTTGCAGCTCCTTGAACGTGCCCTGCTGAATGAGTTTGCCCTTACTGAAGACATAGATAATATCAAACATCGTCAGGAGGTTGAGACGGTGAACGGAGGAAACGATGCAAGTATCCGGGAAGGCACGGAAAATTTGTTTGTAAATCGCGATCTCATTTTTGGCATCCATGCTGCTCGTGGGTTCGTCGAGGAGGAGAATTGAGCTGTCTTTTGCGGCAAAGAGTCCACGGGCAACCGCGAGTCGCTGCTTTTCGCCACCAGAAAGATTCACGCCTTTTTCCTTGATACTCGTCGCCAGACCTCGTGGCAGACGCGCCAGGACACGGTCGAAACGGGCAAGCGCCACGACATGATTGATCTCACGCTTCGTATGGTGAATGCCAGCCGTCAAATTATACTCAATGGTATTCTCAAAAATCTCCGGGTCCTGAGGAATGAGTGTGACGCAATTTGAAAGTACTCGCAGGCTCTTGTACGAGATTCCATCTACCTGAAGGTGAACCTTATTCGCCTCATCGAGGCCACGAATAAGTGAGAGGAGCGTACTTTTTCCACTACCACTCTCTCCAACAAGGGCGATTCGAAGTCCGCGCTTGAGCTGAAGAGAAATATTATCGAGATGGTGCGCCTGATGCTTCTCGTCCTGATAGCGGAAGGTGAGCCCGCGAATATCAATCGTTTGCCACTCTTTCACCATGCCATCGGCAGCTACCCCAGCCACAAGTTCTCGATGCGCACTGAAAATAGTATCCACCCCACTCACATCCGTGCGCAGCCAGACGAGCTTTTCATACTGCCACGCGAGATTAAAAAATACCGTCAGGAGGCGC
Source organism: Candidatus Peribacteria bacterium (assembly GCA_943349045.1). Classification (GTDB taxonomy): domain Bacteria; phylum Patescibacteriota; class Gracilibacteria; order UBA1369; family UBA12463; genus CALREA01. The sequence continues at coordinate 9,820 of CALQZC010000025.1, forward strand.
TCAGTATACTGATAGAGCGACATCAGACTCCCGATGAGAATCGTCTGACCGATCGTGACATGATGATAGATATACGAAAAGAGAATGAGAAAATTCATCAGCGCGAGACCCATGCTGACGGTAAACCACTTGATTTCATTCACACGAATATTTTTTTTGTAGAGCGGAAAAATCTGCATCAGCTTGCGGATAACCTCTTTCCTCGCCAGCCGTTCGAGACGGAGGGTGATGACGGTTCGGATATTAGCAATGTAGTCGAAGAGCGTGGAAGCGACGACGTGCTCTTTTTCATTAATGCGATCAAGAGTCTTTCCGAGAAACGCATCGAACTTGAAAATAACCGCAATAATAATCACACCAAGAATGAGCGGCAGAAAACCAAATGCCGGCATAAAAAAGAGAATCGCCCCGATAGAAATAATGAACTTCACGATGGTCTCGATATAGACATAGCTCTCATCAGTAAAACCCTTCAGTGAGGTACTGGCCTTTTTGACGCGGTTAATCGTTCCTCCAGAGTGGTTATTTTTATGCCAGTTTAACGGCAGTGACGCAATCGTATCAAAAATTTTCTCCGTGAAATTTTTAATAATAAGAAATGAAATCTGTCGTTCGATAACTCGTGCCGTCCCGTGAAACATCCAAAAGAGGAGGGAAAGTCCGGCGAACACTCCGAAGTATACCAGCACATCCTGGAGCATACTGGGACCACCAATCTGAATCGTATTCAAAATTTTTCCAAATACCAGTGGCTCAGACATCGTTACGACATTACCCAGAATGAACAGGATATAGGTAACGACAAGTCGAAACCGCATCCCGACGGCATATTTCCAGGTAGTCGAGAGGAGATAGAAATAATGATTCTTCATACTGTCTCTCAGTATACATGGAATCATGTCATCTTAAAGCCAAGCCACCCCCAAAACATAGTTGACTTACCTATGAAATAAGTTGTAGAATCGCTCTCCATGAATAACTACGAACTCACCCAGCCATCCACGGTTAATGAAAGCCTACAGGAAGAGCTGGATCCAAAAACAGGCAATCCCATCTATGCCTACGTTGAAGCTGATAAAATTCTTCCTGAGTTCCGAGGCCGTATCAAAGGCAGGATCCAACAGGCCAAACTAAGGCCATCGGAGGTGTTATGCTACAGGAATATTCGTGGCCAGTGGGTTCCCGAACATCGAAATAACTATAAAGCACCTTCGGTCGATACAGAGCTCATGTCAGACCGTATACAAAAAGCTCTTCAAGAGCCAGAAAATCAGGGTCCAGGTGTTCTCGCCCGCGCAGGAGATGCGCCAAAACTCTCGAGAGCACTCCATCCAAAACCACCGGTCGGCGAGGCAGCCTACTCGACGATTATCACCACACACCGAAATTCAAAAGACGTCCACGGAAGAGCGTACTCTCCAGGCGCAGAACCAACACCCGCGCAAGACCATGTAGAATATACGCGCGTCAGCATGGCAACAAGGCTGGGAGAAGCGCTCATCATAAAACCAGCAAAGCCTGGCTACAAACCAGAGGATCCGGCAAATAGCATCACGCCAGCCGACATCAACACAAAATCAACGGACTTCAAATTGAAGTTCACAAATGCAGCAACGCTCATGTCGCTCAACGTTCAGGCAGGAAAGTGGGAAGGTCAAACGGTTCCCTTTGCAAATATTCCAGAAAATCCTTGGGAAATCGACAGTCACTACGCAGAGGGTGTGTTTACCGGAAAAATTGCGTATAAAATTGAGGGGAAGCGATATGTTTTTCGATTGTCGAAACACATGAAGCGCCTCAGAGATAATCTCGCAGCGCTCAAGATAGATGCAAGCGAAGAGATGTTGAGAGGAATTACCTGCGCACAGCTCGCTGCAGATGACGAGTGGATTCCAGATGCACATATGAATGTAGGAAATCCCGACGGCACAACACAAGAAGAAGTTGAAGGTCTTGGAAATCGCTACTATGGCCGCGATGTCACGGACTCAACCGCATACGGACCAGGCATCGGAGGTCCTGGAGTCGTGCTGACAAGTATCGGGACGGTCGTTGGAAAATATATGCCACCATCCGCAAAGACTCTAAAAATTATCATGCTGGGGGCACGCCCAGTGAATGCAGAAACAGCAGGAATCAAAGAAAAAGGAAACTATCGACCTGCAATGCGCAAACTGAGTCCGTATAAATCGAAGGGCTATCACGAAGCACTCTTCACCGCAGAGGGACGACTTCAGGAGGGAACTGGATGTAATTTTATAGGAGTACGGTACGGCACAAGTGAAGATGAAATGCCAACGCTCCTCATTCCAAATCCAAACACGCACAAAGATATTCTCAACGGTATTACCGCCGAATCAGTGCGAGAGCTGGCTGAACATTACGGATACAAGATTGAATTTCGAGATATCGCGGTCGAAGAGCTTGCCAGTTGCGATGAAGTTATGGCGACAGGAACCGCGATGAGTATTCAGGGAATTCATCAGATCGACACCGAGCTCGAAGGAGTAAACAGGCCGGTGTTCCAGAGTAAGTTTGGTGCGGAAGTTGGCCCAGTGACGAAAAGACTTGCTGACGATCTGAAACGGATTCTTCGAAAAGAGCACCCAGAACAGCGGTTCAACGACTGGATGGAACTCGCCTAGAAAAACTTCTTCCGGTAGAACCACAAAATTCCAACGAGCGAAATCACGACCGAGATCGTCACGACAATGGCAAAGGCGTGAGGTACGTGCTGGAAGGGGAGGTCAACGTTCATGCCATAGACGCTGGCCACAAGCGTGGGGATCATCAAAATAATAGTCACCGACGTGAGGAATCGAAGTGTCTGATTCAGGTTATTGGAAATAATAGAGGCAAATGTTGCTGAGGCATTTGAGATAATCTGTCCATACACCTTGACCGTGGAGAGCGCCTGTTTGTTCTCGTCGAGAATATCTTCAACGAGCTCTTCGTCCTCTTCAGAGTTCGTGAAGTACTTTCTCTTAGTCAGTTTTTCAATCACGATCTGATTGGATTGCAGCGAAGTATTGAAGTAAACAAGCGACTTTTGGAGATCAAGGAGATGCATGATCTCAGAGTTCTGTGGGAGGTCCTCGAGATTTTTTTGTGCCTCTCGAAGTTTATGATTGATCGCTTTCAGGTATTTCAAATACATTTTTGATGTAAAGAGAAGGAGTTTCAAAATGAACTGCGGAATATCGTTAGTGTCGACAATTTTATTTTTTTCGTAGTTCTTGAGCTTGAGTTTCAGGTAGGAGATGACATCATTTTTTCCATCACTGATCGTAATGAGATAATCTGAGTTGAAAATAATACCAAGTGGAGAGACAGAATATTTGTGATAGATTTCGTCCTCGTCTTCGTCCTCCTGGGTGACTTTTGGCGTCTGTATGAGAATAAACTGGTAGTCATCATACTTTTCAACCTTCGGAACTTCATCGAGATCTCGGATTGATCGAATGATATCTTCATCGATATCGGCAATAACTTTGAGCTCCTCAATATCATCCTCAGTCGGTGAAGTCACGTCGATCCACGAATGAATAAGCGGATTATCGAGTGTGGCAACCGTTCCCTTAATAGTCTGATAAACTTTGTACATGAAAAACTGAAATGGATTCACAGAACATAATAGGCGCTTAAAAAAAAGTGTCTAGTCAAAAGTACCAACTCGCCCTATGCTATCGTCATGCAGCTCGACCAGACAATCCTCAATATCATAAGCGCGTGGCGCACTCCGGAGCTTACGGCGTTCTTTAATGGCATCACATTTCTCGGAAGTAAGGAAGCAATCGCCGTGCTCTCAATCGCACTCATCATCATACTGGTCGCGGGAGGAAAGAAAAAAGTTGCCCTCTATGTCGCCTACTTCACCATCATCGACGCACTCATTACCTATGTACTAAAAAATCTCTTCCATCGGATCCGTCCCGACGAATTGGGAAGGTTGATCGACGAAACAGGGTTCAGTCTTCCTAGCGGCCACTCCTCAAGTAGTTTGTTGCTCTATGGTATGTTTGCCTACATCATCACGCGCAGCGTGGCATCTCGCGTGGGTCGTGCGGCGATTATTATCGAAATGTCGACACTGATTGCTCTTATTGGATTTTCCCGAATGTATCTCGGCGTCCATTATCCAACCGATGTGATGTTCGGTTTCCTCATCGGCGGCCTGCTTCTTTGGCTTTTCATCAGACTTGCAAAAAAACACGTATGATCGCTCATCCCCACCTCCGTCGAAATATCTTCAAACTCTATATCTTCTCGTCCTTCGAGTGGATGCTGTTTTTTATTCCGGTTCTGTATGTATTTTATCAGTCAATCGGACTCAGCGGGCAGGATCTCTTTATCGTACAGGCAATTTTTGCAGCCGTAGTCGCACTGTTAGAAGTTCCCTCAGGATACATCGCCGACTTTTTCGGTCGCAAAAAAACCCTGATCGCCGGAAGCATCTTCGCCCTCGCAGGAACGATCATCTACGCTCAAGCCGTTGGTTTCTGGAGTGTCGTAAGCGCAGAAGTGTTGCTCGGTATCGGCTTGAGTCTGAGGTCGGGTGTGAAGGAGGCGATTTTGTACGACTCACTGTTGCTCCTTCAAGAAGCGGGTGAGTTCAAGCGTCGTCAGGGAATTTCAGGAAGTGTCGGACAGATATCTGAAGGTGTCACGAGTGTCGTCGGCGGATTTCTCGCCCTATTTTCTTTGCACCTTCCATTTTATGCGCAGATGATCGCGATTATAGGTGGACTCTTGATCGCCTGTACCTTCCACGAACCCGAGCGAAAGCGTGCATCCATCAATCACGTCGCCAATTTCAAAAAAGCCTTCAGGGACATATTCTGGCGTGATCGAAGAGTATTCTGGGCCGTAATGCTCGGCGGAATTATTTCTACAACCACCTTCGCATCGGTCTGGTTTTCCCAGACCTACTTCGTCAACATCGGCCTGAACGTCGCCCTTCTCGGCATCACCTGGGCCCTCGGTAACTTCGCTGCCGCTGGCGGAAATTACCTCTCGCACACGATGAAACGTATCAGCGAGTACACGCAGTATGTGGTGATTATCGGACTTGTGGCTGTGGGCCTTCTGATTATGGCCTTCGTCCCAACGGTTATTGGTGTCCTCTCGATTTTAGTGATCCGTTTCGCCTGGGGTTTACTCAATCCGCTTTCCCAAGAAGTCGTGAACCGTATGGTTGGCTCGGAGCTGCGCGTCACCATTCTCTCGATCAAAAGCCTGGCCCAGAAAATGATGTTTATTATTCTTGGTCCGCTGTATGGATGGGTGAGTGATGTTTATTCATTGTCGACGGCACTGTTGCTGTCGGTGGGAATATTACTTGTGGTGTCACTCGTGAGTCTGGCGGCTGCTCGGAGAACAGGTGCGTTACAGTAAGGAATAACTCGTATTTTACATCCCCAACGCCTTCTTCACCTCCTCCACCTTATCGGTGCGTTCCCAGGTGAACTCTGGTTCGCTTCTTCCGAAGTGGCCATAGGCGGCCGTCGCACGATAGATGGGCCGTCGCAAATCCAGACAATCAATAATATCACCAGGCGACAGGGGAAAGACTTCGCGAACGACCTCAGCCAAACGCTCGTCGGTCACCGACTCGCGCGCCGTCCCAAACGTGTCTACGTAGACCGAAACAGGTTCTGGGTAGCCGATTGCATAGGCGAGCTGAACCTCGCACCGTCGCGCCACACCAGCCGCAACCAGATTCTTCGCAATGTATCGAGCCATGTAGGCGGCACTTCGATCGACCTTCGTCGGATCTTTTCCGGAGAAGCAGCCACCACCATGTCGGCCCATACCGCCGTAGGTATCAACGATAATTTTTCGACCCGTCAGGCCGCAGTCACCAGGAGGTCCACCAATAATAAATCGTCCCGTTGGATTGATATGAAACACCGTTCGCTCGTCAATCAACTTTCCACACACCGGCCGAATCACATGCTCCATCACATCAGCCACGATCTGTTCCTGTGTGACACCATCATCATGCTGCGTCGAGACTACCACCGTATCAACTCGTACCGGCTTACCGTCAACATACTCGACCGAAACCTGTGCCTTTCCGTCGGGCCGTAAATACGACACAGCGCGAGATTTCCGCACCTCACTCAACCGTCGGGTCAATCCATGAGCGAGCATAATCGGCATCGGCATCAACTCGGGAGTGTCGTCACACGCATATCCAAACATCATGCCCTGATCACCAGCGCCAATTTTCCCGCTCGCATTCGTCGATGAATCCACCCCCAACGCAATATCCGCCGACTGCTCATTAATAGAAGTCAAAACCGCACACGCCTTATAATCAAAACCATACGTTGCATTATCATAGCCAATTTCACGAATCACCCCACGCACGATGGCCGGAATATCCACATAGGTCTTTGTTCGAATTTCACCAGAAACCACGACCAGTCCGGTCGTCGCCATACACTCACAGGCAACACGTCCTTGAGGATCATCTTTTAAAATAGCATCGAGCACGCCATCGCTGATCTGATCACAGATCTTGTCTGGGTGTCCTTCCGTCACGGACTCGGAGGTGAAGATGCGGGTACTCATGTCTCGAGAATAAAAAATCGCTTAAGCCAGCCAATTCTACGGACTAGCACTAGAAAAGTAAAGTTCAAAAGTGTCAAATATCGAGAAAATTATTGCCACGTAAAGCTAAAAAAGGGTATGATGACCCCACGTACTCCTTCTCAAAAACGCAAAAATGGCTCAAAAAATGAACAAATGGATGCTCTCAACCTGTATTCTGGGGGGTGTTGTGATAGGTATTATCATCGGAATTGGGATTTCCCAGCTTCCTTTTTTCAAGAAAATAGCGGGTCAGGAAGTACAGGCGGACGTCGCTCTGGCAAATGCCGCAGATCAGCGTGAACTTCCAAAGGGGGAGATTGAGATTATTCACGTATCAGATGCCGACTACCGTCGTGGAGCCACGTCTCCAAAAGTAACAATCGTCGAGTACTCCGATCCAGAATGCCCATTCTGCAAGATGTTTCACGAATCACTCACAAAAATTATCGCATAATTTCCAAATGATGTTCAGTGGGTCTACCGACAATTTCCGCTTGATATGCACAAAAAAGCTCACCGC
>CALQZC010000026.1 GCA_943349045.1 Candidatus Peribacteria bacterium
TCGGTCGTGGTCAGCGTGAGTTGATCATTGGGGATCGTCAGACAGGAAAGACGGCGATTGCTATTGATGCGATTCTCAATCAAAAAGGAAAAGATGTGATCTGTATTTATGTGGCGATCGGTCAGAAAGAGTCGAAGATTGCGAAGATTGTTGCCGAGCTTGAGAAGAACGGCTCTATGGATAATACGATTATCGTCGTGGCTGGTGCGTCGCATCCTGCGCCACTCCAGTTCATCGCTCCATATGCTGGTTGCGCGATGGGTGAGTACTTCGTTGATCAGGGCAAGGATGTCTTGATCGTCTACGATGATCTCTCGAAGCACGCATGGGCGTACCGACAGATGTCGCTCCTCTTGAAGCGTCCACCGGGTCGTGAAGCGTACCCTGGTGATATTTTTTATCTCCACTCGCGTTTGTTAGAACGCGCGGCTTGTTTGAACGAGGAAAATGGCGGAGGATCTTTGACGGCGCTCCCAATTATTGAGACGCAGGCCGGTGACGTTTCTGCCTATATTCCGACAAACGTTATTTCGATTACCGATGGTCAGATTTACCTCGAACCAGATCTCTTTTATAAGGGCGTACGACCAGCGATCAACGTCGGTCTATCCGTTTCTCGTGTCGGTAGTGCGGCTCAGGTGAAGGGTATGAAGAAGGTTGCTGGTAAGTTGCGATTGGAGCTCGCTCAATATCGTGAACTCGCTGCGTTTGCGCAGTTCGGTTCTGACTTGGATGCCGCTACGAAGCGACAGCTCGATCTCGGTGCACGACTCACGGAGGTTTTGAAACAGGATCAGTATGAGCCAACGCCAGTTGAACAGCAGATTACGATTATCTACGCGGCGATCAATGGCCACTTGAACGACCTCGCGGTTGACCAGGTCAAACCATTCATGAAGAAATTCTTCCATCACCTTGGAACAGCCCAGAAGACGTTTATGGATCAGTTCGCAGCGAAGCCTGAAATTACTCCAGAGAATGAGGCAAAATTGAAGGAGATTATCTCCGGATACAAGGCGGAATTCCTTAACCAATAAATTCAGATGGCAGGAAGTATTCGAGAAATTCGACGAAAAATTAAATCGATCAAGGCTACGAAGCAGATCACGCGAGCCATGGAGCTCGTCTCTGCGGCGAAGATGAAGCGTGCGGTCAATCACGCCCTCGGTATGCGAAGTTACGCATCCACGGCGCTCATGATTCTCACGCACCTCGCTGACAAGACGCATCCAGAGATGCACCCTTTATTGGAAATTCGTGAGCCGAAGCGAGTGCTCGTCGTGGCCTACTCTTCTGATCGAGGTCTGTGTGGAAGTTTCAATGCGCTCCTCTTCAAAAAAGTCCTCGAGCACGAGCGTGAACTTCTCGCTGAAATACCTGGCGTTGAGATTGATTATATCAGTGTCGGTAAACGTGTTCAGGATTTTCTTTCACGCACCGGACGAAATGTGATTGCCACCTTTACGAATATGTCGAGTCGCCCATCGATGGAGTCGACGCTCCCTCTCGGAAAGATTGTGCTCGATGCCTATCTCGACAAACGATATGACCGTGTGGTGCTTCTCTACCAGCATTTCATGTCTGCGCTTTTACAGAAACCTACGGCGTTCCAACTTCTTCCTTTTTCGAAAGAGACGCTGGTTGCGATGGCCGAAGATCTCAAACTTTTCAAGCACCTTGATGGTGAACTCGAAGAAGAGGGTGCAGAGTATTTACTTGAGCCTTCGCCGGATGTCATTCTCGAGATGCTCCTTCCTCAGCTCACCCAGATGCAGATTTTCCAGTCGGTTCTCGAAACCACGGCCTCTGAGCACTCAGCACGAATGATCGCGATGCGATCGGCTACGGATAACGCGACGGAACTCATGAGTGATCTCACGCTCCACATGAATCAGGTTCGTCAGGCTGGTATTACGGCTGAAATTGCTGAAATCTCCGCGGGTAAAGCGGCGCTCAGCGTCTAGTGGCCTCATGGCTAGGCGATGCGCTTTTTTTTCGCTGCTTCGGCATCTGCCTCTGTCGCTGCTGCATCCAATGATGCGGAGGCGGCCTTCGCCTTTTCCTGAACTTTCATATCCGGATTGTAGCCGTAGCCATCGAGATTCTGGCCCTGGATGATTCGGATCATTTTCTCGATACCTTTTGGATCATCATTGATGGCGTCTTCCAGGAGTCGTCCAAATCTATCGTGCGCGATTTCAACGGCTTTCTGGGTCTTTGCCTCTCCCGTATCCTTGTAATCTTCTCCCGTGTCGAGCATGAGGTACTGCGTGTCCTCGATACCGAATGCCTTGCCGAGCGCGGTGACGAGGCCCTCCATCTGGTTCTTGTGTCGCTTCACTGGCTGAGAGTCGACCACCGATCCCTGGTCGAGATAATCTCGAGCGACACGCTGGTATTTTTCATCGCCTTTTTTATATCGCTTGGAGAGAACGCCATTATACCGTACGAAGGCCTTAATAGCCTGCACGAGTTTGACTTTGTTGTTCTTGAATTCTGCAGGAAATGCGGGATCGTAGGTGCCTGAGAGGGTCTTTACCCACTCACTGAAGCCCACATAGGCGTTGAGGTAGCCCGGAATGGTGAAGTATTTTTTATTACCACCTGAGTTCGCACATGCCTGCACCACCCACTCATCATCGAGGAGCGGAATGATCATCTGTGCATCATCATGATCGAGCTGGGTTTCGCCGTTTCGGATCGCCTTGATCGTACGAGTCTGGGTTTCACCGTTGGTCAGCGCGTACTTCCAGAGGAAGTCTTTGACCTTTGGACCGGCGGTATACTCCTGCTCTTTTTTGGTAATGCCCGGATCGGACATGAAGTCCTCGGTGAGCTCTTTAAGCTGTGCAACCGTGTAGGGTCCTGGGGCGTTCTGGTAGGGTTTTTTACTCCCCTTATCAGCGAGGAAGGCGAGGAATGGAAGCTTGTTCTGAAGCTTGTCGGCGATGGCACCGAGTCTCTCTAGCGGAATGAGACGCGTGGCGACACCGGCAACAATGAAGAAGATTTTATTTTCTGCGGTCGATTTCCCGTTGTCGATGATATATCGGATGAATCCTTCGTACTCCTGTGGGTTGGCCCACTCTCCTTCTATGTGACGCTTCAAAATAGCACGAAGGCGACCCGCGATCTTTCCGGTGCCATATGGATCACTCTCGAGCTCTTCACCCTGCTTGTTGAAGCCTGACATAGCCGAGTCATAAGCACTGCCGTTACTGTTCGTCCACTTTTCGTAGAGCGCATCTCCCCAGAGGCCGTCGATCGCCTTTCCGAGATAGTCCATACCCATGACATTTGATCCTGTTTTCTCATCGATAGATACTGGCGAGTAGGGATTTCTATCATTTGGAATAGGAATTCGCTTGTCGGCTGGAAGATTTGGAATTCGGTTGAATGCCTCCCAGGTGCGAACATCGTCCCAGCGCATCTGACCTTTTTCGACGAGTACTTCAATACACGCCTTGATCTGATCGGCGTTGGAACTTCGATTCAAGATACCACGAACTTCGATCACACCCATGGCCGTAATCGCCTCCTTGAACTTCCCAACTTCGTGATGCTCGGTTTCCTCCTTAATACGAAGCATTTCCGTACCAATGAATGGAAGATGCTGACCGAACTTCGAGAAGCGACCCTTCATTTTTCGTTCCCAGGTACGCTCCCAATACTCCCAGACGTGTTTTCCGAGCTGCCACATCTCCTGAACGCTGAGAAAGTGTGTCTCAACCCAAAGGTTTTTCAACGCATTATCGGGCGGCATGTAGACATTTTCGTCGATCTTTTTTTTCTGAGCAGCGAGGAGCTCCGCTTCGGCCATCTCTTTTTCAGGATTTGATTTTGGAATTTGTGTTCTGAGATTTGGGATGAACTTTTCATCGCCGCCGAGACTTGGTGTGGGTGGTGTGGGTGGTGCACCTGGTTTTGCTTTCGCAGCATCGTGGGCTGCGGTGGGGCCTGTTGGGCCAGTTGGACCTGCAGGATGCGATGGGCTAGGACTAGTTGGACCGCTTGGGCCTGGGGGGCCGCCAGCGCCACCGTGACCGCCGCCGCCGTGGCCGCCGCCTCCATCACCGCCTCCGTGGGATGGTTCGGCAGCCTGTGTCTTTGTGGCGACGGATGTGGGGGCGGCTGGGGCTGCTGATGCGTACGCGTACGTATTCGTCGTAGGAATGACCGTTCCCTGGGCCGCGAGTGATGCAACTGTTTCTTTGTCGTTATATCGTGTCGCGACGTGCATTTTTTGACGTCGGATTTTTTCAATCGTTCGGTTGTAGACCTCGATGCGCTGCATCGGATTATCGATGTGTGCGGTGGCCTCCCTGGCATATGCCTCTTCATGGAGTGGCTCCCAGTGCGCGGCCATCGCGTTGTCGAGCAACTCGCCGGCGCGATACTTCGCGCCGTTGATCGTCACAAACTGCTCACCGGTGGTGGCGTCGGTGGTGATATCCTGAATCAGGAGAAGATTATTTTGCTCATAGGGGCCACATCGGAGGAAGGTTCCTTTCTGAAATCGAATGTCGGCAGGATTCCCCTTCGCCTTTTTCCATTTGTTGTACGCGGCCTCTGCCTGCTTCGGATTTTCCATGTATGGCTTGGCGTGTGTGCGTCGTACCCACTGGGCGAACTCACCAAACGAAACTTTTTTCTTCTGTATTGGTGTCGCGAGTGGAACATCATCGGCCACGTCGCCGGCTGAGGCCACTGGAATATACAGGTCGAGTTCGATCGTTCCGTCGTTATTAATCTTTTCAATTTTTCGGAGCGTTGTCCCTCGAGCTCCATCGACATTGATGGTTGGCTGCTCGAGAATCGATCCTACTTTTAGAGGATGCCCGAGAATATCGAACTCCAGCTCCTTATCGAGTGTCGCCTTATCGCTGACTCTCTGTGCGGCCTGAGTGTTACGAGCCCACTTCACAAATTCCTCTGGTCCAAACTCGCCAATGCCCTTCACATACACGGTCATCTCTTCTTTACTTCCCTCATGACTTTCGATAAATACGCCTTCGATTTCTGTATCTTCCCACTCGTATGTGGTGTGTGAGCCGTCGCGAGACTCGACTGCCTTGCGGTACCGAATCGGTGTACCTGGTGTGAGCTTCATGCCAGATCGACGCTGTGTTTCTTCCATTTTTTGCTTGAACTCCATTCTTTTTCGGACCTCTTTTTCTCGCGCTGCGAGCTCTTCTTCGATCTTCGTCTTCGTCACGGCTGCCTTTCGGGAAAGTCCCTGAATGTAGACCATTTTTCGGTGGATCTCGTTCTGTACCGTTGGAGGTACGAGGAGGGTGAGGTCGACACCATGTGCCTTCTGGCCCTCTTTCAATGCCTGCTGAAGATCGGCGAGCGAGATATCTTTTTCGTCCTGATGAATCGGCTCCGGGAAAAGATCCGCGATGATACTTTCGAGCATCGGGTGTTTGAGACTTTTCGTGAGTTCGTTCCAGTGTTCGCTGTGAGACTTACTCTCCTCCCCGAACTGCTTGATGAGCTCTTTCACCTTCTCGGCAGATTCTGGCGTATCAGCCTTGGTCTGGAGATAGGTACTCAGCTCCCGTGACTTGAAGGTCGCGAGACTTCGGCGCATTCGGTCCTGCTCGATGTCGAGGGCGGTCGCACCCGCGAGATCGCGTGGAGCTTTCTTGTGGTCGATCGGATGTTCTTCCATAAACTCGGTGAACTTTTTCACGTCCTTCGGATGGTCGAGAAACTCCTCGACTGCCCGCTTGTGCTGGAAACTCTTGCTCTCGATACACTCTGCTGCCTCATCAAATACGTGCGGCTGAATCACTCCGAAAATTGCGTGCTCGGCGAGCTTTTGCATCGACTTTTGATCGGCGGCATCACCGTGATCTGGGTGCAGATACTCGGCACACTTTTTGAGTTGATCTTCGTTGATACTTCCTTTGATAAATTTTCTTACCAGCTCCTGATCGAGATACCGATTATTTTTTGCAAGTTTTTCTGCGACGGCGAAAACATCCGGACTGAGATCCAAGTCTTTAATTTCTCCGACCAACTTGTTTCCTTCATTCTTCAGCATCGTCGCCTCGACGATATCGCTCGTGTTCAACGTCAGATTATCAATTTCACCGTCGTTCGTGCTGGCTCGTCTGTTTTTTTTATTTGGATCCTTCGGGTCAACTGAAGCTGATCTTGCCGTACTCGCGAAAAAAACAACCCTGGCCGGGAAGAATAGGTTTCCGGAAGGGTCGCTGTGCAGGTGCTGGCTTGTGTGAGTCCAGTTAGCCATCTCGTGTTGGTGAAGATGTCCTGTTGATTTCATAGTACTACAATTTTATTTTTTTGCAAGTATTTTGGTGGTCTTACGGTTTTTCGATCTTTTCCTGAATCTTTTCTCCGAGTTTTGGGTTAATTTCTTTTGCTACTTTTCCCACTTCAGCGGCGACTTTTTTTCTATTGTTGACTAACGTGTTATCAGCCTGTACGACGGCCTTCATTCCCTCACCAATAACTTCACCATGTTTCTCGTGCTGTGTGCTATCGATACCCGCCCCTGCGAGTGCCGCAATGGCGTCTTTCATTTTTTGTTTCAACGCTGCCGCGGCAGCTGGAATTATATTTCCTTCTTTTGCCATTGTCATGAAGTCTTTCACCTCTTTACCCCCGAGCGATCCTTTCACCTTTCCAATTACTGCGTCATTGCCGCTGGCGGCGGCTGGGGCTGGAGTTGCGGCTGGGGCTGGAGTTGCGGCTGGGGCGGCTCCTGCGGCGGCTGGTGGGGTGGCTGTTGTAGGTTCTGCCTGTATTTTTTTAATCATTTCATTCGCGACGGGTTTGTTATTATCCGTGAGCGCTTTCAATAATTTTGCATGAGCTGAACCTTCGGCAAATGGCCCTTCGTTCGTCTGAACCTTTTTAAGCGCTTCCATGAGGGCTTTTCGGTTTGTATCATTTTCGGTGAAGAAGGCAGCGTCTTTCTCGGCCATGAAGCCTTTGAGTCCGTCCTTGGTAGTGACCTCGCCCAGACTGCTTGGCTTTCCAGGGAAAAAGAGTTCTCGCGCTTTCTCATCGGCGTAGGCTTCGGGCTTATTTTTCGCAATGTTGAGGGCGGCGCTGAGAGTACCGAGAGAGACCATTTTGTCGTGGGTTCCGTGTGGGGATTTGATGGAGAAGATTGGGGCGTAGAAGAATGGAGCCTTGGCGAGCCACTGACCGGCGCCCTGTGCAGCCTCCATAATGCCACCGGCGATCGAGTCACCGACGGTACCACTAATGGCGGATTTGACACCGAGCCAGACGAAGACGACGCTTCCCATGGCGATGAGCAGATCTTGGAATGTATCGAGACTCGAGACGGGTGCGTCGGTGATGTAGCCTCCGATGCCACCATAATTAATGTTCTGCATCGTCGAGAGGAGAATAAATCCGATCGAGAGGACGAAGCCAATAATAATTGGTGCGATGAGTGTTTTGGTAATTTTTCCTACAAACTCACCGCCTCCACCGAGCTGCGATATGAGGCTTGGGAAGGTCAGATTCACGACGAGAAGTGGGGAGAAAACGATCACCATCCAGAGCACGGCTGCACGCATGAAGAGGACGATTACGAGGACGATGAAACTCACGGCGTAGACGAGGTACATCACGAGTGAGAAGAGCATGTTGATCGTGAGATTTATGATCGAGCCATCTTTTTTAATTTTTTCTGCAACTTTTGTAAGATCCTGCATCTTCATAAACTTCACGGCCATGATCGTGAGCGCACCATCGACATTCCAGTTTGAGAGCAGCTTCTGGGCTGTCTCGTCGAGCATGAGCTTTCCTTCTGCGTCTTTTTTGCAGATACCTTTATTCGCGCCTGCTTTTCCGGCATCTTCAATTTCTTTTTTACACACCTCTTCTGATTTTGCTTTTCCTTTTTTTGGTTTCGCCGTACATGCTTTGACTTTTGCGTCGAATTTTGCCTTTTCATCGGCTTTTACTGCCTCTGTACTGCCGGCAGCATCGGCCAATGCGGTATCGGCTCCCATGCTCTGACAGATATTCTGGGCAGCGCCTTTGATCGTCATTTCTGTGTCATAGGTGAGTTGGGGATCGGTTCTGGGTATCGAGAAGGCAAAAACGGTACCCACGTTGACGACGTCGAGCACGACCTTTACTCCCGCGTATGAGAAGTTGACGAGAATCAGGCCGAGAATAATTTTCGGAAGGGCAGACTTGATCTGGAGGAAGTCGACGCTCTCACCGAGGCCGAGCACGTTATAGAGGGCAACGGCGAGCAGTAAGATCACATACAAAATATTTACGAGGTTTCTCACCTGAATCCACATCTCCGTCAGCTTGAGATCGATGGCGCCGGTATAGAGGAAGTCACTTTTCATGAGACCACCCGCGAACATGAGGAGCGGCCAGAGAAGGGTCGAGATGAGTCGAAGCACGAGCGCGAGAATTTTTGAGAACTGCACGATGATGTCGCTTGAACTTGTGAAACTCGAACTTACGTCTTTGAGGGTCGTTTCGCCGGCTGGAGCGGCTGGGGCAGCGGGAGCGGCTGGGTCTGGTGCGGCGTGCGCGAGCGGAGCGAGCGCAAGGGTTGCGGCTCCGATACCAGCAATGAGCAGGATGGTCGCGATGATGACTTTTATTTTTGCACTGGTATTCATAGGTGTGTTTTTGTTATCCGAAGAGTGTGGTGAAGCCTCCGAGTGAACCGAGGACTCCCGCACCGAAGATGCCTGCTCCGATGCCCGTATTTTTAAGGACATCTGTTACGGATTTTGTTTTTTTGATCTGGTACTTCCGTCGACTTGCCTGCTGCCTCTCTTCAATTTCCTGTGTGAGACGAGCCTGATTGACCGCATGAGCCATATCATTTGCCTCTCGCTCAGTGTCTTCCACTTGTGCCTGCTCGTTCGCTTCATCATTTTTTTCCTGCGCTTCGTCCAGGGTATCGAGTACTGCTTTCGCGGCCTGTGCCTGAATCGGCGGCCCACTGTGAATTTTTTCTATGTATGGCAACGCGATGGGATCTTTGGTTTTGACCTGGAGCTTGGCGTTTTCAACGATCGCCATCTTCATCGCCAGACGGCGCTTGTTTTCGAGGATCGTTCGCTCCATGAGGAGTGCGTCACCGATAACTTCCGCCTTGTTTTTGAAATCTTGTGTAGCCATGTTGGTGAATTAGACGGTTGGAGTTACATGTTGAGCGGCTCGTGCGCTTTTTACGTAGGCGTTGTAGGTGTCGGTATTCTTCACATTTCCCAACTCGTAGATCTGCTGTGCGAGTACGAGAAACTGTCGACGCTGCTCGGTGTTTTGTATTTTTTGGAGACTCCCCTTGAGCCCTGGATTTTTATTGGTCACATACTCCTTGTCCGCTTCCGCGATGATCTCTTCGATCGTCAGTGGCCCGGTTTTTTTCTGTTTGGCACGTTCGACACGCAGGGTATCGATGATCTCGACGGTTCCACCTTTTTCGAAGTACTGTCTTGAGATGGCCGGATATCGATTTGCGGTTTCCATGAGAATGACACCACGACGCATGAGCTCTTTCTGATCGCGCTCACCATCGGTCATTGTTTTGAGAAATTTAAATACCTCACCGTTACTCATGAGTGCGAGACCACCGGCAACGCCCATGACGTCGAGATAAAAGTAGGGACTCCCGGCGAGCTCCTTTAAATTCATTCGATTGGCAAAAATCGTCGCAAGACCGTTTGTACCCCTCCATGTGGTGAGGAAAAGGCCGATCATAAATTTTGGCTCTGTGGCGCGGTGTACCTGATTTCGATACTGTTTTCGCTGAAGTCGTCTTTCGATGCCTTCCTGTACACCGGTTGTTTTTTCTTGTCTGGTTGTCATCTCGGCGATGATCGACTCACGTTGTGATGCGAGGCTTGGATTTTTTGCGATCATTTTTCCAATGAGCTCCTCACCCTGGATGATACTCATGAAATTTGAACCGACAAGCGACTTAATCACGAGGAGTGCATCGGGTTTATTTTCCTGGATGATATACTCGGTAAACTTCAGGCGCTCACCGAAATCCATGGCCTGAAGAATAGCCGCTACTCCCGCCTGCTCGAGGAGTTTTACTGAGTCCTCGACGGTGAGATTGTCACCCTTGCTGATATCGCGTCGCTGGATTTTACTATAGATGAATTCGAAAGCACTCTTTGCTTTTTCGGTATCTGCCGATAGCTCGTTAGCAGACGCCATAATAATAATTTCTCCATACTTTGGATCACGGTACATCTCGCGGAAGATTTCATTCGCGCGCTCGGCGATTTTCCAGAGCTCATTCATGCCGATGCCTGCTTTCCCATCTTCTGCGTTCTGCCTTTCGAAATCCCGCAAGAATGCGGCGATGGTTAGCTGATAATTGCTCGCCTTTTTCTGAGTCTCGCGAAGTTTCACGGCCCATTCTGCCCGATCTTCTGGCCTGCTGAGATGCTGAATTTCCTCTTCCAGATCCGCGTATACCTGCAGGGTATATTTTTTCATGGCGGTTATGGCCTGATCGGCGACACTCGCGTAGTTTTCGACGTAGTCTTTTGCGCCGAGTTTGAGATTATTGAAGAGCGTATCGATACCCTTTATGTGACTTTCTTTGGATGGCGCGACGGAGTCCCTGAAAAACTGCTGCAACGCAAATGGCTGCGCATCTTTATGCGCCTTGTCTACTTCGAGTCGTTCGCCTGGGGTGAGATTTGGATTTTTTTCTGACATAGTTTTTTTTGGTGGTTTTTTTGTGGTGTGTTTTTACAGTCGAAGAAGTCTCGTACAAATATCCATGAAGCCCTCGCCTTTTCCCTCCCACTCGATGATGTGGCGGGTGAGGTGTTTGCGAATGAGGGTCGGGTCGATACCCATCAGCTCGACGGTGATATCCGGCAGCATTTTCTGATGCGTGCGAATATGCAGACGTGATACAAATGGCGGATGGTAGACAATCCAGAAGGCACGGATGTTGCTGTAGGGAATATATTTTTTTCCAATTTTAATGCCCATTTCTGAAATTTTTATTTCTATCTCATTCGTCTCTTCGCGATGGTCGACGGTGTAGGCGATGACGCCCGCGATGAGCGCGACGACGAAGATCCAGTTGTTCGTGGTGACGCCGAAATAGATCAGGCCGGAGGTGGCGAGCGCCATGAGCGCGAGCCAGAGTCCGCCTTTTTCTGACTTATGTCGAAGCGGAGCTTCCCATGCGACGATGGCGTTGTCGTAGTGGGAGCCATCACGTTCAGCTTCCTTGAGCATCGCCTTTCGTAACCGATACTTGGAGATCATTTTTTTGAGCATGATATTTTTTTGTGTGTGTATCGCCTTTATGAATCTTTTTATTATACCATTTTTCTGCTTTAGAAGCAATCGCGGTAAGGCTAGAAGATGTGGTATAGTTCCAGCTTTGTATTCCTCCGCGCGGAGGAATTTTAGCTTTGATTTTTGATTATTAAGAATTTTATTATCAATTTGTCAACTCAACTTATTGTAGGCGATTTCCTTTGCTCCATGGATTGCACCGCAAAATCTGCCAGCATCCCTTTGCGAGACCTACGATCACGCCATCTTTATGAATGCGCTCTTTCATATACTGTGAGCAGCTCGGCTCAAATTTGCAAAACCCATACGGGAAAAACCGCTTCAGCCATCCATGATCGGGTGAGAGCGTGCGCTGGTACGCCGAAATCAGAATAATAAAAAATTTACGGGGAAGTTGAAACATACGCTTCGGCTACGCTGTGTTAATAGAACTTCGATGGAGCCTTCTTTACCCCGTTGTCGACGACCTCGAAGTGGAGGTGAATACCGGTGACTCCGCGAACATTACCGGTGCGGCCCATGCGTCCAAGTACCTGGCCCTGTGTAACCTGCTGGCCGACACTGACGTCGAGGTAATCAAGATGCGCGTAGAGTGTCTGGACTCCATTTCCGTGGTCGATGATGACGTGATTTCCATATCCACCACCCCAAGTTCCTGATGATGCCTTGGTGACTTTTCCCTCAGCTGCAGCCCAGATTGGTGGCTTTGATCGATTTCCAATATCGAAGGCGTAGTGACCTTTACGGAAGCCCTGGGTAATGCCGCCAATCGTTGGAAAGATGAGAAACTTTCCTGCCTTTGGCGCGGCAGAGCTATCCTGGAGTGAAATTTTTTCTGGTGCAGTGGTTCTGACATTACGTGATGCTGAATCTCGTGCGGTTGCCCTGCCTCCTACGTTTGCTCCTATTCGAGGGGCCTGAACATTTGGAAGCGGCTTCCCTTCTGGAACAAAAATAATCTGGTCACTGGCAATAACTCCACCCTTCAAGCTATTCATCGCGACGATCTTTTCTGGAGCAACTTTATAAAGTGATGCAATTTTCTCAACGGTCTGACCCTTCGCTACGCGGTGACTGATACCGTTTGCCGGTGGAATATTGAGCTTCTGACCGATCTTGAGCGTACTGACATCAGAAAGCCCATTTTCCCACTTCAGGGTTTCGGTCTTGATGGCAAATTGCTTTGCGATGCCGGAGAGTGTGTCACCGGATGCGACGGCGTAGAGCGCGGTGTCCTTAAAGGTACGTTCAACTCGGGTTGTCTGTGGATTTACTTTTGTGATGTATCCATCCTGATCGGCGATGAGTGTTCCCTCTTGTGTGGCCTGTGCGAGCATATCCTCACTGTACTGAGCGTAGGAAACATCAAACGTACTGCCAAATACCGCGGTCATACTGAGACACATCACGGTTAATACGGCCATTCTCTTATAGAGCGTCCCGGCAGTTGGGGGGACGACGTGGTTATTGATTCGTGTCTTGAGGTGCTTCACGGAGCCGCTTACGAAGCTGATTCCGGTGCTTTTTACGATAGAATGCGTCAGTTTTACCGCGCTGCTCTGGGCTTGCTTAAAACCGATAGCCAGCATGCTGTCTTTTCCAAAGACACGCTCGTGGCGTCGAAGCCGTGCAACAGCACTTAATTTCTGGAGGGGGGTGACGGACAAGCAAGATAGGGGTTAACAAATACTTGCTACTCATTCGACTCTAACCTTGTGAGGTTCTTTCGTCTAGAGGGGGGCTATTGACTTTATATAATCCTATTGTAATGAATCGGTGATTATTCTATCGCTGTATTGGTATTTTTCGTTATCTTTAAGCCGTTTTTTTACGGTTATTTTTTTGATATTTTAGACGACTTTTTATATACTCTTTTAGTTGACTTTCATGTAATAATGTTATAGAATATACAATTTAGGCGCATCTGAAATTTGGTTCTTATATAACTTTATTATTACTTGTCAAACATGCCAGCACGTTTCTCCTTGCGGGAAGCGCTCGTTTTTGCTAACTTTTGCGCACTTTCTGCTTTTTTTATCAATAAGGAAGGCTTAAGGTTCTTACTAACCTAACCCAAAGAAAGATGGCTGATGTTGTTGTCCCCGAGGATCTTCGGGAATACGAACTCATGGTTATTCTGTCACCAGATCTCACCGATCCGGAGCTGAAGGCCAAAGTTCAAGAGTTGAAAGGCGTCCTTACCCAACACGGGGGTAAGATTCTCGCGCAGGAGTTAACTCCGATCCGTGATTTTGCGTATCGTATCAAGAAGTACGATCGTGGCTTTTATGTCACGTTCCACTTCTCATATCCTCAAGAGTTCGTTAATGAACTCGAGAAGATCATCCGTATTGAAATGGGTGTTGTCCGACACCTTCTCCTCGTCTGCCCAAAGAACTATGAGTTCAAGGGACTTATGGTCTACGCTGAAGAGGCGGAGGGCATGCGTTTGAAGGAGATGGAAGAAAAGAAGGCCAAGGAACAGGCTGATATGGATCGACGATCACGACCTGCGCGTCCGGCTGCTCGACCTGAAAAACCAGAGCAAGATACCTCAGGTAAAGAAATCCCTGCTTCCAAGCCTGTAGAACAACCGGTTGGGAAGAAAGAGGCACCTGTGCCTCATGTTCGAGAGGTGAAGCCAGAGCTGAACAAAGTTGACGAGCAGCTCAAGGCGATTCTCGATAACCCAGATATTCAGTTATAATTTTTTCTTATGCGAAGCATTAATAAAGTTATCATCATCGGAAATCTCACCCGAGACCCAGTCATGAAAATGACACAGAGTAATCAGCCAGTTGCTACGTTTGGTGTCGCGACGAATCGTCAGTGGATGACGCGCGATAATCAGAAACATAGCTCGACCGAGTTTCACGAGGTCGTCGCATGGGCGAAGCTTGCCGAAATCTGCGATCAATACATTCGTAAAGGAAATCTCGTCTACATCGAGGGCTATCTAAAAACTCGAAGTTGGGAGGGCACCGAAGGCGAAGGTAAGCGCTACCGCACTGAGGTCGTCATCCAGGATATCATCATGCTCGAGAAGCGAAAGCAGGATGGTGATGGTTTTGATCACACCGATCACGAGATGGCAGCTGCTACGGTATCATCGGATGAGCCACCACTCGATGAACTTGATATGAATTTTGGATTCGGTGAAGCAATTTCTCAGGACAAATTTTAAATTTTATTTCGGCGTTTTCTAGCGCCTTTCATTACACACTCTTATGGCAACCTACCAACATCGTAAAAATCAGAACACCGACAAGATCCTTCGCTTCTGCGATTACAAGGACCTCTGGCTGGTGAAGAAGTTCGTCTCACAGTGGGGTCGTATCGTTCCACGTTACTACTCCGGTGTCCCCGTTCAGGCCCAGAAAAAAGTCGCTCTCGCTGTGAAGCGTGCACGATTCATGGGACTGATTCCGTTTGTGAAGTAATCGGTGGATTTTCTGCAAGATTTTGAAAAACCGCCTCTCTGTTATGGGGGCGGTTTTTTTGTGCAGAGCGTCACACAATTTACTCTACCTATATATCCGCAACCCGCCTGATGTCACGGGTATGTACACTTCGTATCCCCTGCTTCTGTATAGCTTTGCGATATGGTCGAGGAATTTTTTTGGCAAGTTTCCGTCTGTCAGCCCCTCTGGGTAGTAAGTATTCGCCATCGCGATAAGCATTTGTATGGTTCCGTTCTGCTCGGGGCGACTGTTGAGCGCTTTTTGTACGGAGCTGATATCTACCCCCTTTCCTGCCGTGATACTTTCTTTGAGCGTGCCTTTCAGTAATATATTCAGCATCTCAATTTCACGCGCGTAGGCACTCCCCTCATCAATAATCACAATTCGACCTTTTCCACCCGGATCCATTTTGAAAAAGGCAATATACTTACCCATATCTTCCCGAGAGCGAATCTTTTGTCGTGTATTTCCATCCTGCACTGCATGGGAAAGCTCATGATACACTACGAGCATATCTAAAAGATTATTTGGATCTAATTTAGACGACAACATCATTATCTTTTCAGATGGTGAAAAAGCTGCCGCATAATCATCCAGCTCCGCTTCTGCATATCCAAAATAATACAGATTTTGCGTGTGATAGCCACTTTCTCCTCGTCGCAAGCTCTCTTTTTTGAACTTAGGAGCATTGATATTTGGATTTTCTACATTCATTTTTATGATATCAAAAGGGCCTTCGAGATGCTCTTTTGCAAAATCACCGAGCTTCGTTCTCTCAACACGAGTCGCATTATCGAGATTTGTCATTCCGGTAGCTACTTTTTGAATCAGGACATTTACTGCCTGTATATTCTTTTCGCTATACATGACTGGTGTGTTTCCTGAGTTTGGTGCTACGAGTTCAGGAGGACTCGCACTTTTATTGGCGAGATATACCCCACCACCCGTTATCGTTGCGAGGATCGCACCGATTCTCACCAGCCTTCCGCGAATGATACTTCTTGCCTGGTCAAAACGGGCCTGTTCCTTGCCGCTTAGGGTCTGCGACATTTCGTTCTTGTGTGTTCATGGGGTGAGTTATGGCGGCTTATATTGGCTTGTGATTTTGACATAGATTTATTTTTTTGTCAATAGTTTTGGTTTGGGTTGCCTCAATTTTCGGCTTCGGTTATAGTTCGGCCATGAAGGACGTACTTGAATTTTCGAAGCTGAGTGATGAGGAGCTGGTGAAGCTCCTGCGTGACCATAAGATCGGCCTGAGCGTGAGTGAGGCGCGGCATGTGACTGAGCTTCTTGGGCGTGATCCTTCGCTGACGGAGGCTACGGTTTGGGGAATTCAGGGGTCGGAGCACTGCTCGTATAAGTCGAGTCGGAAACATTTGCGAGGATTTCCGGTGCAGGCGCCGAATGTCATTGTGCCGGTTGGCGAGGACTCTGGAATCTTTTCACTTATTGAACATGATGGTGAGCGCTACGGCGTGATCGTGGCTCATGAGAGTCATAATCACCCTTCGCAGATTGTGCCTTTTGAGGGCGCGGCGACGGGTGTGGGTGGGATTGTGCGTGATATTGCGTGTATGGGTGGCCGGGTCATCGGCACGATGGATGCGCTGCGATTTGGAGATATTTCGAAGAATCAGTCGAAGTGGATCGCCAGCGGTGTGGTGAGTGGCATCAGCGGATATGGAAATCCGATTGGGGTGCCGAATCTTGGTGGTGATGTATTTTTTCACCCGGGATACAATGACAATTGCCTCGTGAATGTGGTCGCGATCGGAACCGTTCGTGAGAGTGATGTGATTCACTCGTACGTTCCGGATGAGGCGGCGGATCGTG
>CALQZC010000027.1 GCA_943349045.1 Candidatus Peribacteria bacterium
GCCCCGCACTCGTATGCGGTTTCCTATTACGCGCAGATCGGCGGACACGGTATCGACGCAACAATCTATCCTGGCGCCCATGACCTACGATTCAAGAATGATACGCCGGGCCACCTACTCATGCAGGCATATACCGAAGGTTCTGAAGCTTATTTTATTTTGTACGGGACGAAAGACGCGCGAAAAATCGTCCTCGAAGGACCAACCACCTCAAACCGAAACAGTATTGGTGGTACAGCACTCGTGGAGACCGATACACTCGCTCCAGGGGTGAAAAAGCAGGTAGAGAAGGCTCACGTCGGATTTAGCACCGTTTGGTATCGTACGATCACTCCAGCTACCGGCGGCGAGCCAATCAAAGAGACAATCGCCAGCACGTATAAGGCGACACAGGATAAATATTTAGTAGGCATAGGGAAAGGAGAAGAAGCCCTGCCGGCTTCGAGCGAAAAAAGTTTCCAAGACTAACTCGTGGAATCGCTCACTTTGTTGTCGAGTCGCTTGAGAAGAATGCGAGCATTTTTTCTCAGTGCATCGTCTTCAGACTCGTGCTTGAGGATATTTTGAACAATGGTCCGAGCAGAAGCAGTATTGCCCATATCATTATAAAGCTCAGCCAGAATAAGTCGGTATCCATTGTGCTGCGGCTCAAGCGTGAAGGCCTTGTGGATGGTCTGTACAGCACTTTCATAGTCCTCTAATTCTCGGTATACCTGGGCGAGATTGATGTATCGCTGTGCCCGACCACGATCAAGTTCGATAGCCTGAAGATAGACATCCTTCGCCTCTTCATAGCTGCGCTGAAGATAGAGTGAGTAGGCAAGATTTGAAAGTGCGAGAGGGTCATGCGGGGTGAAAACAAGAACTTTTCTAAAGATCGCTTCAGCTTTTTTAGATAGCTGTTTTTTGAGGTAAATAAGCCCTAAACGCATGTTAGTATCAAGATGCGCATCATCAAGTGAGAGCACCTGAATATAGAGTTTTTCCGCCTCATCGAGATCTCCATTTTCAAAGAATGCCTCAGCGCTCATGTAGGTATCCTTGAGAGTTTTTTGTTGGTCAAGAGTCAGTAAAAGCATCTCGGCCTGGGTGGTCTCAGATTTTGTGTGCCGTTTAATATGGAGCTTCTGGATCATCTGTTTTGCCCACGAGCCCTTCTGCTCAAGTTCAAGATGTTTTCTCCAGTAGATGGTAAAAATTCCTGCAAGTGATCCAAAACTGAGAAGCATATATACCATAATCGTAATTTTTTTTAGAAAGAGAGCATGAGATTTTCAAGTGCGAGTCGCGAGTTCACGTGCTGACGCAGTGCTAGCTTAGTGAAAGAAATAGCATCAATAAGCCGTAAATATCGAGATGGATCAGCCTCCCCGGCGAGGAGTTTTCGTCGAGTCAGATGGGTAAAGATATCGAGAAAAATAGTAATACGATCTTTATCCTCGATGAATTCCTGGAGATACACCATTCGTTCAAATGCATTATTGAAGTCAAAGAAACGAGAGAGATCCTGGTAGAGGGATTTATAAAACCGCATAATTTCAGGATCCTCAAGAATTTTGAACGCTACACCAGGACGCCCAAGCGATAGCTCACATACGAGCTTAAGGGTGCTATCATCAATATCAAAATATTTTTCCTTCAGAAAATTAAAAAGTCCATCCTCTTCGCAAAGTCGAAATCCGAGGGTGCGACATCGGGAGATGACCGTCGGAAGAAGTTCACGAATATTATCAGTCGTAAGAATAAAAAGAGTTTGCGCAGGTGGCTCTTCAAGAGTTTTTAGAAGACAGTTTGCGGCCTCCAGCGTCATGCGTTCCGCACGCTCGATAATGACAATTTTATAGGTTGCCGATGGGGTTAGGTTCAGGCGTACAACGAGATCTCTCATGGCATCAATACCGAGCTGCTCGCCATCATCGCGGAACTCCATCGTCTCACTATGTATACCTTTAGAAATTTGCATGCAAATTTTACAGTCATGGCAGAAGTCATTTTCGCACTGGAGAATATGGGCGAGCGTCACCGCCACCGTGCGCTTCCCTGTCTCCGGTGGACCAGAAAAAATATACGCATGAGAAAGATTATTCTGCGCTATATCAGACTCAAGTTGATTCAGGAGTGCTTCATTGCCAACAACTCTCCAGCGGTAGCGAGTCTGTGTCATATGGGTATTATACCGAGTTCCAATCCTGTCTGGCCAGTAGTTCTTTTGCCCGTTCAGGATGCTTCATAATAGCTTTAATAAGCCGTTCCAGCCGTATAGTATTCTGCGATCCCTTCACCAGAATCAGGTCACCGCGCTTCATATCCTTTTCCAGCCACTCAGCTGCCGTCATCGCATCAGGAAATGATTGAACCTGTTCTCGTGGCAATATCCGGGTCTTTATAGCCTCATCAGCACACATAGCTGCCATGTCTCCAATTGTGAGAAGCAGATCAATGTTTCCAGGTAACTCTGCGGCGATGCCTCGATGTTCCTGCTCAGAATGAGTACCGAGCTCATTCATATTTCCAAAAATAAATATTCGACGCACCATCTGTCTTTCCTGGGCAAGTTCAGAAAGTGTCACAAGCGCAGCTCGAACCGCATCAGGTGAGGCATTATAGGAACTGTCGATAATCCACGCATCATGTTTTCCCTCGAGAAGGGTGAGCCGACCAGGAGGAAGTTGAAAATGTCCCATCCGCGTAGCAATATCGTCCATATACATACCGTGCAAAAGCGCGCATCCAATGGCAGGAAGCAACGAGCCAACGTGCTGTACGCCAAGAATCGGAACAGTAAACGATCCTCGAACTTCCCCATAGCTCGCCTCAAATTGAAGCCCATCCCACCCACCACGTACCTGGCTCGCGCGCAGCTTCGCTCTCTCGTCCCCATACATCACCACCTTCGCTCCGCCCTTCCGACTCCCCAGCTCTCTTCCCAGTGCCCGGCATCGCTCATCGTCTTCATTCAAAAACACCATACCGTCAGGACCAACAGCTCTCACTAATTTCACCTTCTCCTCAAAAATCTCATCCATATTAGCAAACTGCCCCTCCGCCATGTGGACGGAATGTACACCTGTGAAAATGCCGCAGTGCAACGGAGGCACTGATCCCGTTTCCGTATTTTTATCCTCCAAAACCTTTAGCAGCTCATCCATATCCCCCGGTTTGTCGACACCCATTTCGAGGATGAGGAAATCGTAATTCACGCGCGAAAACGCGCTCCGCCAGATCGCTATACCGATATTCTTCGTCCAACCAACCACCGATGAAAACTCACTCCGGAGTTCAAGAATCGTTAAAGATAAACCAAACTCAGTATTATAACTCTTCGCACTACTCAGCACCTGAAATGATCCACCAAGGACATGCGCAATCGCCTCTTTACACGTTGTTTTTCCGATCGAGCCAGTAATACCAATCAGACGCGTCCCGTGCATCCGCATCCGGGCAAGCCGTCGTCGCGCACACCACGTCAAAATACCAAGAACAATATGCCGAAGAATAGTTTTCATAACGCCGATAATCTATCACAATAGGCTACGAAACGCCATTTCTCTGATTGCCCCCTCTACGTAACTTTTTTTCGGATCATCTTATCTCGTAGGCCGCGACAAACACCCGAAACTTTGAAAACCGCTTCTGAAACTGCTCCAATGACATCCATAACAACACCCACGCCAGGCAGATTGATGGTTCCAATACCACCCATAGTGCTCGGGGCTCTTGTCAGCTCAGGAGCTTTTACTTGATGTACTTGGCCTTGACTCAACTGACGATCTGATGCGTTCGACATAATAATATGGTGTTAGAGATTCCCATTTTATTTACACCTTCGCCGCAGCCACTCGCTTCGCTCGTGGCTTAACAGCCGGAACGGCGCTCTTCGCGACTTCAACAATCTTCGCAAAAACTTCCGGGTTGGTAAGAGCGATCTCAGACATAACCTTTCGGTCGAGTAAGACAGCTTTCTTGGTAAGGCCCTCGATAAATCGGCTGTAAGAAATTCCTGCCGCTCGGCAAGAACCACTTAATCGAGTGATCCAGAGTGATCGCATAACGCGCTTCTTCACCTTTCGATCTCGGTACTCATTTTCACCAGCCTTCATCCAGGCAGTCTTGGCCTGTTTGAATGTTCGGTTTCGCAAACCTCGGAAACCCTTGGTTGCTTTGAGCATTTTCTTGTGTCTTTTGTGTGAGGCAACACCTCGTTTTACGCGTGGCATAAAGAGAAAAAATTAAGAATTAGGTCATTCGGAGTAAACCCTTGATACGAGTAATCTCGCCTGGCGCAAGCTGAATAACGCCTTTTCGGAAGCTTCGCTTCTGGCGCTTGGACTTGTTAACCATAAGGTGTCGATGTGCAGCCTTGTTGAACTTGATTTTACCAGTGCCAGTAAGCTTGAATCGCTTCTTCGCACCGCTGTGTACTTTTGCTTTCATGGGAATAAAAAGGGGTAAGAAATAACTTTTTAACGTGGTTAGACCGGCTCTGGAGTGTCCTTATTGGCTTCAGCCGGAGCAGCGGGCTTCAAGTTTGCCACAGATGTACCTCCCGGCGCAAGCATCATTATCAACTGGTTTCCCTGTCTCTTTGCCGGATCCTCAATTTTAGCGACCTCCTTCAGCATTCCATAAAGCTGATCCAGCTTATCCCTTCCCAGGTTCAAGTGAGCGGCCTCTCGGCCTCGGAACATGAGAACGACCTTCACCATATTGCGTTCGGCGAGAAACTTTTTGGCCTGTTTAGCCTTAACTTCGAGATCATGGACACCCGTACGAAGCGAAATTCGGATACCTTTCACCTCAGTTTGCTTCTGTTGAGCCTTGTGCTTACGCTCCATCTTTTGCTGACGGTACATATATTTCCCATAATCCATCAATTTACAGACGGGTGGCTGGGCATTTGGAGCAACTTCAACGAGGTCAACTTCCTGTTCTCGAGCCATTTCCTTAGCTCGTTCAATCAGAACAACACCGAGCGGCTCACCCTCTTCGTCGATGAGGCGAACACTGGCAGAACGGATCTGATCATTAATACGTGGATGCTTACTACTCATAAGTGAGAGGATTGTAGAGCGAAAGCCATTTTCCGTCAACTTGGATTTGCGCCAAATGACACCACGTCCTAGAATACAGTCCATGGCAACTCCAACAGCAAGCCCAGTACGTCGCACATCCCGGGTAGTCAACATCGGAAACGTCGCCATAGGTGGGACGAATCCAGTTGCGATTCAATCAATGTGCACCACAAAGACACACGACGTGAAGGCGACCGTGAAACAGATTCTCGCCCTCGAAAAAGTTGGCTGTGAAATTATTCGTGTCACCGTCCCCTTTCCAAAAGATGCCGAGGCGCTCAGCGCTATCAAAGAGAAAATCCATATCCCACTCGTAGCCGATATTCACTTCGACTACCGCATGGCAATCGCCGCGATGAAAAACGGAGCCGATAAAATTCGCATCAATCCAGGAAACATCGGAAAAAAAGAGTGGGTCACGGAAGTTATCGAGACCGCAAAAAAATATAAATGCGCAATTCGTATCGGGGTGAACGCCGGATCACTCGAGAAGGATCTCTGGGCTAAATATGGCCGTCCTGAGCCAGCCGCCCTCGTGGAGTCTGCGGTACGATGGATAGAATTTTTTGAGCAGCACAAATTTCAGGATCTCGTTATTGCACTGAAAAGCAGTAACGTTTCAGAGATGATTGAGTCGTATGAAAGAATCGCCGAGAAGTGCGACTATCCCCTACATCTGGGCGTAACCGAGGCAGGAACATTTGTAACCGGAAGTGTAAAAAGTGCGATCGGCATGGGAGTATTACTTCACAAAGGAATTGGAGATACTATTCGCGTATCACTGTCCGAAGATCCACTCGAGGAGATAAAAGTCGCGAAAGAAATTCTCAAATCACTTCACCTCTATGAGAAAGAGCGAACCATTATCGCCTGCCCTACCTGTGGACGCGTCGAGGTAGATCTCATTAAATTAGCGCATCAGGTAGAGGAAAAAACAGCATACATCAAGAGGCCAATCAAGATTGCCGTCATGGGATGTGTCGTGAATGGGCCTGGTGAGTCACGTGAGGCAGATTACGGTATCGCGGCTGGTCGCGGCTGCGGCATCATTTATAAAAAAGGAGTGATGGTGAAAACAGTCGAAGAAAAGAAGCTCCTCAAAGAGCTCCTCGCCATTATCGACGCAGATTATCCGACAACCGCATAGCACTATGAAAAATATCATTATCCTCGGCAGCACCGGCTCCATCGGAATACAGGTTCTCGATGTTATTCGCGAAAACTCAGATCGCTTCCATATTGTCGGCATGTCAGCGCATCAGAACATCGAACTTTTCAATAAACTCGTCCAGGAGTTCGAGCCCGATCGCATCTGCATAACCGATGAGTCAAAAATTTCCCAAATAAAAATCGGACGATATCCTATCAGTAAAAAATTTCCAGAACTCATTTCCGGCGAAGAAGGAATGAGTGAACTTATTCGCGATCCAAATGTTGAAATAGTAGTAAACGCCATCAGTGGAATCCAGGGAATTATTCATACTATTACCGCTATACAGAGCCGAAAAACAGTGCTCATTGCCAACAAAGAAAGCCTTGTAAGCGCTGGCGACATGATGTTGAATATGGCGATGAAGCATCAATCACTCATTATTCCAGTCGACTCCGAGCTGACCAGTATCATCCAGTGTCTCGAAGGTCGAAATGAGAAAGACATCGAGAAAATTATTCTCACCTGTTCTGGTGGACCACTGCGTGGTACAACAAAAAATGATCTCAAGAAAGTCACGCGCCAGCAGGCGCTCAATCATCCCGTCTGGAAGATGGGCGAAAAAATCAGTATCGACTCAGCCACTCTGATGAACAAAGGTTTCGAACTGATCGTCGCGAGTTCGTTCTTCAAAATTCCCCCGCATCAGATTGAGGTTATTGTGCATCCAGAGTCGATTATTCATAGTATGATCCAATGGAAAGACGGAAATATTACCGCGGCGATGTCCCCTCCCGATATGCGATTTGCCATCCAGTACGCACTCTTTTTTCCTGAACGCGAAGAGACGAAATTCCCACGACTTGATCTGACAAAAATTGGAAGTCTCCACTTCGAAAAACCTGATGAATCAATATTTGAGGGACTCACGCTCGCTCGTGGAGCCGCACAGATACAGGGAAATATGCCAGCAATTCTCAACCACGCCAATGACGAGGCCGTCCAGAAATTTCTCCGAAACGAGATCGGATTTCATGAAATTTACCCATACATTCGCTCCCATACCAAGATTCACGACTATAATCCAGAGCCAAACCTGGAAGAAATTGTCGAACTCACATCCTGTACCCATCGTGAATCATGAATATTGCTATTATCGCCGCCGCTGGAAAGGGCTTGCGCATGCAAGGGATCGACAAGATCGAGACGGTAGTCTGTGGAAAGCCGCTTATTCTGCACACCCTCTCTCCATTTTTGAAATCAAAAAAAATTAACGCCATTATTGTTACTTGCAATGCAGAAAATAAAACACGCCTGCAGAAAATAGTTCCAAAGAAAAAATTTCCACATATATATCTCGTCCTTGGCGGAGAGTCACGATTTCAGTCGGTAAAAAACGGCTTCATCTACGCAGAGAAGAAGTTTAAACCCTCGGAAAATTCAACGATTCTTTTTCATAACTCTGGAAATGTTTTGGTGACTCAGGAAGAAATTGAAGCCTCGATTCAACTCGCTAAAAGTACAGGCGCTTGCATTGTCGCGCGTCCCGCATCCGACACATTGAAAAAAATAGATGAGCAAAATTTCATCACACAAACTATCGACCGCTCAAAAATTCTCCACGCTGAAACACCACAAACATTCCGCTACGACATTCTGAAAAAAGCTTATGCAAAAGCCAAAAAAGACAACGTAGAGCTCACAGATGAAGCGCAGCTTATCGAGCATCTTGGTCTGCCAGTTTCTTGGACTCCAGCATCGACTTTCAATCGAAAAATCACCACTCGAAATGATCTCGAGTACACAACATATCTTCTCGAAAAAAATAGTCCAACACACACGGTCTATGGACTCGGTACCGACACCCACCTCTTCGATAAGACTTCAAAAAAATCACTCACCCTCTGCGGAATAAAGATTGCCGGAACACCAAAGCTTTCAGGAAACTCCGATGCTGACGTTGCGCTTCACGCGCTTTCTGCTGCCATTTCACAGGCTATCGGTGGAGGGTCCCTTGGAAGTTTTTCCGACGCACTATGTAAGAAAGGCATCACTGACAGTACGAAGTATCTCGAGCATATTCTCAAAAAAGTATCAGAAAAAAATGCCCGCATCACCCACGTCGGTCTCAACTTCGAGTGCAAAAAACCAAAGATCGATCCCATTGCATCCAAGCTCAATAATTCCCTCTCAAAACTCCTCAATATTCCATTAGCAGAGATAGGAATTACGGCTACCACTGGAGAAAACACGACGCCATCCTCCCGCGGCGAAGGTATTTATTGTATAGGGATCGTAACCGTTGAGCTCCCAGCATAAATGATACAACTCGACACTCCCGCAAAGATAAATCTCACACTTGATATCCTGAAAAAAACTCCATCAGGCTACCACGAAATCCGATCAATTATGATGCCGATTTCACTCTTTGATCGAGTTACGATTCGTCTCATAGCGAAGCCGAAGCATCCCTTGGGGACGAAAAATCGAGGAATAAGCCTGAAAACATCGGGTATTGCATCCCCAAAAGGAGAGAAGAATATTGTCCATCAGGCAGCAACCCTATTTTTCAAAACGATTAAAAAAGATCCACAGATCACAATCCATCTCCATAAAAATATTCCCATCTGTGCGGGTCTCGGCGGTGGATCGAGTGACGCTGCTGCGACACTCACAATCCTGAATCAGCTCTATGATAAGCCACTCAGCAAAAAGCAACTCACCATCCTTGCCACACAGATCGGTATGGAAGTTCCATTTTTTCTCGAACCCCAACTCGCCCTCGTCACGCATTTCGGTGAAAAAATCACCCCAATCAAACGCCCGACACTCCAGCAGGAGCGTCCCTTGGGGACAAAAGAACACCCAGTCATTATGTTGAGTTTCCAAAAAACCAAAAAACGCTCCACGAAAAACCAGTACGAAACCCTCAATCTCGCTCTGTGTGGAAAACAAAAATCAAAAACAGCCAAGCTCCTCAAATTCCTCAAAACCTCACGGAAATCCTGGGACCCTTCATGGAATCCCCTCCTTCACAACGACTTCGAGCAGCTCTACGAGAATAATAATTCGGTCAAGCATCTCTCTGGCTCAGGACCAGCAAAATTTTCGATTACGTAGACAAATCAAATCCAATTTTTCGCTTCGACTTTTCTAGCTACTCCACCCCCATTCTTCCCACGATGGCCCTCGAAATAGTGCTCTCGTCAGCGTATCCGAGCTCACCGCCAACCGGCAGCCCCCGAGCAATACGCGTGACCCGCACGCCCTCATATGGCCTGAGCATTTTGGTAATATAGAGCGCCGTGGTTTCACCCTCGACACTCGGATTGACAGCCAAAACCACCTCTCGAACATCCCCTTCCTTCACTCGTTTTTCCAGTTCATACAATTTCAAATCCTCAGGTCCGATGCCATCCATGGGCGATAGAACGCCGTGCAGGACGTGATAAACTCCGCTAAATGCCCGTGACTTTTCGATCGCAACGACATCGAGGACATGTTCAACGACACAGATCACTCCCCGATTCCTGGCTTCATCCCGACAAACATGGCACAGGGAATCATCGGCAAGATGCCAGCATTTCGCGCAAAACTCCACACCCTCTTTCATATTCAATACCGACTCTCCCAGCCCAACGATCTTGGAGTGCGGAGAATGGAGTAGATGAATCGCAAGTCGCTCAGCCGTTTTTGGGCCAATGCCTGGCAGACGGGAAAACTCATCGATCAAGTTCTGAATGGATTTAGGGAGGAAGGAGCTCATACGAGTATGAGTATAGCAAAAAAACCTGTACTCACGAAGGGTGAATAAGCGTATCATATATTCGCTATATTTTTAATATCTGCCAATGAAATCATTTCTCGCACTCATACTTGCTCTATCAATGCTAACCGCCTGCTCACAGCAAAAACAGCCAGCACCAGCACCGACACCAGTATCACCACAGCCAGCACCAGCACAGCAAAGCGCAACACCTACAGTGCCAGAAGACGCCACGCTCCCTGTCACGCTCACGATGTCAGAGGACTTCAAAATCGTGACCATCGCCAAGGGCGGGAAAACCGTCACGACCGTTTCAGTCGAGAACTCACCAGATGCAGCTCCAGAGGTTCATATTATCAAAGAAACGCCAAAAAG
The DNA here is from genome assembly GCA_943349045.1 of Candidatus Peribacteria bacterium. Taxonomy (GTDB): domain Bacteria; phylum Patescibacteriota; class Gracilibacteria; order UBA1369; family UBA12463; genus CALREA01. The sequence goes on from CALQZC010000027.1 coordinate 10,364, forward strand.
TGTCTACTTTAATACCTGTGCAACAGGGTTTGGAGGCTATATTTTTTATCGCTTCTGCTATGGTCCAGGATATCGTTTCGACAGTACGACAAATGTCGTGACAAAAATTCTGAGTGACGGAGAAATTTATGACGTATCGGTCAATGAGGATAGCTTCATCTGGCTGCCAAACGGAACTAAAAATGCAAATACATTAAAGGTTCGGAATATGGCTACTAAACTGGATAAAACCATTATTGTCCCGAAAAAGTATAACCAGCACGGCGATGCAAAATTCTCACCTGATGGGAAAAAGATCGCCTATGCGGCAATTGTCGGTGATGCAGAGAATGAACAAGGAAGTGTGATTATGGTTGATCTGGCTACAGGAAAGCAGACCTATATCGTCAAAGACAACCCAGAAGATATCTATGCGATCTTCGGCTGGACAGACAATAACACCGTCGACTACGGTGCGATGGGGGGAGACTAAAAGTAACTTGAAATAGAGCTAGCGCCCGATCAAACGTAAAAACTCTGATCGGGTTTTATCGTTCGTCTTAAAAAGTCCCAGCTGTGCGGAGGTAGTAACAACACTATTTTGTTTCTCCACACCGCGTGCCATCATACAGAGGTGTTGGGCTTCCAGAACAACACCAACACCCTTTGCATTGAGGAGGGCCTCAAGTGACTTGGCAATTTGGGAGGTGAGTCGTTCTTGATTCTGGAGTCGTCGGGAAAAAATTTCTACGAGCCGTGGTAACTTCGAGAGTCCAATAATCTTTCCATTGGGAATATATCCCACATGTGCTTTTCCAAAAAATGAGAGCATATGATGTTCGCACATCGAATAGAACTCAATGTTTTTGGCAACAATCATCTCGTCATAATTCTCTCCGTCAAATACGGTGAGTATGTCCTCGGGTTTTTTTCCGTACCCGGAAAAAAGTTCCTCATACGCCTCGGCTACCCGCCTCGGCGTCCCCCTCAGCCCTTCTCTCGCGGGATCCTCACCCATGGCCTCGAGAAGCTGCTTGGTCGCATCCTGTATGGTATTTTTATCCATAAGCGAGGCCTATTTTAGACGTAACCGCTGGAAAGCGCCAATAATTCGCTCTCGGAAGAAGACAAAGAACATCACGGTCGCTAGGCCAGTCGTGATCGCGCTATACCAGAAAGTCGCCGCTCCCCCGCCAAGTTCCCAGAGGGCGCCTCCAATCCAGCTTGCAAGAATCACCGTAAGTCCGGTAACGGTAAAGAAAATACCCATGCCAGTCGCTTTCAAGTGATGAGGCGAAAGTTCAACGGCAAACGCGCGAATGCCAACTTCGATAAAGGCAAATGACAAGCCATAGATTGCGAAGAGCCCAACGGTAAAGATCGAGTCTCCCCCAATAATAAATCCAGCCGACATAAGGGAAAAGAGCGCAAAACTTATGAATACCAGAATCGCCTTTCCAAATCCATCTGCTAGTTTTCCAACCGGAATCGAAAATACTGTTTGGACGATATTGAAGACGATATACAGATACGGAATTGCCTCAATACCAATGCCAAAATCCACCACTCGTAAGAGCAAAAATGCGTAGCTAATTTTTCCAAGATGGAAGAGGACGCTCACGAAAATAAACCTCCAGAACTCGCTGCCAAATTTTTTTCGATCCGAGGTAAAATCACTCCAACTCGGCATGGAGACTTTTTTCTTGAGTCCATTGGCTGGTGTTGCTTCGATGGCTGCTATCGTCGGCTCACGAACAGGTAACAGGAAAAAAATCGCTAAACCCGCAGGAATAAGGGATAGCCAGACGATACTATTGAGAGAAAACTGCATCGAAAGTAGCCAGATAACCAATGCATTTCCGACAATCGCACCAGCCGTATCCATCGTTCGATGGAATCCAAACGCAAATCCACGCCGCTCTTTTTCTATCGACTCTGCGAGCATGGCATCACGTGGAGTTGTACGTATACCCTTTCCTCCCCTATCAAAAAACCGGGCAAGAAAGATCATAAACACCGATCCACCCAGTGCCAGAAAAAACTTTCCCAGCGCCGCCACGACATATCCGAGTACAATAAAAAACTTCCGCTTCTTCAGTCGATCCGAGATCCAGCCAAACCACACCTGAACCAGATTGGCAGTCCCATCGGCAATACCTTCAATAACGCCAAGCAGTCCAACGCTCAAACCAAGCTCCATTGTGAAGTACATGGGCAGAATGGGGAACAGCATGTCCCCCGCTATATCAGCCAAAAAACTTGTAATGCCAAAGAGAAGGAGTGTTCGCGAGATAGGTTTCGGCACGCGCAAAGATGGTAACATGCGCAAAGTATACTACCTTTCCCCATACTCCTTCCAGCTCTTGATCTTGAGATCCTCAAGTTTGTACTTGCCGAGCGCCTCAGCCATAATCTTCGCCACCTGCGTATTCGTAATCAACGGAATGTTGAGATCAATAGCCTTCCGCCTGATAAGATAGCCATCGGTAACCTCCTGTCGATTGTAGTTTTTTGGAATATTAATAACGAGATCAATGCCATGTGAAGTGAGTGCTTCAAGGAGATTTGGAGATTTTTTTGATTGAATTTTATGGAGTTCGACAACCTCAACTCCATTGCTCTGGAGAAATTTTGCGGTACCCTCGGTGCCATAGAGTGTATAGCCCATCTTGATAAACTGGCGTGCTGCAGGTAAAAAATCAGCCTTATCTTCAGTGCGTCCAATACTCACAAGAATATTTTTCTTCGGCAGAGCGAATCCAACAGAGATCATCGCTTTCAAAAGTGCCTCGTGCAAGTCATCACCGAAACAGGCAACTTCACCGGTAGACGCCATCTCAACGCCAAGCACCGGATCCGCGCCTTTCAGGCGCGGAAACGAAAACTGTGGAACCTTCACGCCGACATAGTCAAGATCGAGTGTTCGTGGCTTATTGACGAGCAAATCAAGGACACTCTTATCGCCAAACATGGCACGAGTCGCAATATCAATAAAGTTGTATCCCGTTACTTTCGAGGCGAATGGAAAACTTCGTGATGCGCGTAAATTACACTCGATGACTTTAATATCATTATTTTTCGCAAGAAATTGAATATTAAACGGACCGGTAATATTCAGCTCTCGTGCAATCTCTTTGGCAATAATTTTCACTCGTCGAATCGTCTCAATGTAGAGTTTTTGCGGAGGAAGAACGATAGTCGCATCACCAGAATGAACACCAGCATTTTCAATATGCTCAGAAATAGCATAGATGAGGACATGGCCTTTATGGGCTACAGCATCAACTTCCACCTCCTTCGCCCCGGTCTCAAATTTACTGACCACAACTGGAGCATCGGAACCTAGTCGAGCTGCCTTACCAAGAAATACTCGCAGTGACTCAGCATCCTGCGCCACACTCATCGCCGCTCCAGACAGAACATAGGAAGGTCGAACGAGCACCGGATATCCGACGCTATCAGCAAATTTCTCAACCTCAGTAAGGTTCTTCAGCTCTTGCCACTGCGGCTGATCAATACCAAGTTTATCAAGCATACCCGAGAAGAGATGTCGATTTTCTGCACGATCAATATTTTCTGCCGTCGTTCCAAGAATCTTCACGCCTGCCTTCCGCAACTTCATCGCAATATTATTCGGGATCTGTCCGCCCATCGAAATAATAACGCCATCAGCCTTTTCTTTGTCGTAAATATCAAGCACACGCTCTAAAGAAAGCTCATCAAAATAGAGCTTGTCGCACATATCATAGTCAGTAGAAACGGTCTCGGGATTATAGTTAATCATAATGGTCTCATGTCCAAGGCGAGCTACCGTCTGGGCTGCATTGACGCAGCACCAATCAAACTCAACAGACGAACCGATGCAGTATGGGCCACTACCAAGCACAATATATTTTTTACCAGATCGCCTCTTGCCACCAGGTGTGACAGCCATATCATCCTTGGTGCCATGGTAGGTCACGTACATGTAGTTTGTCTTCGCCGGGTACTCCGCAGCGAGCGTATCGATCTGTTTTACGACGGGAACAATCTTCATTTTTTTACGAGCAGCACGTACATCGAGCTCATGCTTTCCGATAATATTTGCAATTTGTTTGTCAGAAAATCCATATTTTTTTGCACGTCGCAAGATATCACCGCCACGAGTCAGTAAGCTTTTTTTCTCACGAATAAGCTCTTTTTCCATCTCGACAATATTCTCAAGTTTACTCAGAAACCAGACATCAATTTTTGTCAGACCAGCAATCTTCTCAACAGACCATCCCTTTTTCATCGCCGTTGCAACGCCAAGAATACGCTTCGGAGTTGGATGTACGAGTGCCTCCTCGAGCTCTTTTTCACTCAGTGCAATACCGAGATCTTCATTGGCTACCAGTCCTTGGAGGCCAATTTGCAGCATGCGTAAGCCTTTTTGGATAACCTCTTCGAAGCTTCGTCCAAGTGCCATAATTTCGCCTACCGATTTCATCTCACTCGTAATTTCCTGCGATACTCGTCGAAACTTATTCAAATCCCATCGTGGAATTTTCAAGGCAAGGTAGTCAAGTGCCGGCTCGAAACAGGCGGTCGTTGCCTGCGTCACGGAATTTTTCAACTCCGGAAGACTGTATCCCAGAGCCAGTTTTGCCGCGACGTGTGCGAGTGGATAGCCGGTCGCTTTCGAAGCGAGCGCAGACGATCGGGACAAGCGTGCATTGACCTCAATGGTTGAGTACTCAAGGCTTGAAGGATTCAGTGCGAACTGAATATTGCACTCGCCGATAATTCCCAAATGTCGAATCGCCTGAATCGAAAGTTTTCGCAACATGTGGTACTCAGTCGAAGAAAGTGTCTGCGACGGGGCAATAACGATACTCTCGCCCGTATGAATGCCGAGTGGATCGAAGTTCTCCATGTTACAAACCGTGATACAGTTGTCGAACTTATCACGCACCACCTCGTACTCGATCTCCTTCCATCCCTTCAAATTTTCTTCAACCAAAACCTGCGGACTGTAGGCAAACGCCGTCTCGAGCATCTCCTCGAGCTCCTGCGAATTATACGCAAATCCACTTCCCTTTCCACCAAGGGTAAAGGCCGCACGAATCATAAGTGGAAATCCAATTTCCTTGGCAGCAACACGCGCTTCTGCCAACGTATTACAGGCAGCACTCTTGGCGCATCGTAGTCCCGCCTTTGCCATTTCATGTTTGAATAAGTCTCGATCCTCCGTCACCTCAATCGCACGAACCGGAGTACCGAGCACCTCAACACCATATTTCTTCAAGACTCCACTTCGATAGAGCTCCACGCCGCAGTTCAAGGCAGTCTGTCCGCCAAAACTCAAGAAAATGCCATCCGGTCGCTCCTTCGCGATAACCTTTTCCGCAAAATACGGATTCACCGGAAGAAAATATACCTTGTCGGCCATCCCATCACTCGTCTGGATCGTCGCAATATTCGGATTCAGCAAAACCGTCGAAATCCCCTCTTCTTTAAGGGCTTTAATCGCCTGTGAACCAGAATAATCAAATTCTCCAGCCTCCCCGATTTTCAGTGCTCCTGAACCGAGGACCAAAACCTTTCGAAGTTTATGGCGTTTGACTGGCATGTAGAGTAGGTAATGTTAGAGAGTCCAATTGGCCATGACCACGTCAAGATACGATAGAATTTCTTTTGAATGATCATCCGGTTTTACATTCTCAAAAATTTTGGCAATGCGTCCATCTGGGTCGATGACAACCGTTGTTCGCACGATACCCATGTAGGTTTTGCCACTCATTGATTTCTCCTGCCAGACGTCAAAGTCATCGAGAACATCGGTGCTCTCATCAGAGAGAAGTGGGAATGGAAGCTCATACTTACT
>CALQZC010000028.1 GCA_943349045.1 Candidatus Peribacteria bacterium
GGGGAAAAGAATCACATCTTGAATATCTGTCTTATCCAAAAGCAGCATCACCAAACGATCAACACCCAAGGCAATCCCCGTCGACTCAGGCATCCCAGCTCGCAACGCCTCAATAAAACTCTCGTCCACATCATAGACCTCTTTTCCAAGCGCCATTCGTTCCTCACGCTCGGCAACCAGTCGTGCACGTTGCTCATCCGCATCAGTTAGCTCCGAGAAACCATTTGCCAACTCAAGACCGTTCACATATACCTCCACCCGCTCAGCATATCGAGAATCGTCAGAACAAACTCGAGATAAGGCTGCCATACTCACCGGATATCGGTATAGAAAGGTTGGACGTCCTACACCCAATTTCAACTCAATTTCATTCAAAAAAATAAGAAAAAAGGCATCGTCATAGGTAACAGCATTGTATCCCCTCTTCTTCGCCTCTTCGACCAACCGAGCCTCATCTTCAAAAATCTCACGCGAAATTGCCGCATATTTTTCAAACGCCTCAACAACCGTAAGTCGCTCAAAATCTTCAGCAAGTGAAATCTCCTGCCCCTGATAGACAAAAAAATCTCGCGCATAAAGCATCCGACACAGATAACGAATAAGCTCCTCGACATCAGACATTAACTGATGATAATCCGCATTCGCTCGATACCACTCGATCATTGTAAACTCAGGATTGTGCAGCGCGCCACCCGTCTCTTTATTCCGAAAACTTCGCGTGATCTGGAAAATCCGCTCCATGCCTCCTACAAGTAACTTTTTCATCGCATACTCCGGCGAGGTAATCAGATACATATCACTCCCCTCACCTCGCTCCGGCTGAAACCGCGTCTGGAAAACATCGAGGTACGGCTCCATACCCGGTAACCGTACAAGCATCGGCGTCTCCACTTCAAGAAACTGTCGTTCAATAAAAAATTCACGAATCCTCTGCACCACACGTGCACGTTTTTCAAAAACATCACGCAGGGTCGCATCATGTCGCAAACGAAGATAATTGGGCTCTTGGGGCATATACGTCAAAAACTTTACATGAATATCTGAAGTCATTACAATAGACGGTGATATTTATAACCCCCTCATGCATGCGAAATTCTCGACTTGTTATTCTCTCATCGGCCGTATTGCTAACCCTCTTCCTTCCTTTCGCCGCCTTCGGTCAGGAAACGACAACCGCACCAGCAACCACCGCACCAGCAACCACCGCACCAGCCACAACAACTCCTGCGACAACAGCAGCTCCAGCGCCAACTGCGGAAAAAAAGCCTCAAGATAAGCCAAACCTTGGAAAAGAGATGAAGAAGCTAAACATGGAAAAAAATGCCAAGAAACAAGAAGTAAAAAAAGAGATTAAGGAGAAAAAGCAGGAGGTGAAGAAAGAAGTGAAAGAAAAAAAACAAGAAGTGAAGAAAGTGATCAAGGAGAAAAAGCAGGAGGTTAAGAAGGAAGTAAAGGAGATGAAACAAGCTGTAAAGAAAGAAGTTAAAGAGCTAAAGAAAGATGGTAAAACTCCTCCGCCACCAGCAAAGGATCCTGCTGCAACGAAGCCAGCGACAACCACCCCTCCAGCCGCAACTCCAGCTACTCCAGCTACTCCAGCACCTGCACCTGCTCAATAAGCGAACGAACAATACCTTTCAGGAGATGCCAATTACATCTTGGCATCTCTTTTTAAATAGCAGTATACTGAAACCGAACCTCCCTCCCCTCCTCACTTCATGAAGTTTCCTGATATTAGTCCGATTGCGTTTTCTATTGGTGAAATCGATGTCCGATGGTACGGACTGATGTACCTACTCAGTTTTGTTATCGGATATTTCCTGATAAAATTTTTCGTCAAAGAGCGAAAAGTAAAGTTCAGCAGCGACTTCATCAGCGACCTCCTTCTCACGATTCTCATCGGTGTAATTCTCGGCGGAAGACTCGGATACATTCTCTTTTATAACCTCCCCTACTATCTCTCAAATCCAGCAGATATCGTTCAGATCTGGAACGGAGGCATGTCATTTCACGGAGGTATGCTGGGCGTCATCCTCGGTCTCATCATTCTTGCAAAAATAAAAAAAGTCTCGCTCTATACCATCACGGATACGATTATTCCCGCAGTTCCGATTGGAATTATCCTCGTACGAATCGGAAATTTCATCAACGCCGAGCTCTATGGCCGCATCACTGACAGTGCATTTTGTTTCAATTTTCCAACCGACCCAAATAACTGCCGCTACCCATCACAGCTGATTAATGCCTTTCTCGAAGGCTTCTGCACCTTTCTCATACTCTTCCTTCTCAGAAAAAAAATCAAAACACCGGGCATCCTGAGCTGGCTATTTATTCTCTGCTATGGGGCATTCCGATTCATCGGGGAGTTCTTTCGTGAACCAGATCTCCAGATAGGGTACTACTTCGACATACTCACCCAGGGACAGATTTTTTCCATCATCATGATAGTCGTCGCACTTATTGGCATAAAACTAACGCACAAAAAACATGGATAAACACCTTGATCGAAATGGAAAACCAATGAGCAACAGTCGGATGCTCTTGAAGGCCCTCAAGGCTCGAGCCGACGAGAAGCGCAGCTTCCCGGAAAGAGTCGCTGATGTCATGACGAAGTGGTTCGGAAGTATCACATTTCTTATGCTGAATGCGATAGTATTCACCGGATGGATTATGATCAACACCGGAAAAATCAAAGACATGGAGATCTTTGATCCATTTCCATTTAGCCTTCTCACAACCATTGTTTCGCTCGAGGCGATTATGCTCGCCATTATTGTATTGATCTCACAGAACCGCGCGGGAAAAGTAGCTGACCTCCGCGAAGAAGTCGACCTCCATATCGACATCATCTCTGAACAGGAAATTACGAAAATTCTGGAACTCATCGTTCAGTTGGCCAAAAAAGAAAATATCGACCTGTCGCGCGATCGCAGTCTGCGGTATATGCTTCGACAGATCAACACCGACAAAATCGAGGCGGTGCTTGAGACACAGATCTAAAACGTAAAGAATCTAATCTTTCCACTTGATTGAACAGCCCATCGATGGATGCTGAGCCGATGAAGAAACTCGTCCATTCACCAACTCCTCAAGTGCATCTCGTAACTCATGGGAAGTGACTTTCGAGACATCTTTCCAATTGTTATCGATACGGCCATGGTACTGAAGTTTTCGCTCTGCATCGTACACGAAAATATCGGGCGTACAAACTGCACCGTACGCACGCGCAACCTGCTGGGTCATATCATGCAGATACGGAAAATTCATCTTTTTCTGAATAAAAAATGACTGCATCGCCTCAAAATTATCCTCAGGATAGTCCGTCGAGTCGTTGGAATTAATACCAACAAATCGCACGGAGCGATCAGCAAAGTCGCGTTGCAGTGCAACGAGCCGATCAATACAGGCTTGAATATAGGGACAGTGATTGCACATAAAAATTACCACAAGAATCCGCGCATCAGAAAAGGTCTCGAGGGTATAGGCTCGCTCATCAGTGCCTTTGAGAGAAAAAGGCTTCACCCCACTCGCTAATGCAACCTGAAACGACTCGGTCAAAACCATATGATGAAGATAAAAAGACTAGGTCGAGTATAGGAGAAGTGCTAGAATAAGACAAGATTTGACCTGTACGACCGATAAACATGCAATCCAAAGCAGATCTCCACTTTCATACCTGGCACTCGGTAGACTCTTTCACCTCTCCAAAAAGTGCGGTTCACGCCGCCATTAAAAAAGGGATAAAAGTACTCGCCATCACCGATCACGACTCAATAGACGGGGCTATAAGCGCAAAAAAATACGCCGAAGAAAACAAGCTGCCCGTAGAAATCATCATCGGTGACGAAATTATCTGCAACGGCGGACACATCGTCGCTCTTTTTTTAAAAGAAAAAGTTCCCTCATTTATGTCCCTGGAAGAAACACTCACGGCCCTGAAAAAACAGGATGCCCTCGTGATTATTCCGCATATGCTCTTCGAAGAAGACGTGCTCGGCGAGTACGCCTACCGCTATCGCGTGAGCTACTTCGACCTCGTCCGACACCCTGAGTACCTCGAGATGATCGATGGGGTTGAGATTCAAAACTACTCTCTCATAGAGCCTGATTTTACCAAAAAAGCCAACTTCATTAACGAAGAGTTTACAAAAAAAGCACGCATCAGCTCGAGTGACGCACACGTGCTCATGAACTTCGGCTACAGCTATACATTATTCGAAGGCGAAACAGCAGAAGATCTACGAAAAGCCATTAAATCACGAACAACGATTCCCGTTGTGACGAAACCGAGTAGCCTCCTCAACCAAGTCGCAAACTGGGGACCATTCGTAAAATTTCCCATACATCTCAGTGTGAAGTTTCTCTATCGCACCGGTATGAGTATTTTTTCCACGGCAAAAGAGATGCTCGTGAAACTCTTCAACTAACGAGCCTGCTTACTGAGCTGTCGAAGACCCTGCGTTGAAACCAGTACACGTTCAAATCGCTTTTTAGCTGGGTTCCAAATTCGCTTCTTGAGAAGATTTGGGAGAAATCTGCGCTTAGTATGACGCATTGAGTGACTCACATTATTGCCGGCTGTTGGCCTCTTTCCCGTAATGGTACAAACTTTTGACATAGGATTGTTGCTTTATGAAGCTGGTGTACTCTACCAAGGGATGGAGGGGAAATCAAGGGCTTCTTCATGAGATATTGCTAAACAAAGTTTATCATGGTGAAATCATCTTATTTTCAAAAAATACCAATTTTTAAAGCTGAAAATTTCCACGTGGAAATTTCTGAATACATCATGATTCACAAGAAAGTCAAAATTTCCAACTGGTAGCAGATCTAAAATCGTGCCAAACTACTCGCGATCCTTTTTCTTTAAACACATGAGATCCAGCCCTAAAAAAACCTCCAAGCTCACTCGTCTCGAAAACGACGCCCTCGGAAACATTCAAGTACCCGCACAAGCCTACTATGGCTCATTCACGACCCGCGCACTCGCCAACTTTCAGATCAGCGGCATCACCGCACCGGCAACCTTCAGAAAAGCGATCGCCTGCGTGAAGTACGCGGCGGCCCAGGCGAACACCGAACTCAAAAAACTCGACCCGAAACTCGCAAAAGCCATGTTCCAGGCGCTCGACGAGTTCATGGTCGGAAAATTTGACGACCAATATCAGATCGATATCTTCCAAGCCGGCGCCGGAACACCCTATAACATGAACATCAACGAGATTATCGCCAACCGCGCGAATGAAATTCTCGCCGGCGCAAACGGCGCAAACGCCAAAGGCTCCTACAAACCGGTAAACCCAAACAACCACGTCAACATGGCACAGTCCACGAATGACGTCTTCCCAACCAGCACCCGTATCGCCATCGCGTGGGAGTCGCACGAGCTCGCCAAAGAAGCCACCCTCTTCGCGAAATCCCTCCACGCAAAAGCAAAAAAGTTCGCCAAGATTCTCAAAGTCGGCCGAACGCACTTACAAGACGCCGTGCCCGTCACGCTCGGTCAGGAGTTTGAGTCACTCGCCATCGCCATCGAAAAAGATATCACTGAACTCAAACGCGCCACCACACTGCTCTACGAAATCGGACTCGGCGGAACCGCCCTCGGAACCGGCATCAACACGCACCCAAAGTACCAGAAACTCGTCACTCGCTTCCTCGCCAAACTCACTAAACTCCCCCTCACCCCAACCCACAATCTTTTCGAGACGACCTCGAACATGAATGTGTTCACAACCGTCTCGTCCGCGCTCAGAAATCTCGCCATCACCATGCAGCGCATCGCGCAAGATCTCAAACTCCTCAACATGGGACCAATCGGCGGCATCGGAGAAATTATCCTTCCAGAAGTTGAACCGGGCTCATCCATCATGCCAGGAAAAGTGAATCCATCGATCCCCGAGTGCGTCCAGATGATCGCCTACCAGGTCCAGGGCAACGACCGCGCCGTCGAACTCGCCGTGATGAACGGCCAGCTCGAACTCAACGTCATGACGCCCCTTATCTTGAAAAACCTCCACGACTCCTGCACCCTCCTCCGCAACGGATTCCATATGTTTAGAGTTTTCTGCATCGACCACATCGTCGCCAACACCAAGCGCTGCCAGGAACTCCTCGAAAAGTCCCTCTGTGTCGCCACCGCCCTCAACCCCTACCTCGGCTACCACACCACCGCCGAACTCGTCAACGAAGCCCTCCGCCGCGGCACCCACCTCGAAGCGCTTATCCTGGAGCGCAAGCTGATGCCAAAAGGAAAGCTCGACCAGATCCTGAATCCGCAGAATTTAACACAACCGAATCTCTAATATGAAACCCACAAACCCAACCGACCTCGTCCTGAAAATGCTCGAGCAGCAACCACGAGGAAAAAAAGGAACCCTCAAGCATGTGGTAAAAACAGCGATCGCCCAGAAAAAGACGATCCTTGCACAGACGAAAAAACATCCGACTCCATTCTACCTCCTCGACCACGCCGAACTGAAAAAAAGCGCCAAAACCTTTAAAAATGCGTTTGATACCTACCTTCCAAGTCACCAGCCCTATTTCGCGATCAAATCAAACTACCATCCGCATATCCTCAAGACGGCGGTAGAACAGGGATACGGTCTCGACGCCTCAAGTGAGCGGGAGTTCACGCTTGCCCTCGAAGCAAAACCGAAAAAAATCATCTTCACGGGACCTGGAAAATCAGAGAAAGAACTCGAACTCGCGCTCAAGTACGCCAAGATCACGACCATCAATATGGACAGCTTCGGAGAACTCGAACGCCTCGGCGCCCTCGCAAAAAAACAGAAAACAACCATCCGTGCCGGCATCAGATTCTTTTCCTCGCATCATGGAACCTGGTCAAAGTTTGGAATTCCACTCGACGAACTCGCAAAGTTCTGGGAAGAGGCAAAAAAATATCCCTACATCAAACTCGAAGGTCTTCACTTCCATATCAGTCTCAATCTTCACGCAGAAAAATACATCGATGTTCTCCGTGACCTCAGTAACTATCTCGCTAAAAAATTTCCAAAAAAATACCTCAACGAAATCAAATTCATCGACATCGGAGGAGGATACTATCCCGACAACGCCGAGGGTTTTTATCCATGGTCTGATCACTACCCATGGACACTTTCTGGCGGAAACTTCATGAAAAAAGCTCACGATTTCTTCGGAGAACACATCGCATTTCCGGACAAGTACTACATCACCCGAGCCGACACGCCGAAACAACTCGCTCAAAAAATCGGAACCTTCATCAAGAAAAATTTCACAATGATCAACGCTGAATATTACACAGAACCCGGAAGAATTCTCTGCAACAGCTCAACCTCTATCGTCGCAAAAATTGCCGACATAAAAGATAACGTTATCATTCTCGACGGCGGCATCAACATGTCCGGCTGGGAGTTTGGACAGCACTTTTACTTTCCGATCATCAACCTCACCCGTCCATCTCTCACTGAAAAACATTTCAAAATCTACGGTCCCCTCTGTACGCCTCGTGATTTCTGGGGCTACTACATCTACTCCGAGAAGCCAAAAACAGGCGATCTCATCGTCATTCCAAATCAGGGTGCCTACAAGTTCACCCTTGCACAAGAGTTCATCCGACCAATTCCACCAACGTATATCATACGTTAAATCCGCTCGCGACGAGTGAACTCAAGGACGCAGACTCAACTCCATGATCGAGAAGCGTCTGGACATTATACTTGAGAGATTCACGATCGTCGAAAAAGAGACCAGCATTGAAACGGAAGAGATTATCTCGCTGCGTGAGGGCAATAACACTCATGAGCTGGTCGGGGTCGCCATTTTTTCCAAGTGGGACAATTTTACTGAGGAGGTCATCATAAGAGCCACGATAGGAACCGGCGAAACTTACCACTGGCTTCGTAATACGCTGAGTCTGCTGGAGATAGATAAAGGTAAACGTCGCCGTCATACGGAAATTCGTGTCGATAAAGTAGAATGTATGTTCATCAACCATGAGCACGTCAATACCGCCGACACCATACCAGCCGAGAGCACGTACACGAGGGAGCACCTCATTTTGGAGAACATCATAGATATTCTGAATACCAGGAATATGCTTGTATGGATTGACCACGCCTGCGAGGAATCCACCATTTTCTGAGGTAAGCTGCTCATTGTATCCAAGCATCTCGATTGGCTTCTCCGGATCAGCCGGAATACCAAACTGGACACAGATATTATGAGAACTCTTGATAAATTGCTCGATAATAATCGTTCCAGTCATATTTTTGAACTGCTCTTTCGCAGCACAAAGTTCTTCTTCGTTCATACAAATTCGAACACCATCACCAGACGATGAAGAGGAAACTTTTACAACCACTGGAAATACGAGCGCCTCAATCGATGCATGAAATGCCTCACCGCTCGTAAACGATGCAAGGATTTGCGGAATATATCTCTGTGGCACGTAATATCCACGGTTTGCCTTATCATTCAGCATAATCGTGACATGCGGTGGAATCTGATAGATATGCTCAAGAGTGGGATCTGTAAATGGCTGCGCCATCACAAGTTCCTTTGACCCCATCATTGCCCGGAGGGACTCTCGAATTCGAGTATTTCGCTCAGGACCTGTAACCTCATTGGTAATGTTTTCAGAAAGACCAATGGCAGCATCTCGTGAAACAAGCTCTGTTCCAAAACGCTGTGTCATAATATCCCACGTCAAAGAATCAACCGATGAGGCAAATGCCACCGCTCGCATCTTTGGGCCAGCGCAAACAAGACTTCGTGCAGCCACGAGCTCCTCCATCCAAGAAGGAACACCGTTAAAAAAGCTCGAGTCCTGACCGGAAGGAAATGAGTAGAAATAGGCCGTATTGGAAGGAAAATATTCAGATAATCCCTGAAATACTCTTGGAAGTGATGTAGGTGTAATGTTTGATATTTGATTTCTTATCTGTAAGGCCTCGGCAGGTGACATACAATTTTTTTAAAATATAAGAAAAGTTCAAGAAGCAGAGTGATTCTTTCATGGCACAATATGCCGAAAAAACCACTAAGCACGAACCTGCCTCTTAGGGACTTTTAGAAGGTAAAGGGTCTTCTGACTTACTGACGTCAATATAGGTCATATTCAGTATTGTAGACGTTCCGAACTACCAAGGATTTTATACCCGAAAGAATAAAAATCAAGTCAAAAAAACGTTTTTCAGCTTCAAAATAGCTTACCACAAAACCCTCGACGCATCTGCAAGATGATCTATGACAGTGCCGATGAAGCTAAGCTGTCAATTACTTCGCGAGACCCTCCAATACACTTGATCGAACGCCAGCTTTCAAGAGTTCGCGGGATAAAGCCGGGATTTCTTTGCGTGATTCGAAAAGCAAGGCAGCGTTGAAGCGGAAGAGACCACGGTGTTCGGTGAGCGTCGTGACGTAGAGTTTTTGATCAGGTGTGCCGACACGGGCATACTTATGCATAAGAGCGGTAAATTCCTTTTTTGTCCCCTCGAAATCTCCAGCGAAACTCAGTAACGACGAGGTAACATCTCCATTGCATGCGAGCAGATCATAGACCGTCATACCCGTCATACGGAAATTCGGATCGATAAAGTAAAAGCGGCCTTCTTTTGACATGAGAACGTCAAATCCGCCAATACCAAACCAACCCCTTCGTCGAACTTCGGGAAGAATTTTTTCGAGAAGTTCTTTATTCAATGCCTTGAATCGTTCATCATCCTGGGTTTCAGGTTCGATAATTCCACCGACAAACGCACCATGACGATCCACCATCTGCTCATGCCATCGGATAATTTCAATAGGCTGATCCGGATCCGAGGGAATTCCAAACTGCACCGCGAAGTTTCGCTCCATATCAATGAGTTCAGTAACGAGAATAATACCTTCCAGGTTTCCAAAATCTCTTCTCGCCTGATCGATATCTTCCTGAGTGTGACAGATTCTCACGCCATCACCAGACGATGAAGAAGAAACTTTAATCACACATGGCAAAGGAATCTGGCCGACAGAGTCACGGAAACAGGGACCATCGAGAAATTCATCATACGCTTTTGGAAGGTACTGCCATGGAATATAGGCAGGCATATTTCGTTTGTCGTTGAGCCAAATCGTGCGGTTCGATGGAATAGCATACTTCGGTTTAAGACGTGAATCCAGATACGGCTGAGACATGATCAACTTTCCTGGATGGGCAAGTTCGACCAGCGCCTCCTTCAGCATCTTATTTCGTCTCGAGCCACGAACGCGACAGGTAATTTCCGCAGGAAGCATAATCACATTTTTCCGATCCACGTTCCATGAGCCAAGTTCATGCATCAAGCTCCAAACATAGGTATCGAGTGATGCCTTGAAGCAAAACGTCTTCAAATCAGGACCACCGCAAATCAGCGGTCGCGCCGCAACAAGCTCCTCAATTTCCGGAGGAACCCCATTAAAAAAGTGCGAATCTTCTTCGGCTGGATATCCATAGAAATATTCAGTGCCCTGTGGAAAGTAACGCGAAAGTGAATACATGACCGAAACGAGTAATAAAAATATTCTGCGGTAGTATAGTCTAATTTGATCTTTTTACCAAATAGAGGAAGAAACCCGTATGAACCAGTATAAGCGCAATAAATGTAATGTTCATCAACCCCTCCGACACCATATCAAACCGGACATACGACCAGGTGGTGCTGAAGCGGTCGAGAAGATCTTTTGTCAAAAAATACCCGAAAATCAGGCCAAGCTGCCAGACTGGCAACCGCCCTCGCACATATGGAAGCAGAAAGTAGGCTTGGGCCGCATACAGCCAAACCCAGAGAATATTCCCCAGCTCATACCAGGCGAAGCCATGTTCCGCCATATAGAGGATATAAAAAAGAGGGGCGATCATCCCGTATCCGAGGGCACCACATACTGTAAAGCCGAGGAAAAATCGGGAAAACTCCCCTTTTCGCAAAAAATAGAGATAATTAAGCGCCAATAATAAAGGATAGAGGGCGCAAATTGGTACCCACGGCCAGAGGTACCAAGGGGTCTCCAAAAAGTCATGGAGATCGATATTCAAAGCTAAACCCGCCATGAGAAACCCGAGAGCAACCAGCAGCCAGAGGCGCAACTTTACCATAAAAGACGAAAAGTATAGCTCCATTATAGACGCATTCGTTGACAATCGCACATCATACCCCTTACAATGCGGACACTAAAATCATTTCGATCACTATGTCTAACGCACACGTCAATCATCATCACGGAGTTGTTCTCACCCCGACGCGCCGCCCAAAGTCGAGTAACGCCAAAAAGCGAAACAAGGCATTGGCCAAGGTACGAAAGGCAGTCGTCCTCTCTTCGGCTCAATCGAAGAAGGCCGAACAGAAAGCAAAAATGTAAAAGGTAGGTCTTAAAAAAAACAGTTTACATCTCCTAAGTAAACTGTTTTTAAGATCTCTTGTTTTTCTATCCACGTATCACTTCTGCTCTGGCTTATCAACAATAGCTCCTCCTTGGCCTGTCTTTTCATCATTCTGATCGACTTGATCACCTTGATCAGCCTGATGATCCTGACGACCGGTCTGATACTCTTGATGCTCGACATTTCCTCCAGCTGGATAGATAGTTTTCATAATAATATTGAGTTAAAGAATTATGGTGTGGTAGGTGACGGCGCCGAAGTTGATGGCGCGGGAATGACACTTGGTATCTCAATCGTGGTCGTGTTCTGTGTCGGCATCGTGCCACGGTTTGCCCAAAGTGTTCGATAGGCGATGAGGCCAATGATGAGGACACCGAGCAGGAGAACAACGAGCGCTATAGTTCCACTATCTGCTGCCGTAGCATTATCTGAATGGTAGTGTGCGTGTTGTGCCATAATAGTGCGGGTTAGAGAAATAAATAGGTGACAAGAAATCACTTACAGACGGGAGGCACTCCCGACCCCGAGCAATCTCATAACGAGAATGACGAGTGCGATGACGAGAAGAACGTGGATGAGTCCACCCGCAATCTTCAGGCTGAAGCCACCAATCCAGGCAACCAAGAGAACGACGAGAACAACGTCAAGAATTGACATAGTAAGAAATATTAAGGAATAGACAAAGTGATACATTAACAGGAACAACTCAACCTTAAACCTCGTTAATGTTAATAGCAACAAAACACAAATAATGACATTATTACAATCGTAAAATTGACTTGCATTAGGGGAAAACAAGGGATATAGTTTCTGTAGAAAACTAACCTACATTATGTTACGTCCTACAGATCACATTCGTATTATTGAGTTTCTCAAACACTTCGACTGCAATGCCCGAGAGGCCGAAACCTATCTGCTATGCCTGCAGCTCGGTCCAGCGACCGTTCAGGAAATTGCACACAAGATGAAGAGCAATCGAATCACGGTACACAGCACCATCGAGCAACTCATTCAAAAAGGCCTTCTCTTCGAAACTCGAAAGGCAAAGAAGCGTCTGATAGCGAGCGAGAGTCCGGATATTCTCGTCCGACTTCTCCAGCGCCGCTACAACGAAATCAAACTTATTGAACATAACCTCGACTATGTCATTAAGGTGCTTCACACCATTCATCCGACGCATCAGCACCTCCCTACCATCAAACACTACGAGGAAATTGACGGCTTCAAGAAAATGCTCGAGGAGACACTCATGGCAAAAAATGAGCTGCTCGTTTTCACCTGCGGTGAGGTTTTTAGACAATTGCTCCTCACAGACTACATCGAAGACTACTATAAAAGACGTGCCGAGGCAGGCATCAGGACGAGAGTTATTTACACACCGTCTGATTTTACAAACAAAATCGCCAAAGAGTCGAAGAAATACAATTTAGACGTGCGCTTCACCACCTCATCACTCCATTATGAGGCAGGCATCTATCTCTGGAACAACAGCCTGGCCCTCAAATCGTTCACGGAAGATCGTGTCACCTGTACGATTATTGAGCATGAAGATATTGTAAATTTTTTCCGCAATGTGGTGTTTGAGGATCTCTGGGCACATGCCACAAAAATTAAGGAATAGTGTATAATGGGCGCATGCCACTGTACCCACGACGCAGCAGTCTTCGAAAAAATCCTGTTCTGATGAATAGGACAAGTCTTAAAAATCGTAGGCGTGCAGCCATTTCCAATATTTCCTTCCCGACGCTCTCAACGATTAAAAAAATCCTCGCGCTGCTCACCGTTGCAATCGTGCTGATTTTTGGTGTCTATGGGATATTTTTTTCTGGATACTTCAATGTCCAAAAAATCACCATCGAGTACGACGAGTTTCAGAATGAAAATGACGAACTTTTGAGCTACTTCGAAAATTTGAAAGGAAAAAATATTATGTTTATCGACGCGACAGCGATTCAGGAGAAAATTGAAAAAGAGCATCCTGAACTACAAAAATTAACCACCAAGAAACTCTTTCCTTCCACGCTTGAAGTAAGATTTTCCGAGTTTCCAATCACCGCCAATATCGAGCACATCGAAAATGGAAAAAGCATTGGAAAGGCCATCATCAACGCCATCGGTATGCCGATGTATATCGACAGCGAAAATCCGAATCTCCCCTATATTAAGGTCATCACACAAAAAGCAGAGGCGCCAAAGGTCGATATTCTGCCAGATGCTCCCATCATCACTCCGGAAGTCATCCGCGAGATGCCAACCATTAAGCAGGAACACCTCAACTACATTCTCGGGGCAACGAAATACTATGAAGAAAAATTTGGCATGAAAGTAGTCGAGACGCAATTTCTCCCACACGCCCGGGAGCTGCATCTAAAAACGGAAAAATACTTCTTTATCTGGCTCGATATCCAGGTTCCATTCGAGCACGAATTCCTGAAATTAAAAAAAATAATGGCAAGTATCGACATCTACAAAGACCCTCTCGTATACATCGATTTACGAATTAGCGGAACGAGTGGCGAAAAAGTCATTTTCAAACGGAAAAAGTAAGTTATAATAGGCGCATATGGTTTGGGCACTTGTTGGAATTCTTCTCGGCATTATTGTGGGCTTCGGTATCGATGTAACGATTCCGGTGGCCTACACAAAATTTTCTGCGGTCATCCTGATCGGTATTTTGGATGCGCTCTTTGGAGCCATTCGAGCTGAGGTCACCCGCGATCAATACAACGCCACCATTTTCATCTCGGGACTTTTTTTCAACATCATCCTCGCCCTCGTCATCACCTATCTCGGTGATAAGCTCGGGCTCGACCTTTATTTGGCAGCTACGGTGGTTTTCACCTTCCGTATCTTTTCAAATGTCGGCATCACCCGCCGCGCCTTACTCCAGCGCTGGCTCGGAAAGAAATCAAAAGAAGAAAACAATCAGGTAAGTTTGTAAAGAGCTAGGAATTGAGAATAAGGCTGAAATAGGGTATAGTTACGCCATACATATTATAAACAAAAAGAAAATGTCACACGATGCAAAATTGGCTTTAATACGGGAAATGATGGAGAGCGCAGAAACGAGTCTTCGTTCTGCTCAACAAATGCTTGCCGAGATCACAGGTGATTCGGGAAAGATATCTTCACGTGCAAAGTATGTGAAAAAGGCCAACGAACTCGAACAGGAAAGTTCGATGAGCGGCGATGCCAATGTGCTCGAAGGTGTCTTCGACGGGCAGACGATGATCGGCCCAGACAAACGAGCCTATCCGGTTCCCGCCAACTACGCCAGCAAGTCAAAACTTGTCCCGGGTGATGTGCTGAAGTTAACCATTAAAGATGATGGAACCTTCCTCTATAAGCAGATTAAACCTATTGATCGAAAGCATGTCATCGGCATTCTGACGAACGATGAGGGGCAGTATAAAGTCATCTCCAGTGGAAAAACCTATAAAGTACTCCTCGCATCCGTCACCTACTTCCGCGCACAAATTGGCGACAAAGTAACACTCGTCGTCCCGGCAGAAGAAGCCAGTGAGTGGGGCGCCATTGAAAACGTCCTCCCGAAAAATGGTGACGACTCAAACGCTCAAGAGTTTAACGTGGAACGGTACTAATACTATAATTGTTGATTTTTTTATCTTTGACCTCACTCCCCTATGGCAGATCCAATGAAATCCACGGTGCAAGAAGCCCTCGATCATATCAATGCATGGATCGCTCAAGGCGAAAAAGATAAAGCAGTGAAGGGCCTCGAAGAGGTACTCCACTTCGATCCAACAAACGCCGACGCCGTAAAATTGATGGCAAGCCTGAAGGGCACCACGGTCGCTCCAACCGCCCCAGTGGCCACAGTCACACCGGTGGTTCCTGTCGTTCCAGTTGTTGCTCCAGTCGTTCCGCCAGCTCCAGTCATCACACCAGTGGCACCTGCACCTGCATCGATGCCTGCTCCGATGGCTGCACCTACAGCGCCTCCAGCACCAGCAGCATCGACACCCACCACACTCAATAACGTCCAGCACCTTTCCGATAACGTGAAGTGGATGATTTTTGCCGGTGCGCTCTTATCTGCTATCGTTGGTGGATATTTCTTCTATAAAAACTTCCTCGGCTCAAGTGAACCACTCTCGAACGACATTCAGGCACAAGTTGAGCGTCAAGATGCAACCGCAGCCTCACAGCCAATAATCACTCCGGACGAAGTCCTCACGCCGGTCGATCTCCCCCTGGAAACTGACACGACCGACACCCCTGTGGCTACAGACGAGCCAGCCGACAGCACCCCGGCCCCTGCTCCGGAAATCCCAAACGAGAAGGTGAAGCGAAAGTAAGGGTAGAAATTTCCAAAAATAGAGAAAAGGTTTCTAATGCCGTTTTATCCCCGGGGATAAAACCAGCTTCAAATTTGACACCGTTTTTATAAATGTCTTAATTATTATTCGCTATTCTAGAGCTTCCGCACTCCAAAGCCAGCCTCCCCTCTTCAGCACTGTAAACTAAACTGGTGTCCGTAATGTTATTTTTTTGTTATTCTTCAGCCATAAATTAACATTTTTATTCATGGCTAGGCAAACATGTACACATTGCGGAAGTGGAAAGATAAAAAAAATATGGAGGCAGGAGAAGAAAATG
>CALQZC010000029.1 GCA_943349045.1 Candidatus Peribacteria bacterium
TATTATATTTTTCAATAACCTCGATCACCTTCTCTGGAACTTTATGAGCAGACGCCACAATCACTTCAGAAGGAATATCAAATTTGCTCAACTCATCGACAATCTTTTGTGCGTGATCTTTGTCGGTAGCTGAACCCAGGAGAATTGGAACGATCATGGAGTTGAGATGTTAGGGGTAGGAGGAAGTTTCTAAGCGCCACTAGCATGCCACAAGCTCACCACGGTATCAAGAAACTAGCAGCCGTTTGGCATCGTGGTCTCAAGAGGTAAATAGACACCTGAATCCTGACCATACGCAAGCATTGAGGTTACACGATCAACCTCGCCTCGTATGATACAAATTACTTTCGCGCCGGGAAAAAACTTCGTCAGGTGATAAACTTCAGTAGAATTAGCTGGATCAAAACGGCGTAACTGCATAGGAAAACGCTCACTCAAGCTGACGAGATTATGCAACGATGGATCAACCTGAAGAGCGGCAATAATCTGAGGCTCGGACTCTTCAAGAATTCCATAGTACCCATCCCCCTCATGAAAGCGACCCCGCTCATAGAGAGCAGCTAATGTTTCTGGAGAAGGAGGAACCTCAGATGCTTCTGGAGTCATAAAAAATGGGGTCAAAAAGAAAGGCTAGAATTATAAAACAAATTTATAATTAGAGCAAGTTTCTTTTAATCCGCTCAGTCACATCCCCTACCTCAGCTTCAAATTGCTGACCAGTAATGAGTTCGTACGCCTCAATATATCGTCGAGCGGTCTCGACTCGTACCTCATCTGGAATCGCAGGAATCTCGCCCTCACCACGGAAACCAGCGGCTGCCAGCCACTCTCGGAGATATTCCTTATCTATCTTTTTCTGCTCTTCTCCGGCCGCAAAACGCTGATCATACTCATTCGCAAACCAGAATCGTGAAGAATCCGGGGTGTGAATCTCATCGATCAAGACAATGTCACCAGCTGGCGTCACACCAAACTCGTACTTCGTATCCACGAGAATAATCCCCTGCTTCGCGGCAATTTCAACACCTCGCTGATAGAGCTTTAATGATGCATCGGCGATGAAGTCATACTGCTCTGGAGTCAGCGATGTTCGCTTGAGGATCTCCTCTCTCGAAACAGACTCATCATGATCACCATGCTCGGCCTTCGTCGAAGGCGTGAGAATCGGCGCATCAAACTTCTGATTTTTTTTCAAACCCTCAGGAAGCATATTTCCACAAAAATCCCGCACCCCTTTCTCATAATTATACCAAGCACTCGTCGTCGTCACGCCCGTAATATATCCACGAACCACCATCTCAATCGGCAACGGCGTGCACTGGACACCCACACAGACCTGCGGATCCGGATACTCGAGAACATGATTTCCAATAATATCTTTTGTTTCTTCGAACCAGAACTTTGCCATTTGCGTGAGGACCTGTCCCTTGAATGGAATCGTACATAGTCCACGATCAAAGGCCGAAATCTTATCCGTAGAAATCAAATATCGCTTCTCCCCCTTCGTATAATTATCTCTCACTTTTCCCACATACTTCTCACCCAGTTCCGGAAAATCGGTCTCCTCAAGACAAAAAGGAAGTTGCGCCTGGATCTGATCGTTTGGAATCATAAAAATAAATTATAAAAAATACATCCGAAAGGGTACGAAAATACTACAGACGGAGAATCAAAATGGCAATAAAAATAAAAGCCTATACGGGCTAACCTGTCGGCAATGCCACATCTTTAACTTTATCTCTAATGGTAGCCGTGACTCGACCAAGAGTGTTTTGTGCCTCCTCTAGAGATAAATCACCTCGGAGGAGCGCTCTCTCAGTTTGCCTCAAAGCTCCAAGAGCTTTTTGACGAGGAGAAAGAGTTCTTGGCTCAGGAGGACTAAAATCTCTATTCGGATCAAATAATGTATTTAATTTTGCCATGGGAATTGAATGTAAAAGTAAAAAGAGATTATACTATATATAATATATGTCAAGACCGAGAAGCTGTGTACTTTTTTAATGGACTCTTTTATAGTACGGGCGCATGACAAACCTCGGAAACATAACGGCGATTATCGGAACCCAGTGGGGCGATGAAGGAAAAGGGAAACTCGTAGACATTCTCGCCGAAAAGTACGACTGGATCGTGCGAGCCACGGGTGGGGCGAATGCCGGCCACACGATTTATGTGAATGAGAAAAAATTTGTCTTTCATCAGGTGCCATCAGGCGCTCTCCAGCTCAACACCAAAATGATTATTGGAAATGGATGCGTGATCAACCTTCCATCACTCGCTGAAGAAATTCAACTCCTCACCAACGAAGGCATCTCGCTCGCAGGTCGCTTCTTTATTTCTGATCGTGTTCATCTGGCTTGCGACTACCACAAAAAAATCGACGTCCTCCAGGAAGAGATGAAGGGTGGAAAGAAAATTGGAACAACCGGTCGTGGCATCGGGCCAGCCTACTCCGACAAGATCAACCGCATGGGAATCCGACTTGGAGAAATTCTCAACTGGGACGCGTTCGAGACGCACTACCAAAATAATCTCGCCACGCTTCAAAAAATCTATCCTGGTCTCGAACACGACGCCAACGCAGAGCTCGCCGAGTTCAAAAAACATCGAGAGGCACTCCTTCCGTATATAACGGATACGGTTCTCCTTCTTCATGGCGAAATCACAGCAGGTAAAAAAATTCTCCTCGAGGGTGCAAACGCAACGATGCTCGATATCGACCATGGAACCTATCCATTCGTCACTTCATCAAACGCCTCGATCGGCGGTATCGTCACGGGAACCGGCGTCCCACCGCGAAAAATCGACTCGATTATCGGGATCCTAAAGGCCTACACGACCCGCGTGGGCGCAGGTCCTTTTCCATCAGAACTCAATAACGAAACGGGCGAGTACCTCCGCGCCAAGGGCGGAGAGTTCGGTTCAACAACTGGCCGTCCACGTCGCTGTGGTTGGATGGATACCGTCGTCGCCAAGTACGCCTGCATGATCAACGGCCTCACGCACATCAACCTCACCAAGCTCGACGTCCTCACGGGACTCCCAACACTCAGAATCATCACGGGATACAAAGTTCACGGCAAACTCCTCGAAAGCTTCCCATCAGACCTCTCCCAGCTCGAACCAGCAAACGGTTTCGAACCTGAGTACATCGAGATGCCAGGCTGGACGGAAGCACTCGACAACTGCACATCCTTCGAACAACTTCCAGCAAACGCCCAGGCGTATGTCACCAAGCTCGAAGAGATCATCGGCCTCCCCATGACCTTCATCGGTGTGGGCTACAATCGTAATCAGCTGATTACAAAGTAGAAGTACAGTCACGAATCCAACTCAGAAGCTTCACCCCATTAGGAATTTGGTGAGGTGATCTCTTGTACCACCCAGTATTGAAGCGGGCAATAACAGATTTAGCAACGCCAGACGCTGCCTCAATGCTCATTTGAGTCCTAAATGAGGTATGAACCATGACCCACTGTAAAATGAGATGAATACTGTCATTCGTCACCTCGTGCGAATCGATGAGTCTCAAAATATCTTGTGGCGTCCATAGTCGAACCTCCGGCGGCAACCCAGTCTTCACATC
This sequence comes from Candidatus Peribacteria bacterium, assembly GCA_943349045.1. Classification (GTDB taxonomy): domain Bacteria; phylum Patescibacteriota; class Gracilibacteria; order UBA1369; family UBA12463; genus CALREA01. Next base: position 3,584 of record CALQZC010000029.1, read on the forward strand.
AGGTTGCACGGAAAAAAGGAGACCTCGTAATCCCTCGATTAATATCACAAGTCTGGCAGCCAATTGCTCACGCTCTTGAGGAGAAGTGCAGGCCTTCAAACGTTCGCGACAGTCAGCCCTCAGGCGAACAATCGCACGATCCAAGATTTCGGACTGAATGGGTGATGAGGATTCTACCCTTCTATAACATTCATTTGCCAAAAGCTTAGTAGTCACACCCTCGCGACGTCGCAAAACCATAGGAATATAAAAAAAGGGTGTAACTGTAACACAATTATATAGTGAATACAAGTAGACCTCAAAAAAGACGCAGCTTCTCCTCTCGAGTTAGCTGTTTAAGCTGATACTCCCGACTCCGTGCCTCACCCACTGTCTCGCACGTTTCACTATAGGCAAGGGTAACGGGCCGGCGGGCCTTCGTATAGCGTGCCCCAGATTTTAAGTGATTATGTTGATGAAGACGCTTTTCCAGGTTATTTGTCGAACCAATATAGAGGGTGTCATCGGCGCACTGAAGAATATAAACAGTAAAAGACATAGCTTCATTATAGGGAAATCCAGCAATTTTCATACAAATATTCGACAAAACTTGGATTACCTGATATATATGCCTTACACAAGGGGTGTACAGTTCGAAATCGTCGAGCGTCTCAAACTAAGCAGTCGTGTGTACTCAATTATTTTTCACTATCTTCTATTATGACAGGTTCAATCAAAAAACTTACAGACAAAGGTTTCGGTTTTATTACTGGAGAAGGGCTCTCAAACGACCTCTTCTTTCACAGCAACTCACTTGTTGGAGTCACATTCAACGAGCTTAAGGAAGGCGATGCAGTCTCATTCGAGAAGGCAGACTCTCCAAAAGGACCAAACGCTGTCAACGTTCAGCGAGCGTAAGTAAGGAGCTTTCAACAGCAACTTTTTAAAAAACGCCACCCATACATGGGTGGCGTTTTTTTGAACCAGAAAAATATTCAGAAAAATCTAACGATTTTTCGCGGCCTTTTCCTGCTTTGCCTTCTTTTTCTCCTTTGGAGAGAGCTTCGCTACCTTCTTTTCTGCTTTCTGCGCACCGAGACCTTTAGCCATAAAGTGGGGTTTATGAATAATAAAATAGATGAACTACAGGATTCTAACCCACAGTTATCCAAAATGCAAAGCTGATTTGACAAAATAGAAAATAATAGTTACTATGTCACCCAATAATATATACCTCCCATGAATACCAACCATTCTTCATCTTTCTCGCGTTTCCTCGCTGGAGCAGCACTTATTGCCGGCTGTCAGACGCCTTCGGTAGGCGGCCAAGAAACGAAGGATGAGAACGTCGCCATCGATCCACTCGATCCAAAAAATCTCTGTAATGAATGCCGAGGTAAGCTCGGAACAGTAGGCGAGGAAATAGGGGCAATTCTTAACAACATTGGCACCACCGTAGGCAGTAAAAACCTCCAGAAAGCGGGTACGATAGAGTGCATGAAAGTTACCCTTGGGAAAATGGCGAGTCGTGATGGCGCATCAGAGAAAGATATGGGTGCCGCCGTAGATTGCCTCACGCAACCTCCAAAAGCAGATCTCCCTCAATCGTCAACGCCAACAGAAAGTTCAGCCCTAAACTGTGAAGGGGAAGCCCCGGCTATTATTGGACAGCTCGAAGAGCACTGTGTAGAAAAACTCCCAGCCCTGAAAAGGGATAGAAAAATGTTAAGGACTATACGAGACGTCCTCACAAGATACTTCGATGGGATCGCTGCGGCCAAAGAAAAAGAACGAAGAGATTTTCTAGAAAAAGTAAGAAAAGCAGTAAGTAAATAGAGCTCATAAAGAGCTTAAACAGGGACTTTAACCGCTTAAAGATGTAACCTTTGCGGTTATTGGTCGTATAACCTATACTGAAATATGAATTAACCCTCATTCTCTATGAAAAGCATCTCAAAAGTTCTCGCCGTTGCCATCATCACACTCCAATTGAGTGTCCCGGCAACAACTCTCGCCGCATCGGTTCCATTGAGCGATATCGATAATCACGCGTATCAAACCGCGATCGAATATCTTTACACAAAAAAAGTTATCAGTGGATATGATAACGGAACATTCAAACCGAATAACACCATCAATAGAGCTGAGCTTTTAAAAATTCTCGTTGGTGGAGCAGGCTACCAAAAACCTGACGCAACCAAGTATCAAAATTGTTTTCCTGATGTAAAAAATGAGTGGTATGCCCCATATGTATGTTTTGCAAAAGAGAAGGGATGGGTACAGGGATACGACGATGGAAAGTTCCGTCCTGCGCAAATGATCAACAAAGTAGAGGCTATGAAAATGCTCATAAGCTCACAGGGATTTCCTCCAGCACTCAACGCAGGAGCCAACGCTTCTATGTATGCTGACGTCAATCTCAAGCTCTGGTACGGACAGTATATGTTTGTGGCAGAAGCCATGAAGATCATCGATTTTTCAGGAAGCAAGTATTATCCAAGCGCCTTTATCACCCGTGGTGAAATCAGTAACAATATCTATCGTGCGATGCTCATCATAGAGCAACAGGTCGGAAGCTTCGATCAGGTAAAAGTACCTGGAAGCGCAGGAAGCTCACTTCAGCCACCAGCAAGCGTATTTAATGCAACATCATTAACCGTAAGCTCACCAACACCAATATCTATCGTCCTCAAGTTCGGAGCACCAGCAGTGACTGGCACCGGTTCACTGACGACCTATGTTCTCGAATCCAAAATGAGCAGTGAACAAATCTACACACCAGCGGACTACTCAGTTGCATATTATAACGCCAAAGAAAAAACTGACGGTGGTATCGTCTTCGTCAGCAAGCCATCAACCACCTACAACTTCCGAGTAAGAGCCGTAAACTCAAATGGCCAGGAAAGCGTAACTTCAGAGGTAAAAACGATCACGACAGCAGCTGCACTCGAGCCAGATAGGCCAACGATTGAGGTTGTTTCACAGACCTACAATGACATAACATTAAAAGTCACACTCCCGCAGTACACCGGAAATAGCGCCCTTCAATCACTCTTTGACTCATTTACGAACCCAAACTCTGGAATGGGCCAGAGTGGATCGATGAATATTGAAGGCATGAAGATCGTAGGAAGTTATACGACAAAGATCAACCTCTTCCCAAAATTAGAGGACGCGGTACCGCCAACCTACACCTTCCAGTATTGGGTGGATAACAAATCAGGAAAAGTAAGCGAAAAGGCATCCATCAGTGTCGTCGGACTTTCATCAAAACCAGCTGCACCAACCATTTCCACCAAGACGGTCACAAAGAACAATATTACCTTTGATATGAAGCCAGCTACCTACACCGGTAGTAGTGCAATCGACAAATACGCCTACTCGGTCGACTCAACCAGTGACCCTACAGGAGGAAATACCAGCTCGGGTGGTAGCTATGGAAAAACATACTTTGAAGAGAATTTAAAATACGCTCTTACGCTGGGTAGCAATCTTCCAGCGAACACCACCTACACCGTAAGTTTCTGGGTGGTCAACCTCGATGGAAAAATCAGTGACAAAGTTACCAAGACCGTCACGACAAGCGCGAACTAAAAAATTCACACGAAAAAACATCGGCCTCATGAAACTCATGGGGTCGATTTTTACATGTCGTTTGGTGGACGCTATAGGACTCGAACCTATGACCCTCTCGGTGTAAACGAGATGCTCTACCAACTGAGCTAAGCGTCCATGGAAATGTAATGGCTTCTAAAAATTCTGGTGCCGAGGATGGGACTTGAACCCATACAAGATTGCTCTCGCTACCACCTCAAGGTAGTGCGTCTGCCATTTCGCCACCTCGGCAAGTAAGAATTTTAACAAGCGCGGTCTGATGCCTTGATAATAATAATCTAGGTCAGACCGCGGAGATAGAGTAATACAATTTAGCCAAATTTCAAAGCCAATTTTTAAAGCTGAACTGGCTACGCCGAAGGAGTCTCCCCGAGCGTCAGGGTCTTCTCCACAGTTTTGCCGCTCGTCCAGACCTTGAGCGTGACCTTGTCGCCAGGATTTTTATTTCGAATCGAGTGCTGCAGCGAGTAGTCTTGGGTAATTTTTTTCCCATCAACCTCGAGAATCACATCTCCCTTCTTGAGTCCCGCCTTCTCGCCGGGTCCACCTGGAATCACGGCAAACTCCCCCTTCGCCTCATCACCTACAAGAAATGCCCCGTCACTCACACCCTGGAGCTGCAGTTCCTTCGCCTTCTCATCCGTGAGAATCTGGTATCGGACTCCAACAAATGGTCGAACAATTTTTCCATGCTTCTGGACACTCTCAATGACCGGACGCACATCATTAAACGGAATTGCGAAACTAATATTATTCGCAGAAGCCGCAATCGCAACATTCATACCAATAACCTGACCCTTCATATTCACCAGTGGGCCGCCCGAATTTCCTGGATTAATCGCCGCATCAGTCTGAAGAAGTCCAGAGAGTGACTCCGACTGACCAGCCCCATCGCTCGCCGTAATATGCCGACCAGTCGCGCTGATTATTCCAGCCGTCACCGTGTTTTGATACTCACCCAACGCGTTACCAATCGCGAGAACTCGCTGTCCAACTTTCAAGGTATCCGAGTCGCCAAAATCTAAGGTTGGAAGGGATGAAACTTTTTGAGACCCATCTTTGGATCTAATTTGAATAACCGCGAGATCATTATGCGTGTCCTTACTGATCACCTCGCCCTTGAACTCACGACCATCACTGAGAATCACGGTATAATCAGCCTTTGGATCATTCACGACGTGTTTATTCGTCACCACTAATCCATCAGAAGTTACGATAAATCCGCTTCCACCACCAATTTTTCGACGCTGTGTCTCAGGCTGTTTTTGTGGTTGTTGCTTTGGCTGAACCTGAAATTGTTGACCAAAAAACTGCTCAAAAAATGGATCCCCTTGAAAAAATGGATAGGGCTGCTGATAGTACACTGGCACATCCTTTGTCTGAACAATGGAAACCACGGCAGGACTTACCTTTTGAATGGCACTGATATAGTCCGACTCCTCCAGATAGGTCCGCTGCTCCGCAACATTTTTGAGGGGCGCAGTGATATCCGGCGCGGAACGTGAAGCAAGTTTATAGCCCACTGAACCACCTATAACGCCAGAAAGAACGGCAATAACAACGGCATAGGCAAGAAATTTCTTCTCAGAAAATTGCTGATCCATAAAGCAATGTGATTAAAGGGTCAAAAATAAAGACACAAAAGGCATACCAAATTCTAAAGATTTTGGTACATTTTTCAAGCTGACAAATAGGGAAAAACATGCTTCAATAGAAACGGCATGGAAAAACAGGACAAAAGCTCTCTCAGGCAGCAACTCCGCTCCAAGCGACAATCACAAAACCCTTCGGCCAAGAAGGATCGGGACGCCAAAATAGTTCGCCGCCTTTCGCACATGACGGTTTTTCGCCAAGCCACACGAGTGCTTCTCTACGCCCCAATTCCACACGAAAAAGAGGTCGACACCTGGAAAATCATCGAAATACTCTCAAAAAAAGGTATTACCACCGCACTCCCAGTTACCAATAGAAAAGATCGATCCATCACTCTCAAAATTATCACCTCCTTCGACGATACCGAACTCTGCGATCTGAAGTTCCCCGAGCCAAAAAAAGAGTGCGAGATTATTGCTCCTGAAAACATCGATCTCGCCATTATTCCCGGAATTGGATTTGATAAAGATGGAAATCGTCTCGGATTCGGACATGGCTACTATGATCGCCTCCTGAAAAAACTCCACTGTCCAGTCGTTGCTCTTGCCTACGACTTCCAAATCCTGCATGCTATCCCCCGGCACGAGCACGATATGCAAGTCCATACCATCGTGACGGAGAAAAAAATATATACCATTTCTTAACCCCCTCTTTCATGTCTAATGTTCACCCAGCTATTCAGGCTTTTGATCCAGCCGTCGCTGACGCACTTCGTCATGAAGAGGAACGCCAGTCGGAGGGTCTCGAGCTGATTCCTTCAGAAAACTATGTCTCCCAGCCAGTCCTCGAGGCTATGGGATCTATTTTTACCAATAAATATTCAGAGGGGTATCCAGGAAAACGTTACTACGGTGGACAGGAGTTTGTCGACGTTGTGGAAAATCTCGCGATCAATCGAGCAAAGGAGCTCTTCGGCGCTGAGCATGTGAATGTTCAACCATACTCTGGCTCACCAGCAAACACCGCTGTCTATTTTGCGTTATTGAATTTCGGAGACACGATCATGGGACTCAAGCTCGATCACGGAGGACACATCACCCACGGTTTACCAATCAGTTTTTCTGGAAAATCCTACAAGGTCGTCGCCTACGAAGTCGACGAGGTCACGAAGCGTATCGACATGGAAAAAGTCCGCGCCCTCGCAATCGAGAACAAACCAAAACTCATCATCGCCGGCTTCTCCGCATATTCACGCTCACTTGATTGGAAAAAATTCCGAGAGATTGCCGACGAAGTCGGTGCGATCCTCATGGCGGATATTGCCCATATTGCCGGACTCATTGCGGGAGGAGCACTGGAGAATCCAGTGCCGTATTGTGACGTCGTGACCACTACTACCCACAAGACACTCCGAGGTCCACGTGGTGCGATGATTATGTGTAAGGAAAAATATGCGAAGGCCATCGACCGCGCCGTCTTCCCTGGCCTCCAGGGCGGCCCACACGAAAACATGATCGCCGCAAAAGCGATCGCCTTCAAAGAAGCGCTCGACCCAGCCTTCAAAGAATACTCCAAGCAAACCATCCTCAATGCGCAGGCACTCTCCACAGAACTCATGAACTTCGGATTCGATATCATGTCTGGCGGAACCGACAACCACCTTATGCTCATCGACCTCACGAACAAAAACGTCACCGGCAAGCAGGCCCAAGAAGCCCTCGATTTCGCCGGCATCACCGTCAACAAAAACACGGTCCCCTTCGACAAACGCTCCCCAATGGATCCATCCGGCATCCGTCTCGGCACCCCCGCCATCACCACCCGCGGCATGAAAGAGGCCGAAATGAAGTGGCTCGCTCGCGTGATTAATGATGTGGTGAACAACTGGGAGAATGCCGAAAAACTCGCCGAACTCAAAGGAGAAGTGAAAGGAGTATGCTCGAAATTCCCCGTCCCGGGGATTAATTAAGAAAATTACGATTTCTGATCTAGCTTTTTGGCTGGCTTATCAGCTGTCTTCCTATCTTTGTCAAAAGTAATCACGTTACCGAGCTGATTAGCTACCTGGTCAATCGTATCAAGTACATCGATGGTTGTTATCAGAGCCTTTGCTCTCTTTGAATTCGAACGAAACGAATGATCCTCTTCGAATTGGGCAGGACGAAACAGGCGAAGAGAGTTATGGAATCGTGAAGCAGCCTTCGCATAACCAGTCACATCATCTTCAAAGGAATAGAAGCGAAAAATCTTCTCGGTTGCCAAAAAACAAGAAGCTTTAAATTGATCGACGCCAGCGAAATCAGACTTGGAAAAATGACGCTTCCCCAGCTCCCGAATAGTTATAAGTAAAAAGTCGAACGTATCAACATTTGTCTGTATATCCTCGGGATGATCACCGGAAAGAATACGGTCGCAGAGATCCTTCAAATCTTTCTGAATACTTTTCATGGCCTTGGCAGGTCCAGCATACAGATAGCTCGTCTCGATAGCGTCGAGAAGACGCTGCCTTTCGTCAGGATCCTGAATTTGGAGAATGGAAAAATCGGTGCTCATATGTTAAGTTAGACTTTACGCTTAATCACCACAATCGTCATATCGTCCATCTGCTTGTAGGTGCCCGCGAACTGTTTGATCTCGCTCAGGATTGCATTGCGGATGGAAAGGGCTGAGGGAAGTGAGGCGTAGTCGGCAACAGCTTTTTTCAATCGGCCCATACCGAAGTTTTCTTTTTCATCTTTCCAGCACTCAGGAAGGCCATCACTGTAAATGACGAGACAGTCCCCTACTTCAAATCCAACGCTCATCTCTTTAATCACCTTGGAGTTATCAGGAATCATGCCCAGTGCCATACCTCCGCCATGAACCTCATCGACGAGTTTTTTCGCAGCACTATAGACGAGCAGGGGCTCGTGACCAGCATTGACATAGGTGAGTTTTTTCGCAGCATCGTCCCACTGGAGCATCGCGAGCGTCATGAACATATTGTTCGCACTCTTCGCCTTCACGACACCATTCGCCTCAATCATTGCCTGGAGAATCGGCATCTTGTGGCTCAGATAATAGAGAATAGCATTCGCCACCGAGACCATAATTCCCGCAGGAACACCATGTCCCGTCACGTCACCAAGATAAAAAACAAGTCGCGTCTTCTCGACCTCAAGGAAGTCATACGCATCACCGCCCACCTCTTCGGCAGGAATAATACCGGCCGAGATATCGAGACTCGCGAGTGAAGGCAATTTCCTTGGAAGAATCTCTGTCTGGATTTTCGCAGCCAGCTCAAGTTCCTTCGTGACGCGTTCTTGATACACCATGTTCTTCGTTCGCTTATCAACCTCTTCGGCCATCGCATTAAACGCACTTCCCAGCACCTCAAGTTCATCACCGGTATGGATATCCGTCCGATAAGTAAAGTCGCCTTTCGCAATAATTGCCGCACCAGAAACCAGCTGATTAATTGAACCGGAAATTCGTGAGGCAAAAAACCAGGCAAATCCAATGCCGAGTAAGATGCCAAATAGTGCCAATACAATCATGCGATTTCGAATATCGGCGATGCGAGATCCGAGCGAATCATAGGTAATTCCATAGACAACGCTATACTGATTATCCGCCGCATTTGCCACAAACTTCAGCCGATCCTTCGCATCAAAAGCAACCGGGGTAGTGCCACCCTTATCGACAAAAGAGATGCCACGACTATCTCGTTTCATGTAGACGACCTTTTCGCCTTTATTTTGAATTGATGGGAGTTTGGACTGAATTTGGGAAAGCAACGGAGCACCACGCTCTATACGGGGAGCACCAGCGTATGGCTTGTCACGATCAACTTCGGAATCATAGAGAAGCTCGCCGGAGTACGAATAGAGCCGAATACTCCTCACGGCATCAAGGGTCGCCTGCGCCTCCTGAATGCGCTGATAAAAATTCGTATAATTTTTCTGGAGCCAAAATTGCTGGTACTGTTCGACAATTGAGCTCGTTCGAATATCGGCAAATGTACTCACCGAATAAAATGTATCTTCGACTAAACCCTGCTCTTTTTCACGAACAAAAAGGAGTGCCGCCGTTCCAAGGATCAGAACGATGAGAAGAGTAATAGCAACGATAAGTTTTTGGCGAAGTGAAAACATAATTAGCGTATATCGTGAGCAAGAATAAAACCATCAGCACGTGGAATAAATAAGAGTTGGGGCAACGACGCATAGATAACCTTGGACTCGAAAAGTGGAACACCATAGGCGCCAGACTCAACGAGTTTTTTCATTATCTGTTGATAAATTTCTTGTCGTTTTTTCAGATCAAATTCGCGAAGTCCGAGGTCAATGAGCGCATCGATCGATGCATCAGAAAATTTTCCAAGATTATATGTGCCCTTCGCATGTACCGCCTGAGCATAAAAATCCGCAGCCGATCCGAGGTCAGATTTCCACCCAAAAAAGTACAGATCGCTCTCACCTTTTTCATAATTTTCACGAAACTCATCCAGAGTTCGATACACCATCACCGGATCAAAACCGATTGATTGCAGCTGCGTCTGAAGATAGTTTCCAATAACTTCCTGACCTTTGACGAAAGAAACGCTTAAGGGAATCAGATCAAAACCAGAAACTGTTTTCACGAGCTTGGCAGCACGCTTCGCGTCAAATACTCTCGCTGGAATCGTCGTATTAAATCCAAGCACCCCGCTACTCACATACTGACTCGAAGCATCGGCATATCCAAGAGCCAAATCAACAAATGTTTTAGAGTCGAGCACCAAGGAAACAGCCTGTCGCAACCCAGCATCTTTCAAGACACCCCCCTGATTGAAGACAAGATAATTCACCTCAAGACTTGAGCGAACATCAATTCGCAAACCGTCGCCCTGAAGTTTTGCAATGCTCTCAGGCGGAACACCAGAAACAACATCGACATCTCGATTAAGCAGCGCCTTTTCACGATCATCACGTCGAGGGTAGAAAGAAATTTTCAATTTTTTGAAAGCAGGCTTATTTCCCCAATACGAAGCAAATGCCTGAAAAGAAAAATGTGACTGTTGTTTAAGAGCAAGAAACGTATAGGGACCGGTTCCCACTGGCGCAAACGTTGTTTTTTTCTCATGCTGCTGGGGAAGAATCAACACCGTCGAAATTTTTTCAAGTAATTGCGGATCTGGATACTCCGTACGAATCTCGAACGACATCTTGCCTTTCGGCTCAATCGACATACCTTTCACCGTTGCCTTCAGATCTGAGTTTTTGAACGCTGCGGCGCGCTGAAAACTGCCAATCACATCGTCGATCGTGAGCGGAGAATTGTCATGAAACATAACATTTGGTCGTAACTCAAACTTCCAAATTGTTGGCGAAACGCGGCCCCAGGAGATCGCAAGGCTCGGCTGAATACCAAAGTATGCATTAGTACGAACAAGTGGTTCATACATTTGCAGAGCCAGACTTCTCACCGAGACATCCAGACTTGTTGGCTCAATGACCTCGGGGAAACTCACAAGTCCAATACGTAACTCGCGCTCTTCAAGTACGGCATCACCAGCATCACTCAACCCAAGGAATTGAGAAGCAAACTCTTTCCCAGCATCAAACTCTTTTGGAAAGAATAGAAAGGCGACGACGACACCGAGCGCTACGCTATAGGCGCTGGCGAGCAGAATCTTCTTGATTGAGGCTAAAACATCCATATCGAGGTTTTATTTGCGTCCGAGACGTGAAATTGCTATTTCATGTATCTCACAATTTTACCACATTTTTCGGCTTTTCGCAAAGCAGAATGCTTGGTACAATCATCAGGCTATGGAAGCTAAATACATTCGAAATTTCTGCATTATCGCCCATATCGACCACGGGAAGTCCACCCTGGCCGACCGTTTCCTCGAAATTACCAAAACCATCGAGCAGCGCGACATGAAGCACGGCCAAATGCTCGACTCGATGGATCTCGAACAGGAACGCGGCATTACGATCAAACTCGCACCCGTTCGCATGGAGTGGATCTATACCGGCGACAAGCCAGAGTACAAGGACCAGAAGTTCATCCTTAACCTCATCGATACCCCCGGTCACGTCGACTTCGCCTATGAAGTATCGAGAAGTATCGCCGCCTGCGAAGGAGCGATTCTCGTCGTCGATGCAACGCAGGGAATCCAAGCGCAGACACTGAGTAACTGTTACCTCGCCATTGACCACAATCTGACGATGATTCCGGTCATCAATAAAATTGACCTACCAGCGAGTGATCCAGAAAAAGTTATCCGTGAAATTGAAAATACGATTGGCATCAGTGGAGAAGAGGTCATCGCAATTTCAGCAAAAAATGGAACGAATGTTGACTCGGTTTTGAATGCGATTATCGAACGAGTTCCACCACCGCCAGAGGCACCAGTAGGTGGTGAATTCAAGGCGCTTATTTTTGATTCACTCTACGACACGTACAAAGGAATTGTGACGTATGTTCGCGTCATGTCAGGCGAAGCAAAGCGTGATGATAAAGTATATTTTCTCCACAACGGTCTCGAAGTAAACATCCTTGAAGTTGGCTTCTTCAAGCCAAAATATAAGCCTACAGAAAAAATTTCCGCCGGGGAAATTGGGTATATCATTACCGGAGTGAGAGAAGTAAGTGAAGCACGAGTTGGTGACACGGTGTGGTCACGTGGCAATACAAAAAAAACCATAGAAGAAGCTACGCCTCTTCCCGGATATAAAATCGTCAAACCATTTGTTTTCGCGAGTATTTTTTGCGTCGAGAGCGATGACTTTCAACTTCTGCGCGAGGCACTCGAAAAACTCAAACTCAACGACTCATCACTGATTT
>CALQZC010000030.1 GCA_943349045.1 Candidatus Peribacteria bacterium
GGGTCTTTTGGTAAATCTTTTTTGACTTCTTCTTTTGGTTTTTCCGGGGAACACTTTTTTGAGTTAATTTCCTGGAGAACCATCTGCTCGGTGTTCGTATCCATTTTCAAGATTGGGGCCTGGTTCGCAATAATCTTGAGCTGATTACATGCGACCTCGAGTGGATATGCCGTGAGTCCTACGGTCAATGGAATTGGCTTACAGTCTGCCGGAATCGCTCCACTTGCCAGATACTTTCCTGTTGGACAGACCGTAGCTACTACGACGACTGGATCTTTTTTTACTTCTTCTTTTTTTGGAGGAAGAGGAAGTTTACATTTATTCGTCAGACTTCCCTCGAGCGTTGTTTTGGTGATGTCGTTGATTTTGTGTGCGGTCGGATCCTGTAAAATCTGTGAGTAGATTCCGCAGATGAACTCGCTCTGACCAGCGGCACCCACAAATGCTGGAATTTTCTGGCATGATCCTTTGGTCGCGTTTCCGACGTAGTATTCGTTGTTGCCGCAGATGGTTGGGGGGGCGGGAGGGGTTGGTTTCGGTTCGTCTTTCATGAGATTCAGAATTCCTGATGCATTTGGTTGTGCAAGTTTAATTTGTGTCGGTTCTTCTTTTGTTCCTCCGAGAAGATTGAGGACGTTTTGCTTTGATTTTGGTCCACAAGTGACCGGTGGGCCGTCAGCATGAGCGACCATTTCGTTATTCCAGAGCGTTTTCACGAACCAGGTGAATGTCTGCTCCTCAGGTGAGGTGAATTCCCATTTTGTTTCTGTCATTGATGGCTGTATACTCGTATTCCCTGCTGATCCGTCCGCTTTTTTTCCCGTAGCGGTAAAGGCGTATGCGAGCGTTCCCTGACCTACATGCCCGGTTGGAGCTGTCCATGAGAGTGTCACTGTTTTTGCGTCGGGGCTGCAGGTTACCTTGAGGTCGGTTGGCGCGCCTGGAATGAGTTTTGGACTAGCGGCACCATCGTCGGTTGGCGAGATGAGACTATTGCCATTAATAAGATTTGAATTTATGAGATTTGGATTTATTCCCTGATTCATCAAATCCTGCTGGGAGATTCCTGGCTTGAGGGGGTTTTGATTATTGAGAATTGTGGGATCAAGTATTGCAACGTTTCTTGAAGAACTTGGAATACTTCTATTGGGATCAATAGGTACGGACTGATTTGTTGGAGCAGGGTCCGGCACAGCTACTTCAGGGCTGCTACTAAAATCGATTGCTGGTCCACCTGCCTGTCCTTTCCACAAAACGGAATTGGATGAGGTGAGAATATATCCACCGATGCCGAGAAAGAGGACGGTGAAGATGAGGGTCTTGCCGAGTGTGGAGGAAAAGAATCGGAGGATTTTTTGCCAGAGTGAGAGTGGCTCGAGAGATTCCATCGTGACGACCGGAGTCGCTGTAACGGGAGTTGTTATGTCTGGTGTCGGGTTTTCCATAGGGAATTTTTGCTTTTTTGTATTCTTTTCATTATACCATAAAAACAGCTTCCGTGAAAGCTGGTATTAGTTGACTGGTTCTTATTTTATTTTCAGCTTTATTGCATGAAAACTGGCGCTACAACCCCGATAATCAAAGCTAAAAGGGCGACGGCGCTGACGATTCTGATGGCGAGGAGTTTACCTGGGGAGATCATGGGGTGGAGTTATCGAGGGTATTATTCGGTGACGATGAAGGTGTCAGTAAAGAGGTCGACGACTCCTTGGCCGTCGGTGACCTCGAGGGAGATGATATAGGTTCCGACGTCGGCGAAGGTTTTGCTGACTTGCATGCCGGCGGCATCGGTGAAGATTCCGTTGTTGTCGAGATCCCAGTTGAACTTAGAGATTGATCCAGTCGAGCAGTTCGCATTAAAGACGAACTCTGCAGGAGCTTTTGCCTCTTTTCTATTTGAGCTGAAGCAGGCCTTTACGGGAACGTTCTGAACGGTCACGGTAATGCCTTGCGTTGCTTTTTTTCCATCATTGCCGATCGCGGTTACTTTGGCGGTGTAGGTTCCAACTTTTGCGTACTTATAACTAATCTTTGCGGCGTCCTGACGTTTTGGAGAGCCATCGCCGAAGTCCCACTCGTAACTAATAATCTGATTTTCGAGATAGGTGGAGGCGGAGGCATCGAACTTGACGGTGAGTGGTACCACTCCTGTGACGGGTGTGGCATTTATTTTTGCGTTGATACCGGGTGCGCCAACTTCTATGGTGACTTGTGCGGTGCGTTCGCTATTGTCTGCGTCGGTGACGCGGAGGGTTGCGGTGTACGAGTCCTGCGTTGGGTAGGTGAAGATGGCTGATGGACCGAACTTATCGAAGGTGCCGTCGGAGTCGAAGTCCCAGGCATACTCGACGATGTCGTCGTCGGTATCGGTACTTTTCGTCGCATCGAAGTTGACGGTGAGTGGGGCTGCGCCCGTGATTTTTCCGTTTACGGCTGCGGGTAATGAGGTGATGAGTGAGATTGGGGTCTTTGAAGGTTCGGTGACGGTGACTTTTTTACTTGAGGATGCTGAGGTACCACCTTCGTCGGTGATCGTGAGAAGTACTTCGTAGGTGCCGATGGTTTTGAAGGCGTGGCTGACGCTTCGTCCGCTCTGTACCGGGGTGGCGTCGCCAAAGTTCCATGCGTACTTGGTAACTTTTCCACTTGGACTTGATGATCGCTTTCCATCGAAGAGGTACGATTTTCCAATGAAGAGTTTTCCATTCACTTCTGAATTTACATCGATCGCGCTCTTGAGGGCGAAGGTGCTCGAGATGTTGATTGGTTTCTTGAGGACGTTTGTATCGCCGCTATTGTCGGTGACTTGAACAGCTGCCTCGTACGTTCCACTTGCGGTGTAGGTGTAGGATGCTTTTTCTCCGGTTGCGTCGTTGAAGACGCCGTTGCCGTCGAGATCCCAGGCGAAGCCCGTGATTTTTCCATCGGGATCGGTGGATGAAGAGGCATCGAAGTTGACGGTGAGTGGGGCTGCGCCTTTTTCTGAGGAGGCTTGCAGAATAATGGTTGGCTTGATGTTCTTGATAACGACAATGACTTTATGGTCTTTATTTATGACTTGTGCCCCGCTTGATCGATCCTGCATCGTCACCTCGAGGGTCGCGTTAAATACGCCGGCACTCTTTCCCTTGTCGACGTAGTCGTGCGAGACTTTTGGGCCGGTGGCGGTCGTGCCGTCACCGAAGTCCCAGACGTAGGAAAGAATCGTGTACTTCTGGACGTTAATTTTTCCGGCGAATCCGGTCGCATCGAACTGGATAGTCACCGGTGCGGAGAGTCCGAGGATGTTTTTTGGTTCGGTTGAGATTGGGGGAAGCTTGGCGACCGCGGCGAACGTTTCTGCGCGTCCTGAGAGGATGATCATCATGATCAGCCAGCCAATGAGGACGAAGAAAAGGCCAACGCCTGCGGCGACGGTTTTTATCGTTTTTGATTTTCGCGTGAGATCTTCTTTTGGGGTGCGGACCATCTGCACGAGGGAGATGAGGAAGAGCGCGAGGAGGACGAGTCCGACGAGCGCGAATAATCCATAGGTAAACATGGAGAATGAGCCGATAGCATCACGTGGTGTGGCACCGAGAAAACCTGGGAGCTGTGTCCCCTTTCCTCCTTCTCCGACCATCGTAAATCCAAGTCCCACGAGAAGCGTCCAAAGAAGTATCACGACGCCGAGAACGAGGGTTACGAGTTTTTTTGCCTTTTCCCCAGGGGATGCTGCGGCGGGAGCGCTTGCAACTGGCGTGACTTCTGGTGATACACTTGGCGGAATGCCTGGTGGAACTTCTTGCATGTTGTATGAGGGGTTAGTCGCTTTTACTCACTTCCTTTCTTTCGTCTTCGAGTTCTGTACGACAGTATACCAAATCCAAACATGCTCGCAAGACCGCCATACAGTTCGTAGGCTCCGGGAATCACAAATAAATTATTTGCACCTGAGGCGAGCGGAGCGTCGAAGATCACTTCGCGTGTCACGCTGCTGGTTTTTCCTGATGCATCTGACACCGTGAGCTTGATGGCTGTTTTTCCGAACGATTTCTGGAAGTCGGTTGTCCACTGACCCGGATTCAGTGACTTGTAGTTTTCGTCGTTATCCTTGATGCCATCGTTATTGCTGTCGAAGTAGATATTTTTATCAATCACGTACTTGGTCACGGCTCCTTCTGATGGAGAAAAATCGATGGTGACATTTCCCGCATTCCCGGTGAGGTGAATTTTTCCATCCATGGCATCGACTGCTGGAGTTGTATTCATCTTTGCCGCGAGCGGAGTGGCTGTTCCACCTGCTCCACCTGTCTGTCCTCCTGGAAATGAGAATACTGGTGCGGTGCCTGATGATGCCGTACTGAGCGCCTTTATGACCACTGGCAGCGTTGCGCTTCCCTGGGCCTCACTCGAGTCTTTCACGGTAAGTTTCGTGTAGTAGACCCCTGCTTTTGCAAAGGTGAAGGTTGGATTTTTTTGTGAAGAGTTCTGGTCGGCATCTTTCGTGATTGAGGTCGTGTCGAAGTCCCAGGTCGATGTTGCGAGGGTGAGGGCTGGGTCGACTGTCGAGGTATTATTGAACACGATCTCAAGGGTTCCTGGCTTCTGTTGATAGGTAAAGTTGGCCTTTGGGGCGGTGTATTTCGAGTTCACGATGACGAGTGTCTGATCGGATACTGCTTCGGTATAGCTGTCGTCTACTACCTTGAGTCGGACTTTGACGCCTGTGGCTGTTGGGGTTTCGTAGACTTTTGTCACGACGGATTTCTGAACTTTTTCGTCGTTCTGGAATCCATCACCGTCGAGGTCCCAAATGTAGGAGACGATCTTTCCGTCGGCATCGGTGGATGTCGAGGTGAAGGTGACGGCATCGCCCGTCATGACGGTTGGTTTACTGACCGTGAATGCTGCTTTTGGTGGCTTGTTTGGCCCATTGATAACCTTGATCGTTGGAAGACTTTCTTCTCCCAGAACCTCTGATGCTTTCGTTGTTTGATTCTCAGTATCTCGGAGTTCGAGTTCGAAGGCGTAGGTTATTTCCTGACCTTCATCACCTTTTGTTCCAATGGTGATAGTCGTTTCCGGTGTGGTCGTGATCTGCGAGCCGAGTTCGTTCGTATTGTCCTGCATGTCATAGTACCACCATCGGTACGAGGTGATCTGACCTTCTGGTGCACGAGCCTCTACCGCCTTCAGCTGAACCTTGAGCGGCGTTTTGTATTCCGCTGCGAGTGGAATAACCGTAATGGTCTTGAGTTGTGGCTTCTGTGGAACAATACTGATCTTGAAGGTCTCTTCTGATTTCTTCGAAGGATCTTCCTTCTCATTCACGCGGAGGGTCACCAGATAGTAGCCTGGAGCCTTTGGGCTGACATTTCCATAACTGTATTTTACCACCGACTTTGTGCTCTTCTTTCCATCGCCGAAGTCCCAACTGTAGTCGAGATTTTTTGCTGAACCACTGCTGTTTTTCGAGGTACTTGCGTCGAAGGTGAAGATATCTTTTCTGTTCCCGATGATCATCTCGGCGGTATTCAGCTCTTCCGAGTTTCTCGTGACGACTGACGAGGCAATCGGACTATTTCCTGCCCCAATGATGACTTTTTTCGTCAGTTTTACTTTATTATTGAGGTCGTCTTGCACCGTGACATTTACCGTGAAGGCACCGGCCTTACTATAGGCATGTTTGACCGTTGCTGTGGTGACGCCTGCAAATACCCCATCCTCTACTTCGCCATCTCCAAACTCGACGGAGTAGCTGGCTCCATTGCTGCTCGTAATACCGAATGCGAGGATCGCTTTTCCATCACTTCCGATCACGGTACTGAACTGCGTCGCTGGCGTCCAGTCGACATCGAGAAGGGTCGCAATTTTTACCACTTGTGAGGTTTTTGAGGTTTTTCCTTTTTCGTTTTTATCTTCTACCGAGAGCTCGATGGCCCGCTCACCAACCGTGAGAAATTTTACGAGTGCTACTTTTTCGCTCTCACTTCCCTTGAGGAAGGTGTAGTCTTTTCCATATTCGCCCTCGATTTTCCATTCATACAGAATATTTGGATTTGGACCATCTGGATCGAAGCTCTCTGATCCATTGAGTTCAATAACGGCTGGCTGTGATGCCTTTGGCTGCTTGGCGGTGAACTTTGCGATCGGCGTGTTCGACTCGATATCTACATCGACTTTGTCGCTTGCCTCGCTATTGCTCTCATTTTTAACCTTTAAGGTAATGGTGTATTTTCCTGGTTTCGCGATGGCGGCGGAGAAGCCTGGATCTTTACTGGTGAGCTTGTTTGTATCTGGCGTACTCGACCAGTCATACGAGGTCACTCGACTGTTGTCGCTGGTGACCGCGCTATTGAAGGATACCTGTGAATTTACTTTATTCGTGAATCCCGGAGTGACGTAGATGATGGCCGAGATATCCGCAACGGTGACAAAGAAGATTTTTCGATCAATCACTCCGTCTTTTCCCGTGACTTCGAGCATCACCTGATACGTTCCGCGGAGCGCGTACACGTGATCGACCTCCATGATGCTTGGGTTCTTCGATGGAGAGTCATCGACAGATGTCCCATCGCCGAATATCCATCGCATACGCTGAATCGTCTCCTGTGTTTTTTTACTGACCGCATCGGCCCCCTGTGTACTCTTGTCGACGATTTCACCTGAAACGGTTCCGATGGCGCTGAACTTCAGACCTTTTGCGATGTCACTGAAGGCGAGCTGGACACGATTTCGGTCGATCTTGATGAGACCGTCTTTATCATAGTCGGTAATTGGAATCGTCTGTTTGGTATTGTTTTGGGTCGTGATGAGCTGGATCGCAAATCGTGTGCGAGGTGGATTCACCTTTATATCCATATAATCGACACCCTCAACGACGTCCGTGGAGCTGCTTGCGACTTTCAGGGCGACCCGGTAGGTTCCAGGTTTTTTGTAAATACAGGTTATGGTTGCGGTATTGGTTTCTGGGCAATCGATGTCATTCTTGGTGAAGTCACCGTTTCCGTCGAGGTCCCATGAAATCTGTGCATCAAGAATCGACTTGTTCGTTGGATCGACTGAGCCAACCGAGCTGAAGTTTACGATGAGTGGCGCACTTCCCTTTTGGATATTGGCGCTCATCTTTACTTTTACTCCTTGGAGATCTTTGATATTTTCGTAGAGTGACATCAGCGCGGCTGATATTTTTTTCAGATTCGTTTTTGTCTCTACGGGATTTTTCTTCTGTGCCTTCAAGTTTGTGAAGTTCAGCTCTTTGAAATGAGTCTGTGCTAATTCTGGCCATGCCTTTGATGTTGCATTGATACTCTCAACTTCTTGCTGTGCATAGTCCATCTGCGCCTCGAAGTCAGTGTCGAGCTGTGCCTTCATCTTCGTGAGACCGATATCGATACTTACTCCGTTCACATTTGCCTGACCGCTGGTCAGGTCAGCGATGAGCTGTATGTATTTTTTATTGAAATGTGCGTGGTATTCATTTTTGAATCGACCACGAATACAGATATCGGCGGATGGCTGCGTGAGGGGTGAGTCTTCGCTGCAATTTTTTGCGAGCTCTTCGCCCTGTTTATTCTTAATCGGACTTGAATCTCCTGCGTAGTTATCCTTAAACGTTCCAAGATTTACCTCAGTGTTGGCGACACGAGAAATTTCATCTTTTCGATTTTGGATCCAGGTACGGACGTGGAGCTTCTGGTACTCAGCCATATCGGCGAGTGGGGTGCTCTCACCTCCTCGTGTTGCGACGACGTAGAGGGCGTCCGAGACGCGCGAGTAGTTTGACTCGATGTTGTTGACGGCACTTATGGCCTCGTTGCGCGAGCTGAACTGCGACTCCGTCCAGAGCGTATCAATGTTCTGAGACATTCCCTCGAGTGAGAGGAGCGATGCGGCGTAGCTCTGATAGGCCTTTACGACGTAGACCGCGAGGTTGTAGACACGAGTCGCCTGGATGTTTCTTCCAAATTGTGGAGCCGAGGCAAACTGTGCGCCAGAGCCTGGGTTTGGCTGTGCGGCTGGATTTCCTCCTGGTGCCTTCAATACCGTATTGACGATGACGTACGAGCCCATGATGATGAGAATTCCGATCACGGCATACAGGATTGTCTTTCGTCCTTTTTCTGGACCCTCTGACTCGCCTGCGGAACTGACATAGAGGAAGCCTCCATAGATCACCATAACGACGGCGAAGAGTCCGAGAAATCCGAGGGCGTAGTTTACCACCTTTACCACGAACTCACGACCTGACTGCACCTGCGTGAGTGACGGATCGTAGCCGGTTGGCGTTGGGGCCTGAAGGCCCCCCTCAAAATCGGTGAATGAGACAATTCCGCTCTCGTCACTCTGAAACATACTGTCGACCATCGACGCAAAGTCGTCGCCGATCTCCTTCGCCTGCATGGCTGGCACGAGTGCGGACGATGTCGAACTGAGTGTGATGAGGACGGTGATGAGGACGGTGATGAGGACGAGGAGTTTTTTAAACATAGTGGTGAGATGTTATTTTTTCAGATGTTATTTTTTGAGTGAGGCTGGCTGCTCGAGGCCGACGGGAGGAGCGCCGAGAGGCGCGACGACCGGGGCCCGAGTTTCCGTTTTAATAAAGGTCGATACGAGCGCGAAGGCGCCGAGGGAAAGAATAATACCGATGACGGCTGCTGCGATTGCCTTCTTTGCTTTTGCGATATTATCTTCGTTTGTTGCTCCGGAAATGTAAAGGTATCCCGAATATATAAGGAGGACGAATGAAATGGTCGAGATGAATCCTGACATGAAGTTCGTAAACTTCTTTACGAGCAGGAGTCCCTTACTGATGTCTGGGAGTTTCGTTCCGAGATCTGGGAAGAGCACATCCTTCACTACGAACTCGGCGATACTAATCACGAGCAGACCCGCCATTGCCCAGAGAATACGGTTCTGATTTTTCTTCATCGCATCTTCGCTCCCTGCACTGAGTGAGTATCCGATACCGCTTATCACGATAATGAGAATTGCTAGTGTGCCGGCCACGTAGGCGGCTGTCGTATAAATACCGCGAATTTGTTTAATGCCTTCTTTTCCGTAGAGAGCGATGTTGGCACCTTGATTCTCGAAGAGCGCTCCACCATCTGGAAAGAATACCTTTCGAATGAGGGTATCTGAGAGAAAGACAATGACAATTGCCATGAGACTATACTTGAGATTTTTCTGAGCCTCTTCGGTAAATGTATCGACATCTTTCCCTGCCGTCACGAGTTTGAATCCCTGGAAAAATGCGAAGAAGATCGCGAGACCGTAGATCGCATACTTCACGATATCGACGATCGTCAGGATCAGAGCTTCGAGTTTATTCACTCCGAGATCACCATCGCCTGATGTTCCACGCGAGACGAGTTCTGTTGCGAGGCCACTCTCTTTTCCAATTTCTGCCAGTCCTGAAAACTGTGCCGACACCATCTGGGCAAGGTCGAGTGATGCGACCATGATGATGGCGAGGAGGACGAATGATTTCAGATTTTTTGTATTGGTTTTCATAGATTTGTTATTAGCCGTCGAAGCGTCCTGATACTACCGTCGAGACGATACCGAATGCGCCGTAAATTATAAGAACCCCAATCGCCGCCGCAATAATGGCGCGTTTTGCCTGTGTCTGTTTTTCCTCTTCACCACCACTCGTCATGTACATGATTG
This sequence comes from Candidatus Peribacteria bacterium, assembly GCA_943349045.1. Classification (GTDB taxonomy): domain Bacteria; phylum Patescibacteriota; class Gracilibacteria; order UBA1369; family UBA12463; genus CALREA01. The sequence goes on from CALQZC010000030.1 coordinate 9,655, forward strand.
AGGCACCAATGAGAATCAGTATCGCAATTGGTCCGAGAATGCTCACGGCGACGTTCGTAAATCCAACGAGTTGCTGCACGCCCTCAGTGACGTCTATTCGCGGCTGGACGCCATTTAATGCTGAGTATGTTTTGAAGTTGAGTTTGTAAAATACCTTCGAGATGAGACCTTCGGAGAAGATAATGACCATCAAGCCGACTCCACCCCATATGAGATTTTTCTTGTCACGTTCGAGATCGCTCGACTCGGCACCCAGCGTAATGATGCGATATCCACTCGTGATCATTTCATAGACGGCGATACCGCTGATGAGATATTTCATGAAGGTAATGATCATCTTTACCGATGAGTTGAAGAAGTTTACGCGACAGAGGAGCTCGTTTCCTGCGGAGCTTGTACCTCCTCCGAGAATCGTATTGGCATACTGACAGAGAACGTTATCACCCTCGAACACAATTTTTGCGGCCTCTTTATTCACGCTGAGAATTTTTGTGAATTCGCCGGCAAGACTGATAATTCCAAGTCCAATAAGTCCCATGTATATGCCCTTTTTCGCTTCTGTTACTTTTCCCTCTTCGCCCTGTGCGAGGAGCATTTTCAGTGCTGAGTAAATCGTGATGGCAATCGCCAGTGCGGCAAGTATTCCTCGAAGTCTTCCGACGATACCTCCATCACCAGACTTCGCGCCACCGACGAGATTTGCCAGTGACTCAACGATGGACGATCCACCTGGATCACCGACGATGTCGCTTCCATACTCGGTTGAGTCGCCGAGAGGAATCGCAAAAGCAGCTGAGCCAGTTGTCTCCTGGGCGAGCGCCGTCAGAGACGTCGTCACCATGAGTGCCCCCATCAAAAGAATACAGACCACCATGACCTGACGAAGGAATGTGTGGTGATCCGAGTGCCTACGAGTTGTTTTTGGTGTCTGTTTCATGTGATATATTATCTAGGTATTCTATCATATTTTTAAGCTATTGTAAAGCTAGTGACGACGAAATAGTTGCAAACCAGACGAAAGCTGGTACTATTTACATCGAGCCGAGAGGCTTTTTCGAAGTATCTCCTATCACTTTTTCCATGAAAAACGCGTTTACTACCTACCTCCGCGAAAGCTACGAAGAGTTCCGACGGGTCACCTGGCCAACCAAAAACCAGGCTATTCGCCTCTCCGCGATCGTTCTCAGCTTTGTCCTCATCTCTGCCGTCTTTATCGGAGCTATCGACTTCATCTTCAATCTTGGCTATACCAAGCTTCTTTTGATGCGATAACCTTACCCCTTACTTTACTTTTCATCCCTATGGCAAAGCAAGCTCAACACACTGGCCGACACTGGTACGCGATTCACACCTATTCTGGCTATGAACACGCCGTTCGTGAGGCACTCCTTCAGCGTATCGAGACCTTCGGTATGCAGGACTTCATTTTCGACATCGTCGTTCCCGAAGAGTCACAGATTATTATCAAAAAAGGTGAGCCAAAAACCGTCAAGAAGCGAATTTTCCCTGGCTACGTTATCGTTGAGATGACGGTTACGGATGAGTCGTGGTACGTCGTTCGAAATACCCCAAATGTCACCGGATTCGTTGGTGCTGGTGGTACGATGCCGATTCCTGTTTCCGAAGAAGAGTTCAAGGTTATCAAACGACGCATGGGTGAGATCGAGCCGAAGTTCAAGATTGATTTCTCAGTCAGCGATCACGTTATCATTCTCGAGGGACCATTCGTCAACTACGATGGTGTCATCACGAAGGTCGATGAAGAGAAAGGTAAAGTCAAAATTCTCATTACCATCTTTGGACGTGAAACTCCGGTGGAACTCGACTTTACTCAGGTCCGAAAGAAGTAGTCTGGAAGCCATTTTTCACATTTTTTCTTTTGCCACCTCACATGCAGAAGGCTACCATATTTACGATTTTTTTCTCGATTCTCGTCGTGACGCTCGTCGCGCAGCTTCTTGTCAATGATCATTTGCGAAGTGGGTGGACGTCGGTGATTCCGCCGGGTGCGGAGGTTATTCCTGTTGCACCGGCAGTTCCTGTTATTCCAGTTATTCCTGCTGTTCCAACTCCGACCGCGACTCCGTCGGCGCCAACTTCTGAGACGAGTGAGGTTTCCAATTTTCTTTCGCAGCGAAGTTATGCGATCGAAAAAATAACAACGGAGCAGCTCACCGCGTTTGGGTTCGAGTCGATGCGTCTCGAGCAGACGAGTGCCGATGGACTTCTCTTCCAGCTCATCGATGTGAGTGATGTCGTCAATCTTTCCAAGGTCCGCTACAACCTTACGGACGGCAAGAGTGTCTACGGGGTTATCTCTGAGTTTCTCCTCGCCGATGACGGTAAGGCTACCGGCTTTTATGAGTCGCTCAAGCAAAAGGGCTCGGCCTTTCTGCCAGAGGTGAAGCTGAACGAGACCAATGTCTTCGCCTCACGATCCTTTTATCTGAACGATACCAAGCGAATTGGGACGGCATTCCTGGCGGTTTTGGTCAAAAATAGGGTCTTCACCTTTTCCTACCCGAAAGCTAGCCACGAATTCTTCAAGAAACTCATTAATTTACTTGCAAAGCAGGCATAAATCGGGTAAAAGTACTTTGCTCAATTTCTTATACACTCCTATGGCAGGCAAAAAAGTAAAAACCATTGTTAAGCTCCAGATTCCAGCCGGTAAAGCTAATCCAGCACCTCCAGTTGGTACCGCTCTCGGTCCTCATGGTCTCAATCTCCAGGACTTCTGTACCCAGTTCAACGCTCGGACGAAGCCAATGGGTGATATGATCATCCCTGCTGAAGTTACGGTCTACGAAGATCGAACCTTCTCGTTCATTACCAAGACTCCTCCAGCTTCAAACTTGATTACGAAGGCACTCGGCATTCCAAAGGGATCCAGTGTTCCAAATAAGAATAAGGTGGGTTCACTTTCTCAGGCTCAGCTTCGAGAAATTGCGACGACCAAGATGCCAGATCTCAATGCCAATGATGTCGAAGCGGCTATGCGAATTATCGCTGGTACGGCTCGAAACATGGGTGTTGATGTTGAGAAGTAATAGGATTAGAATTTGCATATGGAAACCACACTTTCTCAACCGGCCAAGAAAAGCATTATTCGATTGATCTACCTCTATCTGGTAGCCTTAATCGGTTTGGTGGTTTTTTTGATTGGTGGTGTAGGAATGGTCAATACGGGTTTGAAGGTCGTGCTCGGTGTTGATGGGGAATATTATTACACTTCTGTGAAAGATGTTTGCCGTGGTCAATTCGGTGAGCGATATGTCGGTGGTCCGAAATCTGTTCCGACTCCGGTGGTTGGCGGTGTAGCTATTGTGCCCGTCGATGCGAACAGTGCTGAGTTTAAGCAATGTCTCGTTGACGAAGAGGAGCGACAGAAAAAGCAGCAGTCAAATGACCGACGCCGAAATATCGCTGAGGCTCTCGCCATGATGATCCTGGGTGCGCCAATCTGGCTCTACCACTGGCATGTCATTCAGCGAGATAATAGTGAGAACAAACAGAGCGTTTCCTAAATTATTTATTTGTGGGAGGCTACACTCTTCGAGTCTGGCCGTTTGTACCACCTAACCCCCATTTTTATGGACAAGAAGCATGGAAAGAAATACCTCGCGGCCAAGCAAATGGTCACGAAGGAGATTTATACGGTTGGTGAGGCCATGGAGCTTCTCAAGAAAACTTCCCCAGTGAAGTTTGACGCCTCAACTGAGGTCCACATCAAACTCGGTATCGACCCAAAGAAGTCTGACCAGAACGTACGTTCGACGGTTTCTCTTCCGCATGGAACTGGCAAGAAGGTTCGTGTTATTGCGTTTGTTCCCGAAGAGCGTGTGAAGGAGGCCAAGGCAGCAGGTGCTGAAAAAGCCGGTAACGAAGAGCTGATTGAAGAGATTTTGAAGGGCTTTTTGGACTTCGACGTCGCCGTCGCTACTCCAGACATGATGAAGTCTCTCGGTAAGGTTGCCAAGATTCTTGGTCAGAAGGGCCTCATGCCGAACCCAAAGGCTGGTACCGTTACTCCAGATATTGCCAAGACGATTGAGCAGATCAAGAAGGGTCAGGTTGAGTTCCGTGTCGATAAGTTCTCTGTCGTTCACAACATGTTTGGCAAGGTTTCTTTCGATCAGAAGGCGTTGCAGGAGAATTTCTTGTCGTTGATGAAGGCGATCATGGACGTGCGACCTGCGAGCGCGAAGGGTACGTACCTCCAGAAGGTTTCCGTCGCTACGACGATGGGGCCTGGCATGAATGTTTCCGTTCCAAGTATTACGGAGATGTTGAAGTAGGCTGGCGAGGTTGTTTGATTTGAATTTAGAGGAGGGAGGGTTTCTATACCCTTCCTCTTTTTATTATGGGTTTTCCTGCTTACATGTCGCGCTTTTTAGTAATTCCGTAAGTGCATCTTCCCAAGTGATCCATTTCTTTTTCTGTTTCTCAAGCCTTCTTCGGAAAAGTCGGAGTTGTGCACCGAGCCATTGATTTATAGTGCACGAAAATTTTTCTCGTTTTGCGTAGAGCTCTTGCTGTTTTCTCGAGAGCTGTTCGCCGCTCATTTGTGGCTCTCGTTGCGGCACTTGATTTATTACATCACTATTTCGTGATTCACTTTCTTTCCCGGGAAAAGATTCAGCTTCAAAAATGGCACTTTTTGGAGGTAAAGGTGACTGTGAAATATTTTCTTTTGGTGCGCAACTCACCTCGATGATCTCAGAAAATAAGTTATGCTCTTCGGCCTCCTGCTTTCGAAAATCTCGAAGATAGACTTCAAGAGCCGGTTTTGAGAGTGCGCGAAGTAATTGCAGCCAGCGATCCTGATCATCTTTTGTAACCATGGAAATAACGAGCCGGATTTTCGCCCAGCCGATCTCGCCTGAATAGAGTACTTTCCGAAGTTTCGGAAATTCCTCGAGCTGACGATCCAGTCGCAAAACCTCATCAACAAGCTTAAAATCCACTCCACCAACCACGGATGCGAAGTGATACACGGATGAAAATTTTTTGATGTTATATGCCTTGCGACGTGCGACGAGTGGAAGCAAGCCCATAAACATGCGACGCGCTTTTACCGACAGATTGCCGAGTTGCGCGCATCTTTCTATGAGTTCGGCGTTACTGAGTTGCTCGGGATCTGAGATCGCCGAAAGAGTCGTGTTCTTGGTAGTTATCGTTATCTTCATAATAGGAAATTATTCCACGTGTTCGTGGATTTTCCTAATGACATTATTATGAAATTTTCATAACCGGGAACTCGTTTTCTTTATCTGGGCGTATTCTACTGCGCCACAGCCGTCTCCGGAATGAGCTTACCTGGCAGCCCGTGGGTCTCGAGTTCAAGCGTGGTTTCGAGGGCGCGGAGGGCGACTTCGAGCTGGGCGTCGTCGGGTTCCTGGGTGGTGATGCGCTGGAGGGCGAGGCCGGGGGCGACGAGGATTTTTACGAATGGGTTTTCGATGTGGCGGGCGCTCCACTTGAGGACTTCGTAGGCGACGCCACCGATGAGTGGGAGCCAGGCGAGGCGGAGGAAGAAGTTGGCGACGAAGGTGTCCTGTTTTGGCAGGAACATGTAGGTGAAAATTGAGATCACGAAGACGATGAGAATGAAACTCGTGCCACAGCGTGGGTGGAGACGGGTCTGCTTTCGAGCGTGCTCGACGGTGAGGTCGTGGCCTTTTTCATAGGTCCAGACGGCCTTGTGTTCGGCGCCGTGGTACTCGAAGACGCGATGCATGTCCTTCGAGAGGAGCA
>CALQZC010000031.1 GCA_943349045.1 Candidatus Peribacteria bacterium
GGGTCGGCTTTGGCGCTGGCTTGGCCGTGAATCTGATTTCCGGCATGTTTCTACTGCCCGATATGCCGCTCGTATATGTGACCATGGCCGTGACCGCAAGTGTGGTCGAACTCCTGACCTCGAAGCTCGATGATAACTTCACGGTGCCCCTGTTTAGCGGGTTCGTAGGGCAGTTGATGGTATACGGGGTTCAGGTGCTGGGGTGAGGGGTCTCGGTGAGGAAGTTATTGGCTACGCAATAATTTCATCACTCAATATGGCATCACTCGATATGGAGGGTAATATCACCCGGATCGTCGCTCTTTTTTGGCGTCGGCTCGGGAGCCGGTGCAGGCTCGGGTTGATACGAAAGATAGTGATCAGTCGATGGCTGGCTTTCTGTAGCCTCAAATCCTGGTTCTGAGTAATCGAATTGAGAGGTAAGGTCGGGTTTTGCAAAGATTGGTTTGGCTAAATTTGGCTTATAGAAGCTTGGTTCATAGGATGATGATACTGGTGGCTTCTGAATAGCTGGCTGGGTAGGCGGAACGGGTGGCTGGGTAGGCGGCTGATGAGTCGGAGTGAATATTTTCTCTTTAGGCTGAGATAAAATGGGTGTCGGTTTTTGAACTAAGACTGGTTTTGGTTTGGATTTCTTGGGAGTTGGCTCTTTTTTGGGCGCGGGTGCGTCGCTCTTGTGGTTTTGTATGTAGTGCTTGAGCTCTTTGATGAGCGGACTCTTAGTATTGAGGGAGAAGAAGCGAAGATTGCCCATTTTCTCGTCGAGTAAGATACCATCGTCGACAAGGCTCGTGAGTTCGCGCTGGAGCGACCCTGGCGAGTAGTTTATTTTCACGGCAAGCTCGCGCAGATAGTACTTTTGTCTACTGTCATCCAGAAAAATTTCGAGAAGGCTTTTTCTAGCCGAGGATTTGAGGAGTTTTGAGAACATATGTTTTCAATTTTGAGAACGATTTGAGAACGTTTGTTTTCAATTCGGAGAACGCTTGTACTCAGTTCTGAGAACAATTGTACTCAAAATTGACAGGGATGCAAGGAAAGTCTAGTAATAGTATCAGCTAAAGCTCATCTAAAGCTGCCGCATGACCAAAATGACCCTATTTCGAGAACGATTTGAGAACAGTTTTGAGAACATAGTCTTTGTCGCCTTTGTATTTCTTCTTGTTGGTCTACCGCTGGCGGTGGATGTGGGAGCCTATTTGACCTTCGAGCCGATCAAGGTACATGTGCTCAGTATAGGAGCGGGATTGTTGGCCGGGCTCGGACTGGTGGGTTGGGCCTATGGATTACGCAGGAAATCGATCGCGGGTGCTGCGGTGACGGCGCCAAGTGCGCTTTTGCGTCTGACGTTCTATGGATATTGGTCGGCGGTCTTTCTATCAACAGTGGTATCGATTGCACCGATGGTGAGTCTTTGGGGGGTTGATCCGAGGTATCATGGACTCCTCTATTATGGAGCACTTTTCATCATGGTACTGGTGGCAGGTTATTTGAGGCGGGAGCGAATCGTGAAACTGCTCGAGATCATCATGGTGACGGCGATTATTGTAAGCGTGTATGGAATTTTGCAGAGAATTTTTCCGGTGTTGACGGAGTGGTGGGATGTTGACTCATTTCTCTATCGGAGTTTCTCGACTCTCGGTCACCCGAACTATTTGGCCGACTATTTGGTCCTCGTGACTCCCCTCTTTTTCTGGAAATTTCTGGAGAGTCGACGATGGTGGCTCTGGCTCATCGGGGGTGCTGTGGTACTTTTGGCTCTGTTATTGACGTTGAGTCGAAGTGGGCTTATTGGCTTATTTGTCAGCTTTTTACTGATTGCTATTGTGTATAGTCGGATGGATAGCCGTGCCGATAGTCGAACGAGCTGGCGCAAGGTAGGTGCAGGAGTTCTGATCGTGGTGGGATTGATGACCGCCCTGATCATCTTTGCGAATGTCCGAGAGCGAGCGGGCTTTACATATAGTAGAGATCTGTTATCGCGATTGGTGATCGCGGGGGAAAATGTGAGATCATTGGAGACGCGACTCATTCTCTGGCCGGCCACCGTGAAGATGATTCTTGAGCGACCGATCCTTGGGTATGGACCCGATACATATGCGATGGCATTTACGCGATTCGCCCCGAAGGAACTTTTGCGTGCAGAAAATCTGAACTCCTATGCTGACCGAGCGCATAATATTATCCTCGACACGATGCAAGAGATTGGGATCATCGGGGGACTGTTTTTTTTGATCATTCTTTTTTTGGCTATTTCTCGCGCTGTTCGGAGTCAAAATCTCGTGGTCATTGCCTTGGGGGCCAGTCTGGCCGGTCACCTCGCCTCGCAGCAGTTTGGGTTCCAGACTGCACCGCATGCCCTCACTATGTGGTTCTTTATCGTTGCGATATTTTCTCTGGAGCAGATGGAGCAGCCTCACAGCCCTCATGCTCTGGCAAAGAAGGGGGCGACATGGATACGTATCCTCAGCCTTATTTTTTTCTTCCTTATTATTGGAGGGGTGATATATGGAACCGGGCGAGTATGGCGAGCTGATCGAGTTGCACGCGAGGAGCATTATCAAGAGGCGATTGCCATGGCACCTATGCGGATTCGGTATGCGCTCAATCATGTCCGGCAGTTTCCAGATTTTCCGCTCCTGGAGCGGATTCAGGCGTTTACGAATGGGGAGGACTATCGCGTCTACTGGTATCGGGCTCGGGCGTACATTGAGGCAGGGGAGTTTGAGCTTGCGCATGAGCAGTACTTGAACGCCCTCAAGCTCGCTCCAACGGCGATTGAGGTCTGGTATGCCTATGCTGACGGCCTTTTTCAACAAGGGGATTATACGGCGGCGATTACCGCTTGGAATCAGTATATTCGGCTTTCACCCGACTACTGGAGGCAGCACGAGGCGTATCGAGCGGGCCTTCTGACCCCATGGGAGCGAAATCGATATGAGGTGTTCTATAAACTTTACCCGAATTTTGACGAGGTTTTTGATCGCGTAGAGGATGCTGAGCGCGCGGCAGAAAGCGAGTTGCAAACACGCCACTGATTGTTATACTATCGCCGACCATTACCCCACATCCATGCAACATTTGTTCTCGTTCGAAGAAGGTAACAAAGATATGAAGGAGCTCCTCGGGGGCAAGGGTGCAAATTTGGCAGAGATGATGAATCTGGGACTTCCGGTTCCTCCTGGTTTTACGATTACGACTGATGTCTGCAATTTCTTTAGCGATGCTTTGGTGCGAAATGGACGGGGCGACTATCCAGCCGGCTATACAGAACAACTTGAGGAAAAACTGCAGGAGCTTGAGCAAAAGATGGGTAAGAAGCTTGGCGATTCTGAGAATCCTTTACTGGTTTCTGTGCGTTCCGGTGCCTCTATTTCTATGCCGGGTATGATGGATACGATCCTGAATCTTGGTCTGAATGACGTGACCGTTCTCGCAGTGATCGCGAAGACGGGCAATGAGCGGTTTGCGTATGATGCGTACCGACGGTTTGTGAATATGTTTGGTGATGTGGTGCTCGGTGTGGCACACGAACACTTCGAAAAAAAAATGGATCTCATGAAGGCGGCGAAAGGAGTGAGTGCGGATACGGAGCTGGACGCGGGTGATTTGCGAGAATTGGTTTCGATGTATAAAGAGGTGGTGCGTACGCATGCTGGTGTTGCATTTCCGGAAAATCCACGTGATCAGTTGAAGATGGCGATCGAGGCGGTTTTTGGCTCATGGATGAGCGAACGTGCGGTACTGTATCGACGAATTCATCATGTGCCTTCGGGTGTTCGTGGTACGGCGGTGAATATACAGTCGATGGTGTTTGGCAATATGGGTGAGACCTCTGGAACGGGTGTGGCGTTTACGCGAAATCCGTCGACGGGTGCTGCCGAGTTTTATGGGGAGTTCTTGATGAATGCCCAGGGTGAGGATGTCGTGGCGGGTATCCGTACGCCGCAGAGTATCGAAGAGTTGGGGCAGGTGATGCCGGAGGTCTATGCGCAGCTGTTGCAGGCGAAGGATGCGCTTGAGCGGCACTATCGCGACATGCAGGACATCGAATTTACGATTGAAAATGGCCGTTTATTCATGCTCCAAACTCGCAATGGAAAGCGTACGGCTCACGCCGCAGTCAAGATTGCGGTTGATCTTGTTGGCGAGGGGCTACTCACGCGCGAAGAGGCCCTTTTGAATATTGATGCAAATGCATTGAACCAGTTGCTCCATCCGAGAATTGATACGGGGGCTTCGCGCAATGTGGTGACGCGTGGATTGCCGGCCTCTCCTGGCGCGGCTTGCGGACGAATTGTCTTCAGTCCTGAGGATGCGGTAGAGTGGGTATCTCGCGGAGAGAAGGTGATCCTTGTGCGTCGTGAAACGACCCCGGAAGATCTGGGTGGTATGCATGTGGCCGAGGGGATTCTCACCGCCATGGGTGGCATGACATCGCATGCCGCCGTGGTGTGTCGAGGCATGGGCAAGCCCTGTATCGCTGGCTGCTCATCAATCTCCGTCGATAAACGTTTAAAAATATGTGCGATTGGCGATCTACTGTTGCGTGAGGGCGACGTCATTACCCTCGATGGCTCGACGGGTGAGGTCATGCTCGGCGACATGCCCATGATCAAACCTGAGATTTCTGGAGATTTTCTCGAAGTCATGAAGTGGACCGACGATTTTCGAGCGATGAAGGTACGAGCAAACGCCGATACGCCGCATGATAGTGCGGTGGCACGAGAGTTTGGCGCCGAGGGAATTGGCTTGTGTCGGACGGAACATATGTTTTTTGACGAGGCGCGAATCGATACGGTTCGTGAGATGATTCTCGCTCGAGATCTCCCGACTCGTGTAGCAGCACTTGCGCGATTGCTGCCGTTTCAGCGAGAAGATTTTTATGGAATTTTCAAGGCCATGAACGGATATCCCGTCTGTATTCGATTGCTGGATCCGCCATTGCACGAGTTCATGCCACAGACCGATGGAAAAATCGCCGAGCTCGCGGTGCGCATGGGTATGCCATTTGAACAGCTGAAGCTCGTCACTGAGTCCTTGCACGAGGTGAACCCCATGCTTGGTCATCGTGGATGTCGTCTCGCGGTGACGTTCCCGGAGATGTACGAGATGCAGGTGCAGGCGATTATTGAGGCGGCCGTGCTCGCACGAAAAGAGGGGATTGTGGTGATTCCAGAAATTGAGATGCCCCTCATTTCTTCAACGAACGAATTAAAAATGTTGCGAGAGCTGGCGCTTCGCGTGATTACAACATTTGAGTCGGAACACGGCCCCTTAGACTTTGCGTATAAAATTGGTTCCATGATCGAGCTCCCGCGTGCCTGTCTGACGGCCGATTACCTGGCTCAGTATGCGGACTTTTTCTCATTTGGAACAAACGATCTCACCCAGACCACGTGGGGCATTTCCCGAGATGACGTTGGAAAATTCATGGGTGACTATCTGGAAAAAGGCGTCCTGGAGCGCGATCCGTCTGAGACGATTGACCGCCGAGGTGTCGGAGAGCTTATGAGAATAGGTGTCGAAAAAGCACGTTCGGTGAAACCGGATATCGAGATTGGTATCTGCGGAGAGCATGGTGGGGAACCGGCCTCGGTCGAGTTCTGCCATCAGATTGGATTGGACTACGTCAGTTGTTCACCATTCCGCGTGCCGATTGCGAGATTAGCGGCGGCGCAGGCGGCGATTCGCGGGGGTCGCATTGCACGAGTGCATGCCGGGTTGGTGCCTGTTACTCCTCATATCCCCAGTGCAGTTTCTGGTTGAGGACCTGGTAGTAGTTTCGGTCGAGGGAGCGGATAAGGTCGAGGTGTTGGGGGGCCTTCCGGATTATAATTTCGTCGCCGAAGTCGAGGCCGATGGTGTTCTGACCGTCGAGTGTGAGACCGATTTTGATCTCTTCTTCGCGGCGCTCCGTTTCCACGCGGATGCGGATGGTGCGCTCGTCGGGAATAATAATTGGGCGCATAGAGAGGAGTGCTGGGCAGATTGGGGTAATCACAAATCCCCCAACTCGTGCGTGAACGATGGGTCCACCGGCAGACAATGAATGGCCAGTTGATCCCGTTGGCGTGGCAATGACGAGACCGTCCGATTTGAAGAGTGCGGCGGGAAGGTCGTCGATCGTGATACTCATTTTGATCAGTCGCGCGAAAGAACCCTGGTTGACGACGGCGTCGTTCAATGCGAGAGACTCAAATATGGCCTTATTTTTACGACGAAGGGTGACATGGAGCAGCGAACGTGGATCGAAGACAAATTTTCCTTTCATGAAGGCCTTTAATTTTTTTTCAAAATCTTTCAGTGTTGCCTCCGTGAGAAATCCGAGATTTCCAACATTAATCGCAAATACCGTCGTCTCGGGTTTACTCAGGCAGCGTGCGGTTTTCAGGAGGGTACCATCTCCGCCGAGCGTGACGATCATATCGGCCTGGGCGCAGATTTCGAGTTTTGAAAAACCTTCCTTTTTCTTCTTGAGCGCGATGGAGGCGTGTTTATCGAGCATGACTTTTTTTCCAAGTTTTTCGAGTACCGCGAGGACCCGCTTCAGTTTTTCAACTTCCTGCGGAATACTTTTTTTACAGATAATGCCGATGGTACCGAAGTGGATAGCGTGATTCATGAGGTGTGGTTATGGAGGGTATTATACGGTGCTTTTCATCATCTGGTAAAGTTTTTTGGCAGATGCCGACCAACTGAACTTTTCGGCTTGAATGAGTCCTTTTTTGCGAAGTTTGTCACGGAGTTCTGGCTCTTTTATTACACGAAGCATCGCCTGAGTGAGCTCGGGAGCTGATGAGGGGTCGACGAGCAGTGCGGCGTCACCGACGACCTCGGGAATGGAAGAGGTGTTGCTCGCAATAACTGGGCATCCTGATTTCATGGCTTCTAGCGGTGGAATTCCAAAACCTTCATAGAGAGATGGAAATACGAGCGCCGTGGCGTGCTGATAGTGCGAAGGCAAATCTTTGTCGTCTATGTAACCGAGAAAGTGCACACTGTTCTCGAGCTTAAGATCGCGAACGGTGGCGAATATTTTCTCAAAGTACCAACCTTTTCCGCCGATAATGTTGAGTGAATATTCGGGGTGCTTTTTTGCTATTTCTGCGAAGGCCTTTATAAGGGTGATGAAATTTTTTCGTGGTTCGAGGGTGCCGACGGCCAGAAAATACGAAGTATTTTCCTGTTTTTTTGCATTCTCTGTTGCTGGCTTAAAATTCTCACTTGCCGCGCAGGGAACGATCTCGATTTTTTCTGACGGAATCTTGAAAAAATGCTGGAGGTCGCGCTTGGTATTCTGGGAGACGGTGACGAACTTCTTGATGTTTTTTATGGCGAGCGGAAGCGTGAGCCGTTCGATAATGGTCGCCTTCAGATTGTGGTGTGTGGCGTAGAGCCAGGCGACGAGGTCGTGGACCGTGACGATCACGTTCTGGGACTTCGGGGCGAGGGCGGCGATGATGAAACTCGTGGGTGCAAAAAAAATGTCTGGTTTGAGTTTTTTCAGATCGCGGGTGACCTTGAAGTGCCAGCGGAGTGCCGATGGTGGAAAAAACTGCTGCGTTGCGTTTGAGAAGTGCTCCCACTCAGGGTAGGGCTGATCGGTATAGAGGGTAAAGGTGTCTTCTGGATGCTGGGTGAGGAGATTTTTTGTCATTTCAAAGGCGTACCAACCTTTTCCGGTTTTTTTTGGCTTCACGGCTTCGCGAATGTCGATAGCGATGTGCATAGGGGACTTTGACGGGTCGGACTTGTGCATTCTAGCACAGTTTGCTATCGTTTGGGCATGGCGACACGAAGTTTTCTCGATCGAATCAGGGAGCTCAGTAGCGAACAGAAGTTTGTCTTCTATGGCTCGGCCATTATGGCGATGAGCGCTCTGATGCCGTGGTACTCCGATCTGGACTCATTCCGGACGGGTGACACATTTCTCGGTGTGACAGGGCCGATGTATCTCGTCGGACTCTTGTTTTTGGCGCTTGGTGGGATCGCGTGCGCGACGCTCTTTAGCCGAACGGTTCGAGATAAGATTGACCACATTTTTTCTTCGCTTGGAAATTTTTACATGATCTCGGCGGGCTTTTCGGCATTTTTATTGCTCTTAACAAATTCTGTATTTTTTCACCCTCGCTTTGGCGTGAATGTTGTCATAAAAGAGACACGATTTGGCATGCTCTTTGCGCTGAGTGGAGTTATCCTGCTTGGTGTTGGTGCCTATATCATGCGTAAACGGCAGCACCGACATGGACATCTCGACCTCGAGTCAACCTATGAACCGCTGATCAAGATGCCGCAGCAGCGTGAGCACGGGGGAGTGGATGTGGAGAAGACGGAAGTTAATCAGCATACGTTACTCTAATTTTTATGTTTGCGAAAAAAGAACAGGTGTCGGGTGTGGCGTTTTATTGCAAAGACTGCGAGCGAATTGTTGATGCGCGTCAGGTTGGACGCAAATATGTGTACAGCTGCAATGTCTGCCACACGAAAAATGTTGCATTTGGAACTGAAAAAAGCATTCGTTCGTATTTTCACTTTCATGATCCACTGCCGGGTGCCGCAGCGCTCCCAGGCGTTGCACCAGCGCCCCTCACGGGACTACCTGCTGGATCGGTTGTTGCACCGGCGATTGTGGCTCCTCCATCAGCTCCTCCAGCCATTTCATAAAAATGTCAGGAATTTGTGAGGAATTTTTCAGAAAAAGTTTAGAGAGATGTTAAGTGCACACGATATATTCCGGGTGTCAATTCATTGTTTCTTGACGGTGAGTGCATACTCACCTACAATGGCAGTAATTGATCCTTAATTCCTAATCCATTCTCTTTATGGCAGACAAAACTACCGCGAAGACAGCTCACAAGAGCGATATCGCCGCACCTATTTCACGACAGCAGCCTGAACAAAAACAGGCAGACCCCGAGAAACGACGAGTTCTCGAGCTCGCCATCTCTCAAATTGAAAAGAACTTTGGAAAGGGTTCGATCATGCGAATGGGTGAGTCACAAAAAATTGAGGTTGAGACGATTCCAACTGGGTCACTCTCTCTCGATATTGCCCTTGGTGGCGGTATTCCAAAAGGAAGAGTCGTTGAGATCTTTGGCCCAGAAAGTGCTGGCAAGACGACGCTCGCGCTCCATATTCTCTCTGAGATGCAAAAGCTCGGGGGGCAGGCTGCCTTCATTGATGCAGAGCATGCTCTCGACCCACAGTATGCCCGTCGCATTGGTGTTGATGTTGATAACCTCCTTATTTCTCAGCCAGATAGCGGCGAACAGGCACTTGAAATTGTTCAGACCCTTGTCTCGTCTAACGCGGTTGACATTATCGTCGTCGACTCGGTTGCGGCGCTCACACCACGAGCTGAAATTGAGGGTGAGATGGGTGATGCCCAGATGGGTGCTCAGGCTCGCCTCATGAGTCAGGCGATGAGAAAACTTACGGCCATGGTTGGTAAGAGTAAGACGACGATTATCTTCCTCAATCAGTTGCGTATGAAAATTGGCGTCATGTTTGGAAATCCTGAGACAACACCAGGCGGTAATGCCCTTAAATTTTATGCTTCGGTCCGTCTCGAGATTCGTGCTGCGGGTAAGCTCGAAGAGGGAACTGGTGATGAGAAAAAGTTTATCGGTATCCGATCACGCGTGAAGGTTGTGAAGAATAAAGTTGCCCCACCGTTCAAGATTGCAGAGTTCGATATTCTCTACGCAAACGGTATTTCCTACACCGGTGACGTGCTTGATCTCGCAACTCGCTATGAACTTGTTCATAAATCTGGTGCCTTCTACTCTTATAAGGAAGAGCGACTTGGACAAGGTCGTGAAAATGCTAAAGCTTATTTGGGCCAGAATCGAAATGTTCTACACTCCATTGAGGTTGAGCTTCAGGCCGCGGTGAAAAAGATGCGGGCTGACGAGCGGGCTGATGATATGGTGTCGGTTCCGATGGGCGAGTAGTCGAGTGGGGAGAGCTCAGCTCTTGAGGCTCCGATTCATGACATATCTTCGTTTATTTGACAATTTGTTCTCTAGCTAATGACTTACTGTGTCCCCGGAGGGGGCTTACTGTCTTTCTGAAGGGTGGCCGCGACTACCCAGCCCTGTTTATTTTCGGGTTGCGTTCCGGCCACCTTTCTTGCCAAAAATACATTTTCAGCTTTAGCTTTTTATCTCACTCATTGAGATGAAAAACACTTGCTTTTTATCTCCGTTTCCTTAATACTGTAGCGGTAAGGTCCGGGGATAGTGAGTGAGGGTCCCCGGGCTTTTTTTAATGCCTTTTCCCTGAAATGGTCCCAGTAGATTCCTGAAAATTCCAAGTACTAAAATACTTTTGTCTTTTGCCAATACTTCACATCTTCTAACCGATAGTCGAATGGATACTCCATCGAGTACTCATCTGAGTACTCAAAATATGTCTGAACTTTTTTGTCGTCGTCTCATGAATGCTGCCCTTCGTATGGTAACTCGACGACGACTCACGGAACATCAACTCCGTGAGCGCCTTGAAAAGAAAATTTCTTCGAAGTGGTATGATATGTTTCGCTCTGATATTTCCGAAGAGACGATGCGAGAAGAAATACAGCGTATTCTTAGCCGTTTTCGTGATCTTGGATATGTGAACGATCGGGATTTTGTTGAACTTTTTGTCCGAGATACGCTTCAGCATCGACCCCATGGTTTTCTCTGGATTACCACACAGCTCAAAAATAAAGGTGTTGATTCGCACATCGTTGCAGATGTGTTGCAGCGACTCCGCGATGAAAATACTGAGAATACCATCGATGGCAGGTCGGGGGACGTAGAGTATCTGGGAGCGCGCGCGCTCGCCGAGAAAAAAGTTCTGACTCTTGCACGATATGAACCCTCTAAGCGGTACGAAAAGCTGTATCGTTATTTATGTAGCCGGGGCTATAGCGCCTCGATGGTGTTCCGGGTACTGGATGAGCTTGGACTTTTGAGGCGATAGAGAGCCCCTCCCGGGACTCCCTGCTGAGTCCGCTTGACGTAATGGCTCTTTCTTGATAGTGTATACACGTACACAGGGTGAATAACTTCATCCTGGGATTTTTCTGTATCAACCTGGCTATAATTTTGTAGCTGTTAACCCCCCTACTTTATGCAAACACCATTTGCTGCGGCAATTGCCCAGCTGTGTGATGAAAAAGGAATCTCGAAGGACAAGGTCATTGAGACCATCAAGGCCGCCATCCGTGCTGCCTATAAAAAAGATTACGGAACTCGTGATATGAATGTCGATGTCGATCTCGATGATAACTCTGGTAATGCGACGGTCTTCGCGGTGAAGACGGTTGTCAAAGTTGTTGAAAATGATGAGATTGAGATGTCGGTTAAAGACGCGAAGAAGTACAAGCCAAGTGCGTCGGTAGGCGATGAGATTCGGATCGATGTCACTCCGGCTGGATACGGACGTATCGCTGCGCAATCAGCGAAACAGGTTATCATCCAGCGTATCCAGGAAGCGGAACGAGATGTCATGTATGAAATCTTCAAGGATCGTGAAAATGAGCTCATTAATTCTCTCGTACACCGTGTCGATGGCGACTATGTGTATGTGAATCTTGATAGCAAAATTACGACGAATCTTCCACGTGAAGAGCAGATCCCTGGAGAGCGATATTTCAGCGGTCAGCGTCTGAAGCTTTATCTCGATAAGGTTATCAAAACAACGAAGGGTCCGCAGCTCTTGATTTCTCGACGACACAAAATGCTCGTTCAGAAACTTATGGAGCTCGAAATTCCTGAGGTAAAATCGGGACTTGTCATCGTCAAAGGCATTGCTCGAGAAGCGGGTGTTCGATGTAAAATTGCGGTTTCTTCTTCGGACCCAAAGATTGATCCTATTGGTTCATGTGTTGGCCAGAAAGGTGTCCGTGTTCAATCGGTGATGGACGAGCTCAATAATGAGCGTATTGATATTATCCAATACTCGGAAAATCCGGAGAACTATATTCGTGCCGCACTTTCTCCAGCGAAAATTTCTCAGATTCTTCTCGATACGAGTGCGCGACGGGCAAGTGTGTATGTCGTCACTGACCAGCGTCCGCTTGCGATTGGTAAACAGGGCCAAAATGTTCGACTCGCATCGATTCTTACCGGCTGGGAGCTGGATATTAAGGATCTTAATGAGCTTGCTGAAAAAGATATTCCGAAAAAATCTGTCGAGACGATTGCTGAACTTGCCATCGATAAGGGCATCGTCGCGAAGCTTGAGTCTGCCGGCCTGACGCAGGTTGGACAGCTCAAAGGCTTGGGCGAGAAAGATATCGTCGGTCTCGAGGGCATTACGGACGATGAGGCGAAAGTGCTTGTTGAAGCTGTAAAGAACGCTTAAATGGGTGATTTCTGATGATGTGCGGGTTGTACGTGACATTGAAGCTGAATTGTGGTATAATGATTTGAAATAATCTTTATGTCGCATCTATGGCAGATCAGTCGATACAATCCGCCGTCAAAGACCTTCAGCAGCAGTCGGCTGGTGGTACAGGAAGTGCACCGGTGAATGCGAATGGCGAGGCGCCGAAAGTTGGACAGGCTCTTGGCTGGATTAATCGTGAGATTCACGAAAAAGGCGTGATGACGCGTGCGGCAGAGACCGCCATGCTCTATGTGAATTTATCGAAGATTCCAATTAATCCGGATCTTTTGAAGTTGGTAACTCGTGACGAGGCGGTTGCGGCTGGCGTGATGCCGTTTTTTCGTCTTGGGCAGCACCTGCGGGTCGGTGTGGTTGATCCTACCAATGCGAGTGCAAAGGCGATTATCGATCGATGGACGGCACAGAAACTCGAGGTGGAGTTGAACTTGTGCACCGCCGACTCGATAGAGGAGGCGGTGCACATCTATGATGTGCAGCAGGCTGTCTTGAAACAGGATATTGTCACAAATATCGAAGAGTCTCGTGTTGCCGCGTTTGAAAAAGAGATCCAAATTTTGGCTGATTTGAAGAAGCGTGTCGAGACGGTGACAGCTGAGGAGGCATTGAATTTACTTGAAGTTGGTGCGATAAAAACGGGGGCGTCTGATATTCACTATGAGCCTGAGGAGACGAAGGCGAGAGTACGATTTCGTATCGATGGTGAACTGCATTTAATTTTTGAACTCGATAAAAAAATCTTTCTCAATATCATCAACCAGCTGAAGTACAAGTGTAAAATGAAGATGAATGTCACGACGGTTCCGCAAGATGGACGATATAGTTTCGCTATCAATGCGCGAAAAGTTGATGTTCGTGTTTCCCTGATTCCCACGCAGTATGGCGAGTCGTTTGTTTGTCGTCTGCTCGATAGTGGCAAGTCGTTTTTGAGCTTCGCCGAGATGGGATTCCAGGGCGCCTATCTTACTAAAATGGAAAAATTACCAGAACTCTCGCATGGCATGGTCCTCGTCACCGGTCCGACGGGTTCAGGTAAAACGACTACGCTTTATGGCTTACTTGGCCGATTTAATACACCTGAGGCTAAGGTTATTACCCTCGAAGATCCAATCGAATATCATATCGAGGGCATTTCTCAGAGTCAGATTGATGAGGGTCATGGATATAATTTCGCCGATGGACTCCGTACTATTTTGCGACAGGATCCGGACACGGTGATGATTGGTGAAATTCGAGATCTCGAGACGGCAACAGTCGCCGCACAGGCCGCCCTCACGGGTCATGTGATGCTCTCGACCCTGCATACGAATAGCGCTGTTGAGTCGATTCCGCGTCTCGTGAATATGGGCCTCCCTGAGTTTATTGTTGGACCTGCTCTACACACGATTATCGCACAGCGACTCGTGAGAAAATTGTGTGTGTGTGCTGAAAAGCGCGCCGTCACTCCTGAGGAAAAAATAAAGTTTGAGACGATTCTGGCGGGAATTCCTGCAGGTGCGCTCGCGGCGTTTATGCCGGCGGCGCCGGTCGTTGTGCCGACTGAGCTTCTCTCCCCACATGGCTGCGAAGTCTGTAGTAAGACTGGATACCGTGGACGTCTTGTCATTACCGAAATGGTTTCGATTGATACTGAGCTCCAGGAACTCATTCTCGCGAAGGCGAGTGGGCCGAAGTTGTTTGAAGTGGCACGAAAAAAGGGGCTGATCACGATGCAGGAGGATGGCGTGTTGAAAGTACTACAAGGTCTCACGACGATGGATGAGGTCTTCCAAGCCACCAATATTATGCTCTAGCGCGATACTCTCCGCCAACTGCTTCAATGAGTCCTTCTATCTCGAGGAGACTGAGGGTTTGCAATATTTCTGAGATGTCCTTGATTGATGTTTTTTCTATGAGTTCGGTTGCGGATGTTGATGTTTTGTAACTCATTTCTCTCATGACGATATTCATGTTTTCATTGGTGAAGTGCTGAAGTGGGAGCTGCTGTTTTGTGTCCGGTTGCTCTGGCTGATCATTCAGATTTAGCCCATGAATAAGCGCCTGATATGAGGTGAGTGTCGTTGCAATATGTAACTCGATAAGCTGAAGATTCCCCTGACAGTCGAGTCGATCAATATCGGCGCACAGTGCGAAGACCTCCCGATTTTCGTCACGCGCAATTTTTGCCGTGATGTTTGCACCCGATTTTTCTGGTGCCTCGGTTACGAGTGTGACCGGCGAGAGCCCTGCGATAATTCGATTTCTCTCTGGAAACCGAAACTTCTCGGCTGGAGTTCCTGGTGGATATTCGCTCATAATACAGCCATTATTCTCGATGATGGCCCGTGCGAGATCGTGTTTTGATTCGCGAAGCGTGTGATGTCCATGTCCAATTACTGCCCAGGTTGGAAGGTTTTCCATGAGCGCCGTCTCGTGTGCAATCGAGTCAATTCCATCCGCCAACCCACTCACGATCGTCACCGGATACCATCGAAGATGTTGAATTATTTTTTGCGTCTGCACGACACCATAAGGTGATGGTTGACGTGTACCAACTACACTGAGGTTGGTACGCTTTTCTGCAGTATGTGGGTCGTAATTTCCCCGTATATAGAGCCCAAATGGGTAATTGCTCAGTTGTGCAAGTTGCGACGGATAGTCTGGGTTATCGTATGTTATAAACCGAATGTTTTGTATTTTTTGAAATTGTTCCCACTCTTTTTGTGGACTGATTTTTTGTTTTCTCGCTATGAGGTCGATTCTTTTCGAAAGCTGTGCGAGTTGGGATGGCGTGATTTCATACCATGCTCGCTCGAAGGATCCGAATGTCTCGTAAATAACGCTGAGTATTCGATTACTCGTACTCGTGACGAGATTCCATGCGTGGATGTATATTGCCGTGTTGTTCATGCCTGGAGTATAGGTGGCGGACATTACCGATCTCTAAACTTTTCCTGAAATATTTGTAGCATTTTTATGAAATTTTCCTGAATTTGACTATTCGAGTAATCATTTTCCT
>CALQZC010000032.1 GCA_943349045.1 Candidatus Peribacteria bacterium
CGCAACGATTTGCGTATTCTGATAGGTAGGAATATCGATCGCTTGATGTCCGACTCCAAATCGCGCCTTGTAGCTCGAGTCATGGAAGTAAGCACTGATACCACGCGAAGGTTTCACCGGCCACTGCAGCACCGAGTTGCTATCACTCATCGCCTGGAACTCAAGAATCTCCTGCGTCCGTGCATCGAGTAACTTCTGGAGATCATTTCCACTCACCGAATTACCGAGGCGGCTCAAATTATTTTTCACATAGTTGAAGTTGTCCTGAAGGGCGCCGATCTGAAGAATAGCCTCATCCTGCTGCACGAGAGACTCAGCGATGAGTTTTTCATAATTTTGCTGCTCGCCATGGGTGATGCGCAGCAGTGCCGTCTTCGCCTCCTGGCCATCTCGTAAGTGTTGCCTCTCAGCAACGATCACATTTTTGAGAACATCCAGTCGGGTTTTCTTTTGAAGAATCAGGGCATGAATTTCCAAAATGGCCTCCTGGGCACCCTGTAACTGCTCAAGCAGAAGTTGTCCACGGTACTGGAGCATGTCGAGGGTATTCATCTCTCGAAGGGTCTCACCAATATTCACATCAGAGAGGATGAGTTTAGCCGAGCTGATCTTCTCGTCACTTCCCACGTCACCTCGGAATCGATTCTCATTCAGATAGAGCATGCGCATATAATCCGCGAGAAGTTTTTTCTGCTCTTCGAGAGCCACACCTCGATCAGCCACCTCCTGCTGGAGAATAGAGAGCTCCTTTTCCTGGAGACCAATCTGCTGGGCAATAGAATGAATTTTTTCTTCACTCAACGTGATCTCACGCTGAAACGAAATAATCTGTTCGCGCAGGGTTCCAATCGTGTCATTCCCATCCAGAACCTTATCTTGCGTCGTCGAGATGACGCTATTGAGCTTTTTATATTCGGCGTAGGATGTCTTGAGCTCTTGCTGAATCTGAAAAAGAAAGAGGGCGTTGTTCAAGCTTTTCTCATCCAGCAGAGAAACCGGCATCGGCTTCTCCTCCCCCTTCTCCCGCTCAACCTTTTCAACGATAATCTCATCATGTGGACCATCATCGGCCACAGCCAACCCAGGCAGACTTGATACTGCCACGAGCGCTAAAGCTACTACAAAGCTGATTTGGTGTGTATTTTTCATGTATCTATCAAGTATACCACAAAAACCCTTGAATCTCAAGGCTAGAACAGATACAATGCGCCTGCTTTATTCATACAAGACTTACCCTATGGCACATAAAAAAGCAGGAGGATCCTCGAAAAACGGTCGTGATTCAGCGTCGAAACGACTTGGAGTGAAGATATTTGGCGGCTCAGTTATCGGCGAAGGAAGTATTATTCTCCGACAGCGTGGAACCAAGTTCATGGTAGGCGAAAACGTCGGTCTTGGACGAGATCACACCATTTTTGCCCTCACAGACGGAACAGTCAGCTTCAAGGAGAAGCGAACTCGAAAGTTCGATGGTCGTGCACAGACGCAGGTTTTCGTCAGCGTCGTACCAGCCGTACCAGCAACGAAGTAGCCAGGAGCTAAGCACATAACCTCACACAGCTATGTTTGGCGATTTGGAAAACTATAATGCTGCCGGTGGTTCGGAAGGCTCTGAGGGAATGTCCGAAGCCGCCATGGAGGCATTTCGCGAACAAATGCGATCCACGAGTCAGCAACTAAAAGCTCTTCAGAAGGGCGAACAGAAACGAAAAAAGAAGGAAGAGAAACTTGCAAAACTGCTCACACAGTTTCTTCAGCGTAAGTCAGGAAAGAGCGACCTCGCCTTTCAGGCAGCCCATTTGCTCGCCCTCAATATTCCAGCAGCATTTGTCTTATCGATGCTACTTCTCGGTGATCGCGAGTCACAGCAGGAGCTGACGATGGCCGCAAAAGAGGATGACAAGGGCCTTGAAGTTGAGGTACTGAGCACCGATACGCAGCAGCGAATCACTCTCAGCGAAGAAGATCTCGGCCTCATTCGCACCGAAGACGAAGAAAAAAGTCAGGCAATTATCGACGAACTCCTGGTCTGGATCGACATGATGTACATCCAGGCAAAAAACGATGTCATGCGCATGATGAAAAATGCCTACGACGATAATCAGAAAATACACGAGGAGATTCCACAGTTTATGACCACCGTCGTGAACTACTTCATGACCGAAAACGGCATGAGTGTCTCTCCAGAAAACATTGAAAGAATATCGGAGACGATGCTCCAGAAGATATTCGGCATGCTCGAAGAAAATATCAATAAAATTCAGCAGCTCCGCAATAAAGAGTTCGAATCATGATTGACTTCATACTCCACTTCGACGACCAGCTCATCTGGCTCATCCAGAATTATGGAGTATGGATCTACGCGATGGTTTTTGTGGTGATTTTTTGTGAGACCGGACTCGTCATCGCACCCTTTCTTCCAGGGGATTCACTGTTATTTCTCCTTGGCGCATTTGCCGCGACCGGCCACCTCGATCTTCCGCTTATTCTTGCGATTATTGCAGTTGCAGGAATTCTCGGGGATACGACCAACTATCACATCGGAAAGGTGATCGGACCCCGAATTTTTCGTTCAGAAAATAGTCGACTCTTTAACAAAAAATATATTCAACAGACGCAGGAGTTCTATGACACGTACGGCGCAAAAACGCTCGTCATCGCACGATTTCTTCCCATTATCAGAACCTTTGCTCCGTTCGTGGCGGGAATTGGATCAATGAACTATCAGAAGTTTCTTTTCTGGAACGTCGCCGGTGCTCTGCTCTGGACGTTTACCTTTGTTATTGCTGGATATATTTTTGGAAATATTCCATTTATCAAAGACAACCTCACCCTCCTGGTCCTCGGAATCATCGCTGTATCAGTCGTTCCGGCCCTCATCAGCTACTTGCGAAGCTCCAGGAAAAACAGCTAAAATACACCCGAAACCTCTTTTACTCATTTTTTTTAATCACACCCCTATGAAACGTTCACTCTCTCTCGTCGCTTTCTTGACACTCACCCTGCTAGTGACCGGTTGTGCTTCCACACCAGTTGCCACAATAACACCTGTTTCAACATCTACACCAGCAACGGCACCCGCACCCGTTGTAACTCCTGTTCCAACAGAGAAAGTAGTCACCCAGGAAAAGTCTAAGTCTGTCCCCACACCAGTTGCCACAAAGACACCCACCCCAACTCCCGTACCCGCAACGGCACCCGCAGCCGCCGCCCCAGCAGTAAAAAAGTTTTCCATCACGGCTCAGAGCTGGTCATTCTCTCCATCCACCATCACCGTCAATAAAGGTGATCAGGTAGAGCTCTCGATTAAGAGTGTTGATGTCGATCATGGATTCTTCCTCTCCGCCTTCAACGTCAATAAGAAGCTCAAGCCAGGCGAAACCGCCACCGCAAGTTTCACCGCTGATAAGGTCGGAAGTTTCTCATTCACCTGTTCGGTCTTCTGCGGAAGCGGACACGCATCCATGTCAGGCACCCTTATTGTAAAATAATGTTCAAGCTCGCCAACAATCTCTCAAAAGAACAGGCAATCAAAAAACTCGAACAGGAGACCTTCTCACGAAGAACCCTCTCGTTCTACCGCTATGTGCGCATCAAAGATCCGCAAGTTTTCCGTGACCAACTCTACGCAGAGTGGATGCAGCTCGGAGTACTCGGGCGAACCTACGTCTCGCAGGAGGGGATTAACGCGCAGATCAACGTGCCGGAACCACAGTGGGACGCCTTCATCGCGAACCTCGAGAATAAAAAAGAGTTAAAAAACATGCCGCTCAAGATCGCCATAGAAGAAGGCCAGCAAGGCGAGTCCTTCTATAAACTCACCATCAAACTCAAAAAACAGATCGTCGCCGATGGCCTCGCGCACGACGCCTACGACATCGAAAATGTCGGAACCCATCTCACCGCCGAGGAGTTCAACAGGCTCGCCGAGAGTGAAGATGCAATCATTGTCGACATGCGTAACGCCTACGAGAGCGAGATTGGCCGATTCGAAAACGCCATCTGTCCAGACGTCGATACCTTCAAAGAGGCGCTTCCGGAAGTCAGCAAAACCCTCCAAAACCAGAAAGACAAGAAGCTCCTTCTCTACTGCACCGGCGGTATTCGTTGTGAAAAAGCGAGTGCCTATCTCAAAAATGAAGGCTTCACCGACGTCTACCAGCTCCACGGTGGTATCATTAATTACAAGCACGAGATCGAGCAAAAAGGCCTCCCATCAAAGTTCAAAGGAAAAAACTTTGTCTTCGACGAACGCCGCGCCGAACGAATCACCGCCGACGTCATTAGTCACTGCCACCAGTGTGGCGAACCTTCTGACAATCACGTAAATTGTGGAAATGAGATGTGCAACCTGCTCTTCATCCAGTGCGAAGTGTGCAATGCCGCTAACAACGGGTGCTGCTCACTCAAGTGCAAATACATAGCAAGTCTCCCCCTCGAAACCCGCCTCTCTCTCCGGAAATCCCAAACAGCCAAACCGAAAATGTTCTTTCGGAAAGGACGCCTCGAGGCGTCTGCATAAGAAAAGTGTTAAGCAATTACCGATACATTTTTGTCAACCGAGAAAGTGTAACTTTTGAAAGCCCACCAAAGTATCAAAAAAAGACCTCATAATTCATTACCCCATACATTCATGAAAAATAAGGTTCCATACGCCATTATTACCACAGCCGCTATTCTCGGTCTCGGTCTGATTCCATTTCGCGGCCAATCGGATCAGGCAATCGCCGCAGTTTCACTCAGTCGGACAACGGATTACGAACAGTCAATAATCAGCGCCGTGGACAAGGTCTCTCCAGCAGTGGTCAGTATCATTATCTCGAAGGACGTACCGATCCTCGAAAAATATTACATCGACCCATTTAAGGGGATGTATGAAAATGATCCACATATGCAGAACTTCTTTGGGCCATCATTCAAAATTCCACAGTATCGTCAGAACGGTGTAGAAAGAAAAGAAGTTGGTGGTGGCTCCGGATTTATTATCAGTGAAGATGGAGTGATTATGACGAATAAACATGTTATCAGTGACCCAAAAGCCATCTATACCGTGCTCCTCAATGATGGACGTAGATTCGATGCAAAAGTATCAATGCAATCAAGCACCCTCGACATTGCCGCACTAAAAGTAGAGGCAACCGATCTTCCAACTGTTAAGCTCGGTAACTCAAACGTCGTGAAGCCTGGCCAGACTGCGATCGCCATCGGTAACGCCCTTGCACAGTTCAGGAATACGGTTTCAGTGGGTGTCATCTCAGGTATGGCACGAACTGTCAACGCAAGTGGGGGTGGTATGACCGAAACTCTCGAGGATGTTTTTCAGACAGATGCAGCAATTAATCCAGGGAACTCAGGAGGTCCACTGATCAATACCCGTGGTGAAGTCGTTGGTGTAAATGTGGCGGTTGCGCAAGGCGCTCAGAATATTGGTTTTGCCATTCCGATAAACAAGGTAAAAAGCATCGCCAGAAATCTCCTGAGTAATGCACAGTAGCTGATAGTAGTGGATGAAATATGAAGCGCCTGGTACAATGTTTCCAGCCCACCCACCGTTATAACCTCTTCACTGCATGAATTACAAAGCCTACATCGAAAATTCCCCAGAAGATATGATCCTCCGCGATCACCTCGCTTTCGACCGAACCATTCTTGCAAACGAGCGAACCGGCCTCGCCTACATTCGTACTATCCTCGTCGCTCTCGCTACCGGCCTCACCATCATCAAGCTCTTCCCTGAGGATACCACCCTCCTCATCGTCGGCTATCTCTCGGTCTTTGTCGCCGCGATCACTATGGCCGTCGGCCTGCGAAGCCACTTCAAATTCCAGCAAAAAATCGCCACCGTCTACCAGCCATCACAAAACATGACAGCGAAAAAAGTTCCATCTGAAAACAAAGAGATCGAGCTTATTTCCCAGTAATCGTAATCCACGGACCCACAATATCTTTTTCTGGTCCAATGAGATCAGGGTTAAGAGGATCGGACGGAGTGCCATCAACAGCAATCTTCGTAATAACCGGTTTGGGCCTGAAAACACACCGTACTTTATCACCGATGAGCGCCTTTGTATTTCCAATGCCGAGACCAAAAGTAAAGGTCTGTTTCGTCTGGTGTGGAAGTTTTGCCGCCTCAAGATCTCCAAGAGAATGTGGAAAATGAAGAACGTCGTCATTTCCATTAACAGAGAGAAGGGAGACACCAACAGGATTGGAATCGCCCTGTAAGGTTTTTGTAATCGCAATAGGTCCGACATTTGGTTTGATCTCACCAGGCTTGGAGGTATCGAGAAGTCCACCCTCAGCGCTTGGAATACTGTTAGATCCCTGTCTCTCAACATCAATCTGCACCTCACTCAAGATGGTGTCGTAGTTGCCATTGCTGGATATGTCAACACTGAGACAGTTGACCGTTGAATCGATTGGAGTACCAGAAGGAGGAGAGTAGAGTGCCGCATTAAGATGGGCATCAATAAACTTCGTCCCACACGCAACCGTTGTCTTTCCGCCAACCACGGGAAAATTCGTATCAACAAAATCCCCACTCGTTATAGGCTTTCCATCATAGGTCATATCGAGATCTTCGGCCTTTGCAACGGAGAAAGCAGTTGGAGTATTACAGACGGCATCGGCAGAAACCGTTCCGGCAACACAAAAATCCCATGAGGCGTTTGGTGGAAAAATCATAGGGGCATCTGGAAATCGAACAAGATTCTTCTGAGCATCCAAAACTCGAACATCAGATACCTTCGGAATATATCGGTCCTTGAATTGACCCATCATACTAATGCCACCTCGCGTGAACGTCGCACTGCGCATAACGAGTGGCTTGTCACATGGATTTTCAATATGCCAGCATCCAAGTTCCACTCCCAAGTCTCCTCGGACAACGGTCTGGCTGATAGGTGTCAATCCAGTCTTTTTATCAGGCATCGCCGTGAGAGTAAATCCAGGACACGCTGCAGAAACATCGCTCTTCGTCTCCGAAGAAAGTCGAGGAACATCAGAAGATGCATCAGGAGCAACGGCAAAAACTGGATGAGAAGACTCCAAGACATCACTACATCCGCTACTCATGACGAGCGCAGCAAGGGCGGCAGCTGTTGAACTTGGACGGAGAAGGGTCATCTCAATAGAAAAAGAGCTAAGTCAGGATTATATACTTTTTTATAGAAATGTCAAACAACCATGCATATATCTGGGGTGGTCGATGGGGATCGAACCCACAACCCCTAGGACCACAACCTAGTGCTCCACCGTTGAGCTACGACCACCACGCGGCGCAGGTATTTTATGGCTAAACGACAACAAAGGCAAGCACATAAAGACAAAGCCCATAGAACAAAGCCATTACAAAAAACCCCCACCACTTGGGCGAGGGTCTTGTGTGTTTTAGGAGAATCAACGCCCTTTCGCCCTAGAAAAGCAACAAAGCCTTAAATTCCTAAAATTCACAATAAGCAAAACTAGTTTAATAGAAATTTAGAAATTTTTCAAGTGAAAATGGTAAAAGCGTTGAATCATAGCTCCTTTTTTTTGCATTGAGCTTCAACGAATTATTTTCGAACTCTTCGCCATGAAAAATAACATCACGAATATAGGCATATTTGCGAGCGAGTCGCGCATTGAACGAACTCAGATACTTGAACTGCGATCCATGGAGAAGATAAAAGTTGTAGCTCTCGGCGAAATCCTCGAACGGGTCACTCATCGCATAGCCGCTTACAAAATCAAGTGAGCTGTTTCCTTTCCACATGGTCTTCGAGTCCTTCCAGCTCACAGAATAAAAAGCCACACTCGGATCATCACTGAAAACTTTTTTTCGATTATCAATAAAACGGCTTGCTCCTGCCGACGATCGACCTTCAAATAATCCCGTATCCGTAATGTGTCCCATCTCATGGACGAAGACAGACGCCAGTTCACTCGAGGAAATATCATTGCACTTTATATAAATCGCCGACTCACCACCGAGACCGCGACCAGAATTTTTTGTCCAGAGAATACGAAGATACGTGAGCTGTGATCGCTGCTCATACGGAAGCGACATATAGGCGCGAAAAAGAAGCTCCTCGCACTCACCAAGTCGTCGCACAATCGTATCACTTGATCGCACACCCTCGATACGATAGTTCACGGACACGCCTTCATCTGAAAAATCATTCGTCTTCCAGGAAAAATCTGGTTCCTCGGGTGATGACGGTTGGTATTGCTGCTGATACTGATTTTGATACTGATAAATATACGAAACCGGCGGAACCCCATGAAGTTCTTCTGGCGCTTCAAGAAGCGTCGTCGAAAGCGCAAAAATAAGGGAAAGTACAGGAATCACAGAATGGAGTAAGAAAAGAAGTCATCATACCTAATAATTAGAATATGTCAATAGGCACAAAAAAACACCCATCAAAAGGATGCACAGGATATTTGGGGTTTGGGAGGGGAGTAAAGCGTAGAAATCAATACTCCCCATCCCGACTAAGTCACGGTTCCTTCTGAGAGGAAAAACTCTCCTCCAGGTGGAAACAGCGTAGGTCTTCAAGCTCGCTTGAGAGACCAATAGTGGGTGACATCGTAGGGATGCCGTCATGAGAGGAGAATCGTAAACGACTCAATCCTCTCGAAGAACGGGTGGTACGGAGGAAGTGCAAGCACTTCATCAATACCGTTATTCCAAGTGGACAGTGAAAACTCACCGTCCGAAATGAGCCAACCCTTGCGGGAAAGACTCACATCATCTGTCTCGAGTTTAGGCCTCGAAACAAGCCTTTCAAATCCGGGGTGATAAGAGAAACCTGAGACCTCACAGAAGCTTATCGCTTCCGGAGGTATGAGTTCTAAAGCCGTGAGGCTCGAGAACTCGAGGTTCCTAGTTTGGGTAGAAGCTCTAAGAGAGCGCTTCCACCCGTCAGCTCCGAAAAAGAAAGGAAATCTCAAGCACGAAGCCGAGAAAAGATAACTGGAATAGTATCCTAAGAAAAACACTATGGTCTCATCTGCGCGAGCAGCGAGAGACCCTACTCTTCATCTTGGAGGACGCCAGGTATAAGAACCAGGGTGCCCCACAAGGATGTACAGCCTACATCAGTCGTTTTAACCAGCCGGAGCCAGTACAAACGGCGACATGAGCATAAGAGCAGAGGACTCGCTGCGCGAGAGAAATTCAACGGGATTTCAAGGGACCAACAAAGCGTTTTGAGCTTTAAATCAGTCGAAATAGGTATCTAAGGAAGCTACATTATCACAATATATACTACTCGTCAAGTTTCAGCTTCAAGAAATATCAAAAAAGCAAAGCCAATTGTAGGGTAAACATTCAGAGGGTACAAGGCAATTTTCAATGTAGGCAACCTCAGCTTTAAACTGCTTCAGCTAGCTTATTCCAGTCAGTCACTCGTTTTCCAGCCGGAGTTCCATCCTGAATAACCGCAACAAGTTCTCCGCCGGCCTCATCGGAAACCCTCACCGTATAACGTCGCCCCTTCAGGACAACATTCTGGAACTCCAGACCCTTGTAGGCCGGGGTCGCAATCTCCACATACGTGAGTACGCCACTCAGTGCTGGCGAGCTCGGCGCCTTATGTTTCACCGTCTCCTTCACGAAATCCATCGCATACTCCTTCAACTTCACTGCCTGTTCCTGACGTTTATCGGTATTCTCATCCATTCGGCAGGTCACGACTCGGTTTGGTCCAAGCTTATAGGTATAGACAACCTCTGGTTCAGCAGTGCGGCCTATATGATATCGATGGATGGCAACAGCAGTAGCAGCGTCAGCAACGCTGCCAAATGGAGTCTCTCTCTCAGCCGTCATTGGTGTGAAGAATTTCACGCCATAGAACTCCATCATCCCATCCTTCAGATCAGGTTTGACATTGGTATTCTCAAACATCCTCTTCGTATCGGTCATGAGTTTCTGCTCATATGCCAGACGACCCTCAGGAGTGAGTCGCACCCGCGCCGCATCTTGAATCTCATTTCGATAGAGGAGAGAGGTCACCTCGAGAAAATCATAATCATGAACATCCACAAAATCTCTCTTGAAGTTTCCAGTCTTTCCGTCGAGACGACCAGCGATACGTCGCTCCTCATGTCGCTTCACAACGGTATCGACAATCTTGAAAAGCTCATCACCCTTGATCTGGTGCGTATCAAATCCAAACAAATAGGGATCGATAGACTTCTTCTTTTTACCAGCCTCATAGTGACTATAGATAACCGACATCTTGTGCTCGCCGAGTTTTCCAAGGGCATAGAGCGTAGGAGATGAGCTGAGACCAGCCTCACCAGCAATCTCACGAGCCTGCTGTGGCAACTGTTTACGCATCGATGGCTGCAAGGGAACACCAGCGCTATCCATCGCATCACTCACTGAGGTACCGGTCAAATGCAGTGCGGCAGAATTAATACCGAAGTATGCCATTCCCGCAAAAGCAAAAGGGCGGAGGAGTCGATTCTTCGGATCATTATTGAAAATATGATTCAAAAAAACAAGAGCGGTCGTACCAAAGATAAGTTGATCCGTGATATCTCCACGCATCGCACCTCGCAAAACAGAGGTGACCCCTTCCTGTGCGACTCGGTTGAGGCTATTTTCATTGAGCTTACTCAAATCAAGACGTGCCTTATCGATCGCAAGTTGCTGCTCGGCCGCGTGCTTCGTAATAATAGAAAGCGCCTTTTTTCCATACTCAAACTCCTGACTCGTAATATCGGAATTCAGGGCAAATAACAGAATTTTTTTATGGTCACCATCAGGGAAATAGCGTTTAACAGAATCAATGGCACTCTTTGGGTCGTTGTCCCAGGGGCCAGTATTGACCTTGTGCTTCTCGAACTGCTTCATGATCGCGCCAAGCTTCTCAGGCTTCATCATCTCAAGTCGCAGCTCTTCGAGCCCCTTCTTTGTCTGAGCAGCCGTGAACTCCGGAGGAGGAGGTGAGGCAGCAGGGGCGTTCGGTGGTAAGTTTGGGTTTGTTGCTGGCATAGTAGATGAGAAAAAATTAATCGGTACTTGAGTTTTTAAGGTCAGTGAGATCTTCAGTAAGTTCAGCGCGCAGCGCCTCGAGGGCCACTCCAAGTTTATCCCCAAACTCCGGGATGTGATCAATCGCACTGACAATCACCTCCATCTCCTGATCATCGCTCAGCTCTTTTCCCTCGACACTTCCAAGAATTTTTTGAAACTCATCTTCAGGAAGTTCCTGAACAATGAGCGCCAAAATCCGCTTATCGACGCGGCTCACAATGAGTTCGCGCATCAGCTCTCGCTGCACATCAGTGACATCGCTGATCGGAAGTTTTGCGAGCACGTCCTCAATGTATTGAGTAAGAATGTCCTGAAGTGTGGTGTCCTGATGGTTCATAAAAGTAAAAAAGAGTAATTAATGTTTTTCTTCGTGAGCACCACCCCCATGGCCATGCGCACCGCCCTTGAAAATTGGAGGAATAATCGAGTAATTGCTACCCATCGTCTTTGGATTGAATGAGTAACTGAATGAGTCCGAAACGAACTTCCCAAGCCATGAATTTTTAATCCATGATCCACTCGCCTTGACGCTTCTCCATGCCCACGCAAAGGGTCCACGTCCAATCGTATTTTTCCAGATATTCCCGATATTTTGTCCCGTCCGAATCCCCATAAACTTCGCCCACGTCCCGTATCCCGTCTCCACCCCCTGCTCCTTCATCATCTTGATCGCCTCATCCACCGGTATCTTCCCCTCCTTCACATTCTGCTGCATCTCCGCAATCATCGCCTTCTTATGCTCTTTCACGACCTTCGAGTCGATATTCATACCGAGAATACTCGAGTGGGTAATCGTGCTAAAAAGGAGTGACTGGTCGATCTTTTCCATGGCCTCATCCGATGCGGTCTCCATCTTTAAGTACTCCTTGAGCTTGTCATCAAATTTCCCTGGCTTTTTCATGATCGCCTCATAATCCATCTCTGCCTGAACAATACGAATATTTCGTATCATAGCTACGACGAGCGGCACATCTTCAGGCTTGATATAGGTATTTTCATGTCCCTCAAGAATTTTCTTAAGGTGCGCAACGAGAATAGGAAGGTCTTTCACGGAAAGTTCTTTGCTCTTGATCATTTTACGGAAGTCCATCTGACTCATATCTTTTTTGAGATTGAGTTTAGCAAATGGTCGAGCTTCTTCGTAGGTCATGAATCGAAGTGCATGGAGTACGGCATTAAAATCAGGAATAAACTTCGCCCTCAAATTTTTAGGGAGGTTCTTTGCAAGCGCTTCTGCGCGAACACGATTGGCCGAGA
This sequence comes from Candidatus Peribacteria bacterium, assembly GCA_943349045.1. Taxonomy (GTDB): domain Bacteria; phylum Patescibacteriota; class Gracilibacteria; order UBA1369; family UBA12463; genus CALREA01. The sequence continues at coordinate 12,281 of CALQZC010000032.1, forward strand.
AGGCGAGCATATCCTTCGCATCTGAGACAGAGATTCTGGTAAGTTCGGCAGCGCGATCTCGAATTTTTCGAATATAGACAGGATTATCTACTGGGTCAGTGTTCTTTGCTGCACCTCCATCTACGCCTTTGGTGATCATGAATGTGGCGTACAGTCTGTGAAGAAATTCCTGCGGAGAAGCCTTATGGACTTCATGCTCATGTCCGCCACTTTCCTCAACTTCCTTCAGAACCTTTTCGCCATTCTTGGTAAAGGTCTTCCAGTTTTTTTGCAAGCTGGTCTTCCCCTTGAAGAGTTTCATAGCCTTATCCGAATCGGTTTCATGGGAAAAAGCCTCAAACGTATGGAGCTCATCAGCAGCCAGAGGGTGAGACCCATCCAGAAGTTCGTGATGATTAAAAGCATGTATATATTCATGCAATTCATGACGTGCATGACCAAACTCGCCAGTTAAGCTGGTTAATGATTTTTTCTTTTCTCCGACTTTGCCATGTTCTTCTTTTGCTTTTTCAAATGTCTTTCTTGCAACTTCAGCCTGTCGTTGGAGAGCGGCATATCCAGCATTCTTTGGATCACCAGTAGCAACTTTACCCTCTAAAGTATCTACTGCAGCTTCTGCATCATCCATTTTTTTCTTTAAACCAGGAGCGCCACCGGCGCCATCTATTTTTTCATTATAATCCTTAAGAATATCCGCAATACTTTTATTGCCCTCATCCTTCTGAATCTGTTCAATTTTTTTAATGACTTCCTGAATTTCGCCATACTCGTGCTTGATAGCCTCAAAATCGGACTTCATCTCTTCGAGATCATGGTGTGCATCGAGAACTCCAAACATTTTTTTCAAAAATTTAAGTGTCTGCGCAGCATTCAGATCAGCAGCTCCACCATGAACATTTTCAAAGAAAAATCCGAGAGCGTAGGTGAGAACAGGATCATTTTCGGGACTATCGAGTGACTCGTTCGCAACATACTTGCGTAAAAACTGCGAAACTTTCACATCCTTGAGAATTGGGTTTTGCCAGACCTTTTCAGCATCATACAGAACAGGTGCGAGAACCTCTCGATTGGCAGAAATTTCCACAGAACTTTCTCCAAGTTCAGTGTCACCATGAAGAGGTGGCTGTTCCTTCAAAAACTGCTTGTTAAGTTTTGTTCCAAAAAGTCGACCAAAGAAAGATCGTTTGTAGAGCGAATGTTTTGTTTTGGTATCATGTTCATGTAACGCCTCTGCAAGCTTTCCATCATCTCCAGCATTGAGAATCTTGCGAACTTCCGGGCGTATCTCGCGAGCAATAATATCATCAATCCGCTGTCGATTTGGATCAATAAGTTCTTTAGCTTTTCCATCCTCAGCAAATTGTCGTTCGGTATCATGGACCGCCTGGAGCGTTTTTCCATGTGGACCATACGCACCATCATTCGGACTGGTCTTGTAGATGAATCGAGCCATGCTTGTGAATTAAATATTTCTACTTATTATAGCACAGAAACTTTGACTTGCCAATAGCTTCAAATGGAGATAGGCTACACGCGCGTCAAAAACTTACCCATTTCACCTATGAAAGTCACCAAAGAATCGATCGGAAAGTCACAAATAAAGCTGAGAATAGAGCTGGAGCCCGAGGAAATTGCAGATTATAGGCAAAAAGCGGCAAAAAGGCTCTCGGAGCAGGTCAAGATTCCTGGTTTCAGGCCGGGGACCGCACCATACGATGTCGTAAAGCTGAATGTGGGGGAGGCCAGCATTACCCGCCAGATGATCGATCTCGCACTTCCAGAGACCTACTCCAAAGCTATTATGCAGGAGAAACTGCCAGTCGTCTCACGACCGGACGTCAATATCGTGACCGAGGAGCCACTCGTCTATGAGGCGACCGTCGCCCTCCTTCCAGAGGTAAAGGTCAAGAACTATAAGGAGATCAAGGTAGAGGTCAAGCCAACCGAGGTTGAGGAAAAGGACGTCACGAACGTCCTCGAAAATCTCCAGAAGCACTACGCGACCTACGCATCGATCGACCGTCCAGCGAAAAAAGGGGATCGTGTCGAGATCGACTTCAGCGGAACGGACAGCTCCGGCGTGCCACTCGAGGGCACCGTCAGCAAGAATCACCCAGTAGTTATTGGCGAGAACTCGCTGCTCCCAGACTTCGAGAAGAATCTTGAGGGGATGAAAGTAGGGGAGACGAAGACATTCACGATGACCTTCCCAAGCGACTATCACGCTGAGAACTTCAAAAATAAAGAGGTAACCTTCGAGACAACGGTGAAGCGAGCCGAGGAGGCACAGCTTCCAGAGATCAACGACGAGTTCGTCGAACGGGTCACCGGAGAGAAGAAAACCCTCGAAGAGCTCAAAAAGGAGATCATGAAAAACCTCAAGACACAGCGGGATAACGAGGATCGTATGCGAAAAGAAGATAAACTCCTTGAGCAGATTCTTGAGCGGACGGACGTAGAACTTCCGCCTCAGCTCATTGAGGAGGAGGTCGATTACATTCTCGAAGATATGAAGGCCGACCTTCAGGAGAAGGGTATCACCTTCGAGCAGTACATGAAGGCGACGAAAAAAACCCAGGAGGATATTCAAAAAGATTACCAGCAAGAAGCAGAAAAACGAATCAAAATTCGTCTCGCTCTCCAGTTCCTCTTCACCGAAGAGAACATCACAGCAGATGATGCCGACATGGAAGAAGAGCTCAACGAGATCGTGATGAGCTATCCAGAAGGTGAGCGTGAAAAGGTAAAGAGTGAACACAAAAAGAACACGCAGATGATGCTTCGAGTAAAGAATCGTGCCATGCTTCGCAAACTCTTCGACGGTCTCCTGAGAGAGTCGACAAAATAGTACAATTCATGTTGATTTGTGATACAAAAAATTATACAGTGCTGACGTCGCTGTATAATTTATGTGTACATGCTAAAAC
>CALQZC010000033.1 GCA_943349045.1 Candidatus Peribacteria bacterium
AAGAACGAAGTCGCTACCGTCGTCCAGGAAGTTGCTGCAAATCTTAATGCTCTCAACGTTCCAAAGGCCGTCGAGACAAAGGTGGGCGAGGTAGTCCGAGACGCAATGAAGGAAAACTGGTCAGAAGCTGGAGCCGATAGGGTTAAGGAGGAGCTTGATAGTTTCGCAACCTTCCTTGCAACGAACCCAGCTGCAGCTGAAGTCGCTGCCGAGACAGAGGAACTCGTGAAGGTCATCGCAGCAGAGAAGAGAGATGATGCCGCCAAGCAAGTTGAAGAATGTCACCGACCATTCATCGATGTTCCATCAGATGCCTTCTATATGGAAGCATTCTCAGCATTGAGCCGATGTGGAGGTGATGAAAGCAAGCCAGTTGTCTTCCAGGGTACAGGTGACTCAAAGGGACTCAACGCAAACCCAGCCGGTACGCTCAATGGAGCTGAGGCTGCAACAGCGATGGCACGAGCCTTCGGAATTGAGGGCGATACAACGGTTAGTACACGAGCAGCAGGAGTTCCTGAATTTGCTCGAGGTACTTTCGGTGCTCTTGCAAAACTCGGGGTTCCTGAGGCCACCACAGGCTTCAACGCTGCTGACGCTCTTGATCGACGTGAAACAGCCGTCATGCTCTTCAATATTATGGAGAAGCAGGGTCTTATCAAGCGATCAGAGTACAAGTGTGATCTCGCATTCAAAGATTTGAATTGTGCTCAGCCAGGTGCATTTGAGGTATCAGTATTGGTAGAAGAAGGTGTCTTCAAGGGAAACCCAGATGGCACATTCGCTCCAACACGAACACTCAATCGTGCTGAAGCTGCGGTCGTGACTGATCGTGCACTCGATGCAGTAAAAGAGTAATTCGTTTCTCATAAAGCTACAAGTAAGCCCCTCCCCGCAAAGGAGGGGCTTTTAAAATTCAGAAAAATCTGCTACCATAGTGGCCTATGGAAAATTCACAAACACTCGTAAGCGGCGGACAGATCACTTCAACCTACCTCGGAAGGGTACTGACCCTTTTCGGACTTGCCCTCGGCGTCTCAGCCGTCGGGACCTATATTGGATTCAACTACGCGCTCGTCTATATGATGGGTTCGCCGGTGGTGATGATCGGTATCATGATCCTTGAGCTGGCTCTGATTCTCACCGCATCGAAGTGGATGCACCTTCGCCCACTCAATTATTTCCTCTTTGCCTTCTTCGCATTTCTCAGTGGATTCACCCTCGCACCGATCGTCTATATGACGCTTCAGAGTGGCAATGGTGAAATACTCTACCGGGCACTCGGCGCCACGATGGTAACCTTCGTCGCCGCTGGTTTGGTCGCCTGGAATACCAACATCAATATGATGAAATTTCAGGGATTTCTATCCATGAGCCTGATCGGCATGATCGTCGTGGGACTCATCGGATTATTCTTTCCATTCGGCTCGATGATGGAGGCGATCTATAGTTTTGGAGGAATCCTCCTCTTCGCCGGTTACTCGATGTATGACATCCAGCAGATGAAATTCAACACCCAGAGAAATGAAATGGAGGCAGCCCTCGCGCTGTACCTCGATATCTTTAACCTCTTCCTCTTTATCCTCCGCTTTCTCGGACGAGATCACTAATCATGAAAACGAACAGCAGTCAGGACAACCAGCTCATATTTAGCATCACGGGACTCTACAAGGAAGATGAGGGAAAAACTGAGGAGTTCCACCTTTCGGTCGAGCAGTCGTTTGATAAGAACGACTTCACGCTAACCTCTCCCATTGAGACCGATGTGACCTTCATGAAGACCGACAAGGGGATCGCCGCAGTGCTCGAAAACTTCACCTTCCAGGTAAAAACCCACTGTTCACGCTGTCTGAAGAACATGAAGCTAAAGATCGTCGTGCCGATTATTGAGCGAAACTTCCTCTTCATAAAGCCAAAGGTAGTAGAAGATGAAACCGACCTCTATTTGTGCGATTTGAAGCAGATGGAGATCGACCTGAGCGAGCTGTTTCGACAAGAAATTCTCTTGCATTGTGAGCCTTTTCCAGTATGCTCTACATCGTGCAAGGGGATAATCCCGGTACAGGAACATACGGGGCCAGAACTCGTTCAGCCCTTCAAGGACCTCAAGCATAAGCTCAAAAACGATACATTCTAACATACACTCGTAACATCTCACCCCCATGGCAAAACATCCTACCCCCAAGCAAAAAGTAAATCGCGCCAGTGTACGTAGCCGGTACTCCACATTTACAAAAATTGTCCGACGCAAGCTCACGGAAGGCAGCCCAATCGTAAGCTGCAGCCAGTGCAAGCAGCCAAAGGTCAATCACCGAGTCTGCCCAACATGCGGATACTACGCTTCAAAGAAGGTTGTCAACATGGACAAGGCCATCGATAAGGTTACCAAGATCAAGGCGTAACGTTTCTTTCACACCCACGCGCCCATGCCAAGTCCCCGTCGCGCGGCACGAATTGCCGTGATGCAAACACTGTTTTCCTATGAAACGCACGGCGGTGAACCGGGAGAGATTTTGAAGTATGTCATTTCACAGTACCCGACCGACCAGAATATTCTCCCATTTGCCCAAGAATCCCTGGAGGGTATTTTCAAACATCGCGATGTGATTCTCCCAAAAATCAGAGAGTTCGCTATAGAGTGGCCACTCGAAAAAATTGCCCCGGTCGATCGTGGCATTCTCGAGTTAGGTGTCTTCGAAATACTCTACTCGAAAGACGTTCCCCCAATCGTGGCTATTAATGAGGCCATCGAGGTCGCAAAAGAGTATGGTGATCTGAACGCACCGAAGTTTATCAATGGAGTGCTCAGTAAAGTTCTCGAAAAGTACTGTACGCATCGAGATCATAAAACTGGTGCAGCCCTTTAATGCGAGGTACAATAGAAGTGTATGAATCAGGACGCCACGCACTACAAAAAGCTTCAAAAAATCATTGGGATTGAGATTAAAAACGACAGCCTTCTCAAGCTCGCGTTTATTCACAAATCATATGTGAATGAACAGAAAGGCCAGAGTGAACACAACGAGCGACTCGAGTTTCTCGGTGACGCTGTCCTCGAATTGGTCGTGACCGAGTATTTATTCAAGAGCTATCCGAAGAAACAGGAGGGCGAACTGACGAACTGGCGCTCCGCACTCGTGAAAGGAAATCATCTCTCCAAGGTGGCACGAGATCTCGAACTCGGGAAGTACCTCCACCTCAGCCGTGGCGAAGAAAACTCCGGCGGCCGAACAAAACCTCACATCCTCGCAAACGTCATGGAGGCGCTTATTGGAGCCATATTTATCGATAGAGGATACCGCGTAAGTCGCACCTTCATCCATGAATTTATCTTGAAGCATCTCGACGACATCATCTCGCAAGGTCTGCATATCGACAGCAAGTCACTGTTCCAGGAAATGGCACAGGGAAAGTTAGGGCAGACACCACACTACGTCGTGATGAGCGAGGTAGGCCCCGATCACAACAAGCAGTTCACCATGGGTGCTTACGTCGGTGAAGAGCTCATCGCCAAAGGCTCCGGTGCCAGCAAGCAAAAAGCCGAAGACGTCGCGGCCAAAGCCGCCATCAAAGCACAGAAGTGGGATGAATAAAAATGTACATGAATTTCAACTCCTCACCCCTCTCTAGAATTGAACTCTGGAATCGAAATAAGGTATGGATCTGCAGCTCGCTCGTGCTCGCCGCCCTTCTCTTTTTTCTGAATAAAGCCGGTATCTACACGAATCTTGTGACCTCAACCGTGTATACGGGCATTGCCTTTCTCGTGCTGACTCTCATCCCAAATAATCTCCTCAAGCTTCAGCTACCTATTCTCAAAGGCGCAACGCCACTTCTAGCCAGACTGACAAAATACCGCCGAGACTTCGGTATTATCGCCGGCTTGATAATTCTCGCACACGTCGCATTTGTTCTGCTCGGCGCGGGCGTGGTCACGCTTGCCGACCCAATAAACATCAACTGGGCCATGATCGGTATGGCGATATTCTCCAAGCAAGTTATCCTTGGATTCATCTCATTTGTGATTATTGTCCTTATGCTTCTCACTTCAAGCAATGTCATCCACAGAGCCCTCGGGAAAAAATGGAAGCTCCTTCAGTCTCTGATTTGGCTCGTTGTGCCTCTCGCACTTGCACACTTCAATCTCGTTACAAACAAAATCGACCTTCCGACCCTCATCGGTTTCGGCGCGATTATCCTGCTCGTCATCATCGAGTTCATCGTCTATTCCCGACGTCCCTCCATCGACGAAAAAAACTACTACAAACGACACGCATTTCTCACAGCCCTCGGAATCGTGATCGTTATAGTAGTCTGGACCTGGATGAAGTAGATTTTCAGCTTTATATAGTAGATCTTTGTATTTGTATAAGGGGAGTTTTATTGTTAGTATGGGCGCCAACTAATAAAAAACAGTGAGAAATTTTCTACATACATTATTTGCGGTAGTTGTCGGGATCTCCACATTCGGGAGTGTCTGCCCTGGATCACATGATTTTATAGATACGGCGCATGCGCATGCCTCTTTTGAGGATTCGCAGCAGGTCCATCAAGAAAATATTTCCAACAAAGAAGATATACAAAAAGCGCATTGCTGCAGCGAAATTCAGCTAGAGTATGGAGGGAAGGGTTCGCGCATATCAAAGAGTACAGATTTATTTACGCCTGGGCCGAATTTTGTCTGCGGCCTAATTCAAGGCATTTATCCCTCAAAGCACAATCCTGATACTGGGGGAAAATCACTGGCACATGCTCAGCCTCATCCAGCTCCCTTCCTTTTGGGAAACATAGTAAAAAGAGAGTAGATAAAAAATTCCACCATTATTTCTATTTGGCTTTCTGTTTTTGATATTCAAAAATAGGCGCTTTATCTCATTAACCGTATTCTATGTCACTCAAAAAAATCGTTTTAGTAAGCAGTTTGCTCCTTGGTATCCTTGCCGTCAGTGGATGTTCGAATCAAAACGCTACCGCAACGCAGTTGACACCACCGGCACCCACGCAAAAAGCAGTAGATGAGAGCAAGGATCATCCCCATGACGAAGGTGATGTCCACGAATAAGAGATTATTTACTATTACTACCAACTATGGAAAATCTTAAAAAGATCATTGGAAAATATCTAAAATTAAAAGTGGGCATTATTGGAAGCGGAGTAGTTTTTCTTCTAGCTCTTTACGCATACAACTCGCTCGTACTCGCAAGTCCGGGGCACAACGAAGCGGCAAGTGAGGCGAAAACACCCGAGTCGAGTTCACAAGTAATCACAATTCAGGAGACAGAGCTGGAGAAGCTAGGAATCAGTAATATCTCTTTCGCGGGCGAAGTGCTCTCAACCGACGATGTGCAGATTCATCCTCTCGTTGAAGGACAGCTAAGCGAATTGAAGGTAAAAATTGGTCAGTATGTGCGAAAGGGTCAGGTTCTAGGTCGATTGTCCGTAGCGCCAAATCCCGACCTGATCGCCACGTTGGCCGAAAAGGCAAAAAGTGCCGAAAGGGCAAGATTGCAGATAGGTGTGATTGGAAGGATTACCTATGAAAGTAAGCAGCGAATCGAGGCATTAAAAACGATTCTTGATCGCTCAAGAGACTCAGCTATTCTGACTATTGACAAGGAAGCTCTGCAGAATCTGAATTTCTCGCAAGGCGCGACCCAGAAATTAAACTCTCAAAAGCAGGCAAAAGACGCCATTATCCGGTCAGCACAGGCCGAATATGAACAGGCACAGGCGGCGCTAAAGGTTGAATTTTTACAGGCGCGCAAGGCTGCCGAAAAGGCATATATAGAATCAGCATCGGTAATAACAGATCATATTGGCCTCAGTCCGGGGAGTGTACTCATGGATGCTAATCTGAATTATGCCTATGGGCATTTTGATCAAAATTCGAGACAAAATTTCGCACAGACGTTTATGATGTTTAAAAAATCCCTAGATGATCAGAGTAGGATTCCAGAAAGTGAGGTAGCGACATATTTCGATGCGACGAAAAGGCTTATTCTGAGCTCATATCCTAATAATTACGTGACAGCCGAAAAGCTTAAAAATATACGTGAAACGCTTACGGAAAATGAAAAAGATTACTATGAGGCTATAAAGGATTATCAGGCTGCCAATGGGCATCTCGCTCAAAAGCAGGCGGATTACGAAAAGGTAAAAGCTGAACAAGATCGCGATATTGTTGATCTGGAGGTAGGTGCAAAAAACGCCCAAAGTGCATACGAAATTGCCGAAAGCTTGAAAGACGCAAAAAGAACCGAAATCGAAACCGACATCGAGAAACAGAAGTTCGAGTATGATGATCGACTTATTGATCTGCTGAAAGAGAAGCTATTCTCTGAAGCCGAAGCGGCAGCTGCTGGAGCTGCCTATAATGTATTCGTCTCTAAAATCGGGGGTCAAGAAATAACCGCCCTGAGATCAGGCTACATATCGGGAGTCTACAAAAATGTGGGCGATCACGTAACCCCCGAGACGGCCGTTGTGGCGATCACGGGAAGTATGAGTGCCCCGAAATTTGTCCGATTCAAGATACCGGCCGACTCAAAGCTGGTAAGTGTAGGTGAGAGTGTCGAGATAGAATCTCCCAACTTTCAATCCGAGAAGACAGAGGCAAGAGTAGCAGGGGTATCTTTATCGCTCGACTCAAATGGATTTTTCCTGGCAGATGCCGATCTCAGTAAGGATGCCAATTTGCCAGTACATGCAAGAGTTAGGGTTGTCCCAAAAATAAACAAAAAAGTCGTGGTAGTTCCTTTGAGCGCTATTGTATTTGGCCAAGACAATAAGAATATACTGTGGACACTAGATAAAGAAAATATGCTTCGCAAAAAAGAAGTAAAGATTGGCAGAACATTTGGCGATCAGGTGGAAATTCTTGAAGGAGCTGCGTTGGGCATGAAGATTCTTACGAAGCCAAAGGAAGATCTGGTCGATGGGTCGAAATGGGAAGGTGATCTTCCGGTAAAAGAACAGGATCCAGCAAAAAATAAAGCTGAAGAGAAGAGCCAGGGGGGCGACGGACACGCACATTCCCATGGTGAATAATTATTCTATTACTTCATGATTTCTGTATGTTAAATCGAATTATTCTCTGGGCAATTGAGCACAAATGGACAACAGTTATTATTTCCATTCTTATCGCAGGGCTTGGAATAGTGAGCTTGCTGACCATGAAGGTTGACGTATTGCCAAATATTAATAAACCAACCGTTGCGATCTTTACCGAGGGGGAAGGGCTTGCTCCCGAAGAAATTGAGCGCCTTATTTTGACGCCAATTGAGTCGGCCGTTTCGGGAGCGCCGGGGGTGGAGCGTATCCGAGGCACAGGCTCATTTGGCCTTGCGATAGTTCAAATTGAATTTAATTGGGGTTCGGATATTTATCGTAACCGTCAAATTATTCAAGAAAGAATTGCCCAGTTGAGTCTTCCTGATGGCGCAAAGCCAACGCTAGGTCCTGTTGCCTCGGTGATGGGAGAAATTATGTGGGCAGGCATATCTTCAAAGAAATCAAACCTTGATGGTATGCAGCTCAGAACACTCGCCGATTGGACGATACGACCTGCTTTATTGCGACTGCCCGGAGTTTCTGACGTGATAATTATGGGTGGCGATGTGCGAGAATGGCAGATCAATATCAATGCCGAGCGCCTTGCAAAATACGGTCTCACGATTGAGGATATTGTAAAAAACGTTGAGGGTGCCCTAAGGAATCGTGGTGGAGGTATTCTGGTGCAGAACGAGCGCGAGTACCCAATACGAATCCTCGTAGCTCCAAGCAAAATTAACGAACTCCAGTCGCTTGGTGTGGGAATATTTGACGAGAAACCGATTGTCCTAGGCGATGTCGCAAGCCTTGTAGAGGGCCCGAGTCCCGTGCGCGGTGCGGCGACTATTGACGGCAAGGATGGTGTAGTTATGAGAATCGTTAAGCAGCCCGAGGCAGAGACGCTTGTGGTTACGAAGCTCATTGACGAGACATTAATATCACTCGAGAAGGGCCTTCCGGAAGACATTGAATTGCATAATGATCTCTTTAGACAGGAGTGGTTTATCACGGCAAGTCTTGAAAATGTCGTTGAAGCCCTGCGTGATGGAATTATCCTCGTGATTATTATTTTGATTCTTTTCTTGGCGAATGTGAGGACGACGATTATTACGCTTGTAGCTATACCGATGAGTATTCTCATAACGGCCATCGTATTTAAAATGCTGGGATTTTCCGTGAACGTTATGACGCTTGGGGGTATTGCCGTCGCCATCGGAGAGCTGGTGGATGACGCCATCGTTGATGTGGAAAACGTTTTTACGAGACTGCGAGAATGGAGAAAAAATGGGAAGCAGGAGCCTCTAGCGAGTGTTGTTTTTAAGGCATCAAGCGAGGTGCGGAATTCGATAGTGTATGCAACATTGCTCGTAGCAATCGTCTTCTTGCCTATCTTTTTTATCCCCGGCGTCGAAGGAAAGCTTCTCGCGCCTCTCGGACTTGCCTACCTCACGTCGCTTATGGCCTCGTTACTGGTGTCTCTCACGCTGACTCCAGCCCTCTGTGTATTTCTCTTGGGAGTAGCAAAAAAAGATGACCAGCATGAGGAAACAAAATTCGTCCGCTGGATCAAAAAAAGTACAACACCATACATACGTTGGAGTATTAATAATTCACGTAAACTTATTATGGGAATTGCCGGCGGGCTCATGATAGCCGTCCTGCTCTTCGTGTATGCAGGGAAGGAAGGTGTCCCACCCTTTAACGAAGGAGCTGTGACGGTTGGGGTAGTCATGCCGGTGGGTACCGACTTGAAGACATCAAATAATTTTGCTTCCCAGGTTGAAAAAAAGATACGAGAAATTCCAGGGATTGTACGCGTGAGCCACTTGACCGGACGAGCAGGGGCAGATGCGCACGATAGCGGTGCCAATACGAGCGAAATTCAGGTTACATTTGGTCACGGACTGGAAGGAGAGCGGAAACGTCTATTCGGCGAAATTCAGAGGGTACTTGATGGGTTCAAGGGTGCAGATTTTAGTCTTGGACAGCCAATTACCCACAAAATGGAAGAGCTCCTATCTGGGGTGCGTGCTCCGATAGTCGTGAAAGTTTTTGGTGACGACTTAGGTGTTATGCGAGAGGTCGCAGAAAAGGTCCGTGATGAGCTGAAGCGCCAACCGGGCGTCACGAATGCCCAAATCCCCAAGGAGGTACTTATTCCCGAGTATCGCATATTCCCGAATCGTGAAAGACTTGGCTCACTTGGCATATCGTCAGGCGAGATAGCTGAGCAGCTCGAGGCAGGTCTTCTGGGCGAATCGGTGGGACAGGTGCAGCTTGGATCAGCTCAGGTGCCGGTGGTAGTACGGTATGATTCTCTAACCAAGGGCAACATGTCCGCACTGAGAAATCTATCATTTGCAGGCGATCAAGTGAGCACCTTGAGTGACACGTCGGATGTACAGATTCAGGGTGGAAGAAATCGTCTCGGCCATGAAGCGGGAAAGCGAGTGATGACCGTAAGCGCGAATTATCAGGGAAAAGATATTGTGGGAGCTGTGGCAAAGGCAAAAGAGAATCTTGAGTCACAAAAAATGCCACAAGGTATTATGCTTTCCTTTGAAGGAACCTATAAAAGCCAACAGGAAAATTCAGCACTTCTTTCAGTACTTTTTCTCATTGGTCTTGGCTTGATATTTGGAATTCTGTATCACGCCTTTCGATCGGCATCGATCGTCGCCCTTATTATGCTCAATATTCCAACAGCCCTTATAGGAGGCATTATAGGCGTTTGGCTCACGGGCGGAGTGGTAAGTTTGGCCCATCTCATCGGCTTTATTTCTCTTGCAGGAATTGTATCCCGAAACGGCATTATGCTCATAAGTCACACAATTAACTTGGTAAAAAAAGAAGGTTTACCCTTCACACCTGAAACCATGCTCCGTTCGACTCTTGATCGCGTGGTACCCGTACTGATGACCTCTTTGACAGCTCTTCTTGCTCTTGTGCCATTCCTGTTATCATCAGAAGATCCTGGTAAAGAGATGCTCTATCCATTGGCCGTTGTTATCTTCAGTGGATTAACGGTATCCACCATTATCTCGCTTTTCTTAACACCATCGCTATTTTACCGATTTGGTAAAAAGACGATGGTCTCATATACAACATCGATTGAATAATAGGTTGATTGAGTTGAGGCCCGTAATCAAAAAGGCTCCCTGCAAAGGGAGCCTTGGTGCTCTGCCATCCAGAACAAAATTTGACAGAGAATCTTTCATTTCATATACTTACAATATATCATATATGCGAAACTCTGCAGATAGATTATTATGACTAATAAAAACCATCTCGATAAAAGAATTTTTGAACTCCATGCAACGGTGTGCAAGACCTTGTCTCATCCCAAAAGACTGGAAATTATCGATGTGCTTCGTGATGAAAAAGAAATGGGTGTTACTGAGTTGGCTAAAAAGCTCAATATTACGAAGGCCAATGTTTCGCAGCATTTGAGCTTAATGCGTCAGCAGAATATGGTAAAAACTCGTCGTGATGGTGTTGCTATTCTGTACTCTCTCGCCAATCCTAAAATTCTTATTGCCTATGATGCCTTAAGAAAAACTCTCAAGGAACAACTGAAAGCCGACGGTAAATTATTAGAAAAATTTTAAAATATATGCAAACAATCACGATCATTATCAATGAACTTCCTTACAAAAACGATAAGGCGTGGAATGGATTACGACTTGCCAGTCAATTATTGGACCAAGACGTAGAAATTAAAGTTTTTCTACTAGAAGACGGCGTAGATGTTGGCAAAGAAAACCAAGACACGAAAGGAAAAGAATATAATTTGGAAGAGTTGACGAAAAAAATGCTCGCAAAAGATGTTTCTTTTTTCGCTTGTTCTACCTGCTTAAAAGCTTGCGGCATGAGTAAAGAAAAATTGATCGATGGAATCATCGAGGGGCACATGAGCGATCTGGCAAAATGGGTTAAGGAAAGCGATAAGGTCTTAACTTTTTAATCAAAAATTATGGAATTCGACTACACAGTCACAACAACAAAAACTTTTGACGAAGCGGTTCAAAGCGTACAAGACGAAATCGCCAAAGCTGGCATGCGGGTTTTGTATATTCATGATGTTCAGGCAACGCTAGCCGAGAAAGGTTTTGAAAGAGAGCCGTTCAAGATTGTCGAATTTTGCAACGCAAAGTTCGCCAATGAGTTTTTAAATATTAATATCAAGATCGGTCTCTGCCTTCCCTGTAAGATAAATGTGTACACCAAAGACGGGCAAGCAGTCATTTCCGGCATGCGTCCGATTGTCTTGTCGCAGTTTTTCCCGGAAGCGGATTTGGGCGAAAGGCCGAAAGAAATTGATCAGATTATTCAAACTATTATTAATAACGCAAAATAATGTATGAAAAACAAATCATTACTCATCGGTATAAGTATAGTGGCCATAGCAATAGCAGTCGTCGGGGGCATCTTTATATCGAATAATAGTACAGTCTCGGGCCAGACGTTTTCAACCAGCATTAAAGGACTGTCATCCGCCAAGAAGACGCCGGTAATCGAACTCAAGGATGGAGACACATTTAATCTCACCGCAGGCTTCGTCAAGAAAAAAATCGGCAACACGGAAGTGCGAATGCTCGCCTATAATGGCTCTATTCCGGGACCTACCTTGAAGATCGCGCAAGGAGCCACGGTAACGGTGAATTTCAAAAACGATACGGATGTTGCAAACACCATTCATTCTCACGGGGTGCGTATGGCCAATGCCTTTGATGGCGTGCCTGACGTAACGCAAAAGGCGGTTCTCCCGGGCGAATCGTTCGTTTATACACTCACGTTTCCGGACGCCGGCGTGTACTGGTATCACCCACACATGCGCGATGACTACGCCATTGAGCTCGGCCTCTATGGAAACTTTGTGGTAACGCCGGAAAGCCCAACACATTGGAACTCGGTAGATCGCGAAGTCGCCATTTTCCTGGATGATATTTTAATGAAGAATGGCAAGATCGCGCCTTTCTACAAAGACGGTTCAGATCACGCCCTCATGGGACGTTTTGGTAATGTGATGTTCGTAAGCGGTGAAACCGATTACACCCTCTCAGTCAAGAAAGGCGAAGTAGTTCGTTTTTACTTCACCAACAGCGCGAGCGTCCGGCCGTTTAATCTTGCCATCAAGGGAGCGAAGATGAAGCTTGTCGGCGGAGATAACGGCGCATATGAGCGTGAAGAATGGAAGGATACAGTACTCATCACTCCTTCCGAACGTGCAGTCATCGAGACTCGCTTTGACGTATCGGGCGAATACGACATTCAGAATAAGACTCCCGCCGCAACAACGCGTCTTGGAAGAATTATTGTCTCAGATGAGTCTGTTACTTCCGAGAACGCGAATATATTCCAAACGCTTCGCAATAACATTGAAGCCATTAAATCAATCGATCCTTTTCGTTCCTTTTTCGCCAAAGAGACTGACAAGCGCATAAAACTTACGCTCGATATGATGGGCGGTGGTACGGGCATGATGGATAACAATACTCACGGGATGCCCTCCGGTATGGGTGGAGGCAAGATGATGGGTAGCGTGCCGGAAGGCGGTATTGAATGGGACGACTCGGACAACGCAGGCATGAATGCAATGTCCAACACAGACATGGTGACATGGAAGATCATCGATCAGGATTCCGACAAGAAGAATATGGACATCGCTTGGAAATTCAAGATGGGAGAAAAGGTTAAAATCCGCATTATCAACGACCGTACCTCCGCACACCCCATGCAACACCCGATCCATTTTCACGGTCAGCGATTCTTAGTGTTAAATAAAAATGGCGTGCCCCAAACCAATCTGGTCTGGAAAGACACGGTTAACGTACCAGCAGGCGAATATTTGGATGTTTTGGTCGATATGTCCAATCCAGGAGTGTGGATGGCTCACTGTCACATTCTTGAGCACATAGAAGCTGGCATGATGTTTTCATTTACGGTCAAGTAGGCAGTATTCATTAAAAAAATCTATCATGAAAAAGATACTTTCAATCTCGTCAGTCTTGGCAATTATTGCAGGTCTTATGTTAGTCGGTAGCGGCATATGGGGTATCACATTCACGTATGCGAATGTCGCGAGGGAAAATATTACGACGCCTGATGATGCCTCTATCCCCGGCGTTCCCGTACGCGGACCGTTTACGCTTAAGGCACAGGCCGATATAATGAGAGTCCATACCCTTCGTATGACCGGGGGTAAAACGTTCGCCGAGATGCCTCGGCAGATTCCAAAGCTTGATGAAAACGGTAAGCAAATGGTAGGTGAAGACGGCAAGCCCGTGATGACGGCGAATACCGCTCGTGATATTTGGATTACGGCAACCACGCTCATAACAGCGCTGAATCTTGGAATCATCGCATATTCATTCGCTGGTTTCGTGCTCCTGTTCGGACTCTTTTCTATTTGGATCGGAGTAGTTTTTTACACCTTGCGCCGAAAATATGAGAACCCCCCTGGGGCATGAGATTTCACGGCTTCCGCAAAATCGCTCCATATTCTTCATTCCGAACAAGTTACTTCTGGTGCGGACGCACGCCAAAGTTACTATTTATTTCACTTCGGGGTTCAGTTCAAGAAGAACTGGTATGTGAATGAGAAGGATAAGAAATTTAAGACTTCTGGAAAGGTGTATCTGGAAGAGTGCGTTAACGCATAATTCCATTAAAGGCTCCTATATGAGCCAATCTTCGAGTTATATCGTCAATTGCGCCAACAGGGTTCTCTTCGGGATAGTGAGCAATGAAGTGAATATCAGAATGTAGTAGTACGAGAGTATCGCCTACATGACCTTGCTTCCTCCGATTTTTCTTTAGATTTCCCTGTTTCATTAGGCTTGTGACGAATCGTTATGTTGCAAATAGCCCTCTGCTGTGGCTTTACTCCATCTACTGCACTGATTTAGATATATTCGATATTTGCTTGTAGGTACTCCGCGATAAAACTTTCTCTTAATCTCTGCCTCTGCTTGGTTTATGCGTTTCTGAAGACTGATCATTTGAAGTAAAATTCCATAAGCTCCTTTTCGTCCATCTTGTCGAGAAAGATAGGTAAGATGATGACAGTTACGACATTTGAA
>CALQZC010000034.1 GCA_943349045.1 Candidatus Peribacteria bacterium
CCCCCTGGAAGACCACCACCCCCTGGAAGACCACCACCCGGAGTAAGGCCAGTAACCAAACAACCCTTCGGATTTTTCACCAGATCACATGTTTCATTTATAAGCTTATCAAGAGGCACTTTCATGCCGCCAAACGAAAGCCACTGCAAAGCCATAGTCCAGCCCCAGGATTTATAGGTGCTATTACTAAGAACTGGATCAGCCCACTCATAAGCAGGTGTTGGGACGAGTCCAGTTTTTGGGTCGAGAGTTACCTGCCACTTACTTTTTGCA
Organism: Candidatus Peribacteria bacterium; assembly: GCA_943349045.1. Classification (GTDB taxonomy): domain Bacteria; phylum Patescibacteriota; class Gracilibacteria; order UBA1369; family UBA12463; genus CALREA01. The sequence continues at coordinate 274 of CALQZC010000034.1, forward strand.
CAATCATTAGCATCTCCATAACCGATACTCGGTAAGCACCCCATTCGAATCCAGCCTCCATTGCTCCAGGCATACCCACTCAAAACACCAGTTGTAGGATTAAGTTCAATGCCATATTTAACAGCTCCGCAAGCGACTCCACGGTTAGCATTGCCATCTCCTGGGCAATATAGACTCACCCAACCGATATTATCATTCCAAACCCATCCCTGCAGATAAACGGTACTGTTAATTTTAGAAGCACAGGCAACGCTTACGTCTGGCGCATAAAAAACAGGCTTAGGAGTAAAACCCTCCCACCAAGGACTTGTAGTAGGGCGACCAACCGTATATTTTCCAAAATACATCGCACCCGAATTCATATATCCTTTTCCATCAACCACTGGTTGGGTATCCCCGCTCAACGGCTCACACACAGCCGTAGCGGCTTCTACCGGCTCAGTGTACGTAAAAATAGACAATGAAGTAGCCAAAAGCGCCATCACTAAGATCACCGCAACACTGACGGTATTGCGAGAAAGAACGGCGACATGAGCGAGTGGGGTCGTAGGTTTCACTTGTTCAAGTATACCCTATTTTAGCTTTAAGAACAAGAATGTTTAACGGTATAATCTCATTATCCCCATGAAAAAACTCCTTCTCTTCGACTTCGATGGACTCCTGATTGACAGCGAGCCGCTACAATATGAGGCACGAAGGCTAGCTTTCAAAGAAATAGGTATTGAGTTAACGCTGCCAGAATTTCTCGAGCACTGGATGATGGGAAAAAGCACGAAACAGTTTTGCCAAGATAGAAACCTAAGCCAAAAAGAAGAAAGCCATATAAGAAAAAGGAGGGAGACTCATTACTTCAACTTGATCGAGACGACGCTAGAACTTCACAAAGGTGTAAAAGAATTTCTAAAACAAGCAAAAGAACAAGGACACACCATGGTCGTCTGCTCAAATAGCGAACGCGATCACATCGAAAAAATTCTCAAAAAGTTTTCACTCGACTCATATTTCAAGGAAATTTACACCGGCGACGATGTGGAAAATTTAAAACCCGAGCCAGACATCTACCTGCACGCACAGGAAAAAAATGGATTCAAAAAAGAAGAATGCATCATTTTTGAAAACTCACACATAGGGCTAGAGGCAGCCAAAAGAGCGGGAATAACCTGCTACTGTATTCCCGATGAGTACTCAAAAATAATCGGGCCGCTCGACACTCCCTATATCTTCGAGAGTATTACCGACTGCCCTCTTTAAAAAACCTACTTCTTCCCTCGCCCCTTCCATCGGCTCGGGCCGCGAGCACGTTTTTTGGCAATGACATCAACTGCCTCATCGAACGTAATCGTTTCGGCATCAAATTTCTTTCCCAGTGACGCATTCGTTTTTCCATCGGTGACATACGCGCCAAATCGACCATTTTTCACATCGATCTGACCACCGCTCACAGGATCAACACCGAGCATCCTTAATGACACCATGGCAGCCGCTTTTTTCGCAATCACATCAGCAATAATCGTCTTCGCCTGGTCAAAATCAATACTCAACGGATCGTAGACGGCAGGCAGCGAAACGCTCTTCTCGCCAACCTTGAAGTATGGACCAAACCGGCCAAGCAATAAGGTCACTTTTTCTCCAGCGATCTCGCCAAGCTCCTTCGGAAAACTCAATAAATTCAACGCCTGGTCGAGCGTCACCTCTTCACGTGACACGCTCTTCGGCAACGAGGCACTCCGCAACTTATTTTTCTTTGCTTCTGCTTTTTCCGCAAGTTTACGCGCAGTTTCCTTGGCTTTTACTTTTGCTTTTTCTTCTTTTGACAAGCCCTTCAAGCTCGGCGCCTTCTTTTTCTTTGCCTTCACCACATCAGCGCCCTCTGCCCGTTTCTCCATATGTCCGAGCTGAACGTACGGCCCAAATCGACCGCTCAAAACCACCACATCCAACCCGCTCACCGGGTCAACGCCAACCACACGCTCCTTCAGAACATCATCCTTGGAAATTTCGGTATCCTTCCGCTCAATCAATGAGTGAAACGGCGTATAGAATGACCGAATAACCGGGACCCACTCTTTCTCTCCATCGGCAATACGATCGAGGTCCTCCTCCATCTCAGCGGTAAATTTGTAATCGACAATACCGGGGAAATGCTCAACAAGAAGATCGGTCACAATCATGCCAAGATCAGTAGGCTTGAGTGCCTTCCCCTCTTTTTCAACATATTCACGAGCCATAATCGTCGAGATCGTCGGTGCATAGGTAGAAGGACGACCGATACCCTCAGACTCAAGTTTTTTCACAAGAGACGCTTCGGTATATCTCGCAGGTGGCTTGGTAAAGTGTTGTTCTGGTACCAGCTGTTCGAGAGCAACGGCCTCATCAACTGACAACTTCGGCATGAGTTTTTCACCATCTTTGCCATCTGCCTGACCGGCATCTTCCGCATCTTCTTCATTATCCGTTCCCTCCATATAGACCTTCATAAATCCAGGGAACACAACCGTCTGACCCGTCGCGCGAAACGTATATTCCGGTGCATGATCAGGCACAATATCCGCACCAACTTGCTTCAAAATCGCCTCAGCCATCTGACAAGCAATGGTACGTTTCCAGATCAATTCATACAAACGAAACTGATCCTTATCGAGATCACTCTTCACCTGGAATGGCTCAAGTGCAAGATCAATCGGACGAATCGCCTCGTGCGCCTCCTGTGCGCCTTTTTTTGATTTAAACTTTCGTGGCTCACTCAACACAAACTCCTGACCATACAGATCAGCCACCACTTTTTTCGCCTGAGTCAGAGCCGTTTCAGACAGGTTCATCGAGTCGGTACGCATGTACGTAATAAGCGCAGTTGGCTCACCTCCAATATCGATACCTTCATAGAGCTGCTGTGCGAGAATCATGGTCTTTTTAACAGAGAAGCCAAGTTTTCGAGAAGCCTCTTGCTGTAATGTCGAGGTCGTAAACGGTGCCGCGGGAGTTCGAGTCACATCTTTCTCGTCGATACTCGCGACATGAAACTGATCATCCTTTACCTTATTATAAATCGTCATGGCCTCACCCTTATCGCTAACACGAGCTGGGCTCCCGTGAATTTTCGTCAAGGCTGCAGAAAATCGCTGCTTCTGAAGAGTCAAAAAATCACCAATAATACTCCAATATTCAACCGGCCTGAAGGCCAAAATTTCACGTTCACGATCAACAATGAGCCGCACCGCTACACTCTGCACACGACCTGCAGACAGACCATACCGAATCTTCTTCCAGAGCAAAGGAGAAAGCTCATAACCCACTAATCGATCCAGCACACGCCGCGCCTGCTGCGCATCTACGAGGTGCTGATCAATCTGTCTCGGGTTTTTCAAGGCATTCAAAATCGCTCCTTCAGTAATTTCATGAAAGACAATTCGACGGACCTGTTGTTTACGAGGATCTACATCAAGTGCCTCGAGAAGGTGCCAGCCAATAGCCTCTCCCTCTCGATCCTCATCAGTCGCTATCCATACGTTTGAATCTTTCCCCATGAGTGACTTCAACTCTGCAATCACTTTTTTCTTCTCGGGCGGAATGAGATACTGTGGCTCAAAATCATGTTCAATATCCACACCCATTTTTGATTTCGGCAGATCGCGCACGTGTCCCATTGAGGCACGAACCACGTATTTATCACCTAAAAAACGCGATATAGTCTTCGCTTTTGTAGGAGATTCGACAATGACTAAATCTTTTGCCATGTACCTATTGATTGTATTGAGAATTTCATTCGTGTCAAATAACAGTCAGATTTTAGCTTAAACAAGCCAAAATCAAGTTTACATATATTCTCAAATATGTCACAACAGTACGGTTTCGCACACAAACTAGACAAAATCACTTGCAAAAGAAATGTAGAAAATTATAATGCTCTTGAATTTCGTGATGTACACATCGTTTTCAACAATGCGTATGTCACCCATTCACTATAAATATTTTTTTTAACCCCATCATCCTATGACAAAACAGGATTTGGTAAACGCCGCTTCCAACGTCGCAAGCGTTACGAAGAAGGCAGCATCAGAAGTTCTCGATGCAGTTCTCGCTCACATCACTAAGTCACTCAAGCGTGGCGAAAGTGTAACTATCACAGGTTTTGGAACATTCCGTGTTTCAAAGCGACAGGCTCGAACGGGTGTCAATCCACGAAACCCTTCACAGAAGATCAAGATCCCAGCTATGAAGCTTCCTGCTTTCAAGGCTGGCAAGTCACTTAAGGACGCAGTTCGATAGTCGTTATCGGACCATCCTTCAAGGATTTTCCTAAACAATATAAACCCTGCATCTTAAAAATGCGGGGTTTTTTGTTTGCATTTGACTACTACTACTACTACTACTACTATAAAAATACTCACTAACCCCTCACGCATGAAAAAAAATCTCATACTTGTTGCACTTGTCTCAGGACTTGTGGCAAGCTCATTAACCGTATTTGCACAGGGCGCATTGAAAAAATTTCCAGACGTCGATTATAAAGCTTACTATGGAGATGCGGTAACATGGGCAAATTCAAATACAAATATTGTAAATGGATATGACAATGGGAAATTTGGACCGAATGACGCAGTAACGAGAGCACAGCTCGTAACAATCTTGAAAAGATATGATGATCAATTAGTAAATGCCTGGAGAATGGGAAACATCGGAAAATTGCAGAACTTACTCTGCACGACTATCAATAAAAAAGACCTACCGAGCAATGATCCAAGTTATGGAAATATTCAAAAAGTATGGGATGAAGTATGTATCGGCTCATAAAGTTTAAAGATCTGACCTTTCACCCGCCCTCGCATAAAGGGCGGGTTTTTTGTTGCAGCCATGGAGCATGAATTCCAGGAAATCGAATGCACTCAGTGTCCGTTTTGCTGTCTTTCTGCTGTACAAATGGACACTGAACATCGCAAGGGAAATTCGCCTGACAGCAAGGCCGAAGTAAGCTAAGATAGCAAAGGTCGTTAATCCACACCATGAAAGACCTCATCGAAAAACTCGCCAAAGAAGCCCAGGAAGAAATTTCTCAGGCAGGATCACTGACGCAATTGGAAGAGCTTCGCGTGAAGTATCTTGGACGAAAAGGTTCGTTCACGACACTCATGACGGGATTGAAAGATATTCCGAATGAAGAGAAACCGGCAGCAGGTCAGGCGCTCAATCATGCGAAGAAATCGATCGAACATGAACTCGAAACGAAGCAGCAGCACCTCGAAAAAGAAGAACTCACGAAACAACTTTCCGATGACTCATTCGACGTTACGCGACCAGGCACACACGTTACCACTGGTCATATTCACCCGCTCTCTCAAGTTCAGAAAGAGGTAGAGGAAATTTTTGGACAAATGGGATTTGCGATTATGGATGGACCGGAAATCGAGTCTGAGCACTACAACTTTGAGGCGCTCAATGTACCAAAAGATCATCCAGCACGCGACATGCAGGACACGTTTTTCGTGAGCGGTAAGCACCATGAAAACCACGGACGCATGGTTCTGCGCACACAAACATCACCGGTACAGATCCGCTCCATGGAAAAATATGGCGCACCTTTGAGGGCCATCATGCCAGGCCGCGTCTTCCGATACGAAGCAACCGATGCCTCACACGACTCGACCTTTTATCAGGTCGAAGGTCTCCTCATCGACAAGGATGTCTCACTCGCAAATCTCAAAGGCGTGATGACCGAATTTCTCACCAGACTTTTCAAACGCGAAACAAAAGTTCGATTCCGACCAGGCTACTTCCCTTTCGTAGAGCCAGGAATCGAGCTCGACATGTGGTGTCTGCTCTGCAGTGGACAGGGCTGTCGCGTCTGCAAGAACACAGGATGGATGGAGTTCATGGGGGCCGGTATGGTTCACCGAAACGTCCTGAAGGCCGGCGGCATTGATCCCGACGAATATAAGGGATGGGCATTCGGATTTGGTCTCACCCGTCTCGTCATGATGAAGTACGGCATTGATGATATCCGTCACCTCATGAGCGGTGATTTACGTTTTCTCAAACAATTTTAACAGAGCGAGCGAAGCGAAGCTCCTGACCCCATGATCCCGCATTTATGAAGATTTCTCTCAACTGGATAAAAAAATTCACCGACGTTCCAGAAACGATGTCTGCACAAGAGCTCGCGCAACTTTTCACGATCCGAACAGCTGAAGTAGAGGGCGTGATGAATGAAGGAGAGATGTTCCATAACATCGTTGTGGGAGAAATTACCTCAATTCAACCGCATCCAAATGCGACAAAACTCCGGATCACACAGACCAACGTCGGAACACAACATGGTGGAACGCTACAGATTGTATGCGGCGCACCAAACATCACCGAAGGTCAAAAAGTCATCGTAGCACTTCCGGGTAGCAAAGTGAGGTGGCACGGCGAAGGCGACTACATCACCCTCGAAAAAGCTGAACTCCGTGGCGTAGAAAGTAACGGTATGATTTGCGCAGGAGAAGAAGTAGGGCTCGAGGCGACGCCGGAAGGTATTCTCGATCTCTCCACATATACAGCAACCAAAGATTACGAGCTAAAACCAGGTACGCCACTAAGTTTTCTTTTAAATAAAAACGATGTCATTCTCGAAATTGACAACAAGTCACTCACCCATCGTCCAGACTGCTGGGGCCACTACGGAATCGCACGAGAAATGTCCGCGATCTTCGGCACGAAACTCAAGCCATACGAAAAAGCCGTAAAGATTTCCAAAGCGACACATGGCGCATCGCCATTGACCATCAAGATTCACGACAAAGAAATCTGCCCACGCTTCACGGCCTGCATCATCAAAAACATCAACATCAAAGAGTCACCAGAGTGGCTGAAAGAAGCCCTTGCAAAAGTCGGTGTCCGGTCAGTAAACAACATAGTCGATGTCACAAATTATGTGATGGTTGAACTCGGTCAGCCAATGCACGCCTACGATCGCCACACGGTTCAGACCGACACGCTCGATGTACGTTACGCACAGGAAAACGAGCAGCTCGAGACAATTGATCACAAACATCACAAGCTCGACAAGGAAGATCCAATCATTACCAACGGTAAACATCCGCTGACGATTGCGGGTGTTATGGGTGGCGCCTACTCAGAAATTTCTGACAACACAACGGAAATTATCCTTGAGAGTGCGAACTGGCAGCCAGGTACGGTACGCAAAGCATCGCAGAGACACGGCCTCCGCACTGACGCCGTCCAACGTTTCGAGAAGTCACTCGATCCGGAAATGACGCTCCCCGCACTCCTCCGCGCAATCGCGCTCATCCAGAAAATATGCCCAAAGGCTGAGCTCGAAGGAGGGATCGTTGATGAATATGTGCAGAAAAATCCCACCAAAGTCATCATCGTAGATCCACAAAAAATTCAGGAAAAAATTGGAACACCCATCGCGACCCCGGAAATAGTTACCCTTTTGAAACGGCTTCAGTTCAACGTAAAATCACTTCCAGGAAAACCAAAAAAACTCGAAATCACCGTTCCCTCATTCCGCGCGACCAAAGACATCAACTCGCAGGACGACATTCTCGAAGAGGTCGCGCGCCTCCACGGCTACGAAAAAATCACCCCGACCCTTCCATCACTTCCAATCAAACTTCCATCAGAAAATACGCAACGAAAACTCGAACACCGCGTCCGCGAGATTCTCTCAAGCCAGCTCGCCCTCAACGAAGTCTACAACTACTCCTTCTATAGCAAAGACGAGCTTACCGCCTGCAACCTGCCTGAAGATCTTCACTTGAAACTTCAAAACTACCTCTCGTCAGAACAGACCCATCTGCGTATCAGTCTCGTTCCAAATATTCTCAAAAACCTCCAAAGCAACCTCCGATTCACTCAAGAGGTCGGCATTTATGAGATTGGAAGAACGTACACCGAAGAACATCAATTCTTTCCACGAGAAGAAATTATCGTTGCCGGCGCCATAATCAGTCAGACCCACGAATCGCCATTCCTCGCCGTAAAAGGCATCATCGAAACATTTGCACGGGAACTTAGTTTGACTACCCAAGACTGGGAACGTGGCAGCGCCTTCGCACCCACCGCGCACCCGAATCGTTACATCGAACTGAAAACCTCCACAGAGGCCCTCGAAAACCAGCCAGGTTTTGCTCGCGTCTATCAGCTCCACCCACTCATCGCCCAGCACTACGAACTCCCAGCCACAACGGCGATCTTCGAGATAAACCTCACGCGCCTCCTCGCAAACGAACAAACAGAAAAGCGCTACACCCCAATTCCAAAGTACCCAGGCATCGAGATCGATATCGCCATCCTCATCGATAAGAGCGTTCCTGCTGGAACGCTCCAAAAAGCCATACATGCCACCAACAAAGACCTGATCCAGCACGTCAGCCTCTTCGATCACTACGAAGGCCAGAACATCGAACCAACCAAAAAATCCCTCGCCTACCGCATTCTCCTCCAGTCCAACGAGCGTACCCTCACGGAAATTGATCTAACGTCAGCGCAGAAAGCCATTACACAAGAAATCGAAAATCTGGGAGGAACTATTCGATAGATTGAGGCCATCACGCAAAGCTCGACAAAGCCGAGATTTTACAGTACAGTACTCTCTGCATGGATCTCCACAAAAAAATTCACGACAAGTACAAAAACTCGATTGAGCGACGCGGCAGCGGACTGAAATCGCCGTCCTCCCCACTTCAGCCAGAACCTCGATCACCAGTGTCCTCCTTTTTCAAAGGTGAAAAAAAACCATGGACGTTCAAGCGCGTACTCGCCTGGGCACTTACCCTCATCGTAGCCGGTATCGCGACAGGTATTTTTCTATTTTTTACCGCGATCGCCGTCCTTTCTATAGGCCTTCCAAGCATCAATAATATTGGAACTCAGACCGCCCTCACCACCGAGATTTACGACCGAAACAAGATTCTTCTCCATACTATTCATGGCGAAGAAAACCGTGAATACATTCCGTATGAGCAAATTTCAAAACACCTTATCAACGCAACGATTTCCATCGAAGATGACCAGTTTTGGGAACATAAAGGCTTCGACATGACTGGTATCGCCGCAGCTGCCCTTCATGAAACACTCGGTATTGGAAACAAACGAGGTGGATCCACCATCACACAACAGTACGTAAAAAACGCATTTCTTTCACGTGAACGAAGCATGATTCGCAAGATTCGTGAACTCATTCTCGCCGTTCGTCTCGAGCAGAGTTATGATAAACAAAAAATTCTTGAACTCTACCTCAACCAGATTCCCTACGGCAACAACGCCTATGGTATTCAGAAGGCTTCTGAGATGTACTTCAACAAAAACGCCTCGGATCTCAGCATCGGTGAGAGTGCCATTCTCGCAAGCATTCCGCAACTTCCAACCTACTACAATCCATATGGAACGCACCGCTTCACCACGATTACAAAAAATTTCACACCCGAAGATCTCGAAACCCGTACGATAAAAACCTCAGCAGACATCAAAAATGATGAGTATATGAGCGGCCTCATCGGCAAAGACAACAAGATCACCGAGAAGCAAAAAATCTACATGGCCGGTCGATCCGACCTCGTTCTTCGACGTATGACGGAGTTCAACTACATTACCACTGAAGAAAAAAATCGTGCCTGGGAAGAGATCCAAAAAATAGAGTTTGTCCCATATAAATCACTCAGAAAAGCACCGCATTTTGTTCAGGATATTCGTGATCAGCTCGAGCAGAAATATGGTAAAGAAATCATTGAGCGTGGCGGTTTGAAGGTCTACACCACTCTCGACTGGAAGCTCCAGGAGCTCGCAGAAAAGGCCATCGAAAAACGAGGCGAATCAAATCAAAAAACCTACAAGGCCTCAAACGCGGCTGCCCTCTTCGCCGATCCAAAGACCGGACAAATTCTCGCGATGGTCGGCTCACGTGACTTCAATAATAAAGAGATCGACGGTATGGTGAATGTCACGACAAGCGCCCGACAACCTGGATCAGCCTTTAAACCAATCGTCTACGCACAGGCATTCTTACGCCGTTACACGCCGGCGACCGTTCTCTACGACACACCGCTGCAACTCGGAGAAAACAGGCCGCAAAACTACGATGGAAGCTTCCGTGGACCAATGTCAATTCGTACCGCACTTGGCCAATCACGAAATATTCCTGCTATCAAGGCCTACTATCTCGGAGGAGAAAAAGATCCAATCATCGAGCTCGCAGAAAAACTCGGTATCACAACGATCGACCACGAGCGCGACTATGGCTACCCTCTCGCGATTGGTGCCGCAGAGGTAAAAATGATCGACATGGTGACAGCCTACAGTACCTTTGCCAACATGGGAAAACGCCCAGTCATGACCTCTATTCTCAAGATTGAGGACTCAAACGGAAAGGTCATTGAGGAGTGGAATCCTGAGTCCGTCAAAGATTGGGAAGAGGCTCTCGATCCAGAAGTTGCCTATCTCATTGACCATATTCTCTCGGACAACACGATCAAGGTCAGTCAGAATCTCCTGATTCCTGATCATACGGTCGCGACCAAAACGGGAACCTCAACGAATAAAACCAAATCAAAGGGCGTAGCCTTTCCAATGGATCTTTGGGTTATGGGGTATACGCCAAACATTGTAGGATCCGTCTGGGTTGGAAACAATCGAGGTGAACCAATGGGAGGCAATGCCGATGGCTCAAACGTCTCAGCACCGATCTGGAAAGAAATCATGCTGGAATATTTGAAAGACAAACCAGATGAAGCATTCTTGCGACCTGAGGGTATCAAAGAAGTAACCATCTCAACGCTCACCGGACTCCTCCCAGGTGAAAACACCCCAACCGACAAACTCCGTACCGAAATCTTCGCAAGCTTCGCCGTGCCAACAGAAGTAGAGGGCTCATATATAAAAACAAATATTGATGTTCGTAACGATCTTCTGGCCAACGAGTTCTGTCCACCTGAGTTTGTCGAGTCACGTCTCTTCCAAATTCACACAGATCCAATCGCGAACGAACAGTGGAAAACAGGTGTGTATCAGTGGATTGGAGGAAAAGGCGGCGAATCAGGAATCCCACCAACGACCGTCTCGCCACTCTGTATCCAGGAGCAAATGCAGGATGCACCAGTCGCAAGCATCTTCTCTCCATCAGCCTATCAGATCATCGAAGGCACCACCATCGACATGGTGGTAAAATATAAAGCACCAAACGGAGTGAAGGAAGTCACCTACTACTTTGACGAAACGCCTCGCCTCGTTCGAAGCTCTGCACCATTCGAGTATGGCACGATAAAAATTCCAAAACATGCAAAGCCAGGAACGACACACACCCTTCGTGTCGTCGTACGCGATCAGTATGGATATAGCGGTGAGGCAAGCATTCAAATCAAACTTGCGGGTGACACACCAGTCGTTCCAAATAGTAACGCGAACAACGAAGCTCTCAATCCACCAGCTTTACCTCTTTTCACGATTATTCCTCAATAAAGAGGTGTGATTTTTTCATCAAATTTCAGCCTTGTTTGAAGCTGAAATTGCCAATCTTGTGACCCTGAGCTTTTCCAAAGCTGGACAAAGCTAGGCAAATGGTGGTATAATACAAGTAATAGAATTTTTATTCTTTAATTACTCCCCCATGCAAGCTCTTTGCACAACATGTCAGAAGCGCGAAGGTGTCAACCGACGTGAAATGACGAACGTACAGTATGTTGTTATGAAAAATGGACGACACGCTGCTCGAGGAACATGTGGCGTATGCGGAGGCGGTATGTACCGCATCGTAAGCGCTGCTGAAGTTCCAGGCGCTTCACAGGCCTAATCGCAGAAATAAACTCAAGTACTGAATAGAAAGACCTTCCAACTTGTGAAGGTTTTTTTATGCGCGCTATTGTGTGCTATGCTCACGAGGTGAAAAAATCCCTGCCACTCATACTCCTATTTGGAATCATCGCGTTGACCTCGCTTCATCGAGGGGGCATCTCGTTTCAAGCCCATTTGCTCTGGACGGTTACACTGCTTCCAATTATTGGACTAGGATATGCCCTAAAAAATCAGCATCTACGCGCACTTCCATCAGGGCTTATTGGACTCTTACTGCTCCTCATATTAAGCATCGTCGTCGGATGGAGAATGTCGCTCATGCAGGACTTCGGGTTAGTGAGCGTATCAACACTTCTCTGTGGGATACTCACGCTTCTCATCACCATTCAGCTCGATACCACCGATGAACTCATCCACAAGTTTCTCACCGCACTCTGCGTATTTGCAGCAAGCCTGTGTATCTTTGGAATGATGCTGTACATCATGACACCTATCGATCGACTTGCAAGTAGCTTCGCACACCTCCCTCAGCTCGTCACATCCTATCCGAACGCATTCGCACTATTCTTAGTGACGCTTTTCCCATACGCACTCTATCGTTTCATCGAATGGAAATCACAACGATATATGTGGTTGGCCATCGTGATACTCATGGCAAGCTCAATACTCCTAACATTTTCACGTGGAGGAATCATCGTCCTCGCGCTCATACTAACGATCTTTGCGGCAAAAGTGGTGAGAGAAAAAATAGCGCTCACGAGATGGGTAGCTATCGCAGCAGGACTCATCATTATACTGACGGTCATCATTCAGGCAGCACGCCCAAGCACGGTCACGACCAATGAGTTTAGTAAAAAGGCTACACTGCAATCCGAAGAAGGAACATCATCGGTAAATGAGCGAATTGATTTCTGGAAAGGAAGTATAAAAATGATACAAGAAAGGCCACTCACTGGATTTGGTCCGGACACATTTAGTTACGTTTTTCCGCATTATCAGAGACAGCCACTCGCGAACTCAAGCCACCCACACAATATGTTTCTCAAACATGCGACCGAATTTGGCATACCGTCATTATTGCTCTACATGCTGCTTATTGGGTCCGTATTCTTTGTGGCCTACAGGTGCAAAGAAAAACAGGAACTGACGACTATTTTGAGTATCTCGCTCATCGCGATCATCGTGCACAATATGATTGACTACAATCTCAATTTTACGAGCAACGCCATGATCTTCTGGGTATTCATGGGATTGATACTCAATATTTCCCTTCCGCATCTCGACTTTGGACCTACTATTATCGCACCACGTCGCGTCGTCGTAAGTATCACACTCCTTCTCGCTGGAACGCTGCTCCTTGGTGGTGTCTATGAGATCTATCAACG
>CALQZC010000035.1 GCA_943349045.1 Candidatus Peribacteria bacterium
TTTATTTGTTGAGAGAATTTTGAATTCCTTTGGATTAATAAGTTTAAATCGTTTGCCGTCGTAGTCATTACTTCGTCGTGCGCCAACGATTTTTTCGGTACCAACCATGGAGACGAATAGATTGCCCGTGGTTCCTGGATCGATGGTTACCCACTCGTCCTTGTCGAAGGTTGTCTTTTCGACGTGGGCCATGACGATCTCAGCGAGCTTTTCCTTATCACCTTTATACGAGGTCGTGTCGAGGTAGCTCATGAATGTTTGCTTGATCCACTTGAGTTCTCGCTTGAGTGTGTCTGCGCGTTCTTTTGGTGTGCGGTTCGTCATATCACGGAAGGTGAGTTCGACGAGAATATTTCGGAAGAATGTTCGTTCAAGTTTCGTGAGAGGCTTTTCGCCTTTTTCCTTGAGGTATGCCTCGAAGTCACTGAGAACGACTTTGTAGTCAACCTCGAGGGTCGGGTTGTATTCTGTCGTCATTTTCTTCAACAGTGTTTGATGTTTTTTGTTTGTTCCATAAAAATCTTTCGTTAGCTTCTCGAGATTATCTCGTGACGTTACTTCTCGTCCTTCGAGATGAGCGCTAACGATTCCATTTCCCTTGAGTTTTTTCAGTGCGTCTTCGTAGGCTTTTTCGCTTGGGATCTCAAATCTCTCAATTTTTCCTTCGCCCTGAAGCTTGAGGAATGTCTGGTAGTCGAGAATGTTGTTGTTGGCCATGACACCTTTATTCCCTGCCTCTTTGATGGCGTTACCGACATTTCGTTCGAGAAATGCGGTTTCTGTGCCCTCGAGTGTGCTTTCACCTACGGCATCTTTCTTGATATATATGTGGATTTCTCTGTAGGCCCCTTCCTTCTTGTAGGGATATCGATATTCCTTTCGGGTTACGAGAAGGTTTTCTTTGAGGTCGAAGTTGAGGTAGAAATCTTTCGCATCATGTATGAGCTGTGTTTTTTTAAATTCGGGGTCGAGATGAATATTGATGTTTGCGTTTCGGGAATATTCGATATTCATTTTCAGAAGTCCATCGGTGTTATTTTCGAATCGAACTTTTGCTCGAGTGACCGCCCTATTGAGGGTTTCGAGATTATCGCCTTTTCGTGCCTCGAACTTCGTGGTTTCGTCGTAGATGATGTCGTTTCGTCCGTTTTCATCCATTGAGACTCGGCCGCTCGCTCCCAGATTGATATACTTTCCAGATTCTCCGAGAGTTTTATCGAGCTCTTTTCGTAACTCTTCATCGCTGATTTCTGCGGTTGATGCATCGATGAGTCGAAGTACTCGTGTTTTCTTTCCAAAGGCGATCGTGATATACGGCATGACTGGCAGTATGGATGCGCTCAACATTAATCCGGCACCAGTGACGGTTCCTGGATTGAAGTCCGCAATTGCCTCTGCGTCGATTTCCTCACGAATGGTGTCGTAGATCTCGAGGGCGATGACTCGTTTGTACTCGGCTGAAAGTGTTTTTCCTTTTGACTTCATGTGGTCCTCGATAACGGTAAGGATATCGTTGATTTTTTTACCGAGAACCGGATGTTTCATGAGTGCGTCGTAGGGATCCTTGGCATTTTCAATATCCGCGATACCTGCTTTTTCATATTTCTTTTCAATATCTTTTGCGAGTGTTCTCTCGGCATTCCTGTGAATACCAACAACTCCACCGACGCCAAATCGTAATGTTGTCAGTTCAAAACCGACCCCTACGCCTCCTACGAAGTCCATGGTATCCGTGATCGGTGTTTCAACGCTTACACTTCCTCCGACACCAATGCCTGGAAGTGCTGAAAGGCCGAGTGACATCGTGACTTTCGTATCTTTTGTAATCTTAATTTTTTGGCTTGCACCAACGTTAAAGATGTTTGCGATTGGTTTTCCTGTTTCCGCATCGAGAATCCCAGTGACCCCAATACTGAGTGATCGTCCGCCACCTACATCGAAACTGAGGAATCCACCAACGGCTGGGCCGAATGAGCCATTTTTTTCGGTAACTCCCAGCATGATGCCTCCCGAGAGACGCAAGTCGATTCGTCGTCCTATGCGGTGAAGTTCCTGATCGCTTATTCCAGGATTTGCTTTTTTGTACTCCCTGAGGAGCTCAATAATTTGAGGATATTTTGAGTACTCTTTGGCGAGCTCAAGGCGTCGAGCTTTTTCCAATGCGTAGGTAGTCTGCAGTCCAACGATGTATCCGAGACGGATAAGTGACTGCGTATTCTTATCGATGGTGCCAGATTTAATGGTTTCAGTGGTTATTTTTTTGCCTTCATATTCGGACGATTTTCCCGCACGACTGAGTGCGAGTTGGATATACTGGTTAAGAATTTTTACGGCATTTTCTCGAGTTTTTTCGCTGCTTCCTGCATCGAGAACGGCATTTTCAACTTCGTCGTATGCAGCTCCATATGAGCTATGTCGCTCGAAGTAGTCGGTATCTTTCGTGAATGTATGCTGTCCAACCTCAAGCATGGTGAGGACGCGCTTGGTGTCTTCAATGACCGGGCCCTGAGATTCTCGTGGAAAAATGGATCCGACGAACTCAAGTGTTTTTTTGGTTTCTGGATCTATCTTTTCTTCTGCGTCGGCGAGAGCTTCTTGTTTGTTCATGAAGAACAGATCTTTATTTCCCATCGTTTGGATCAATTTTTTACCACTTGTAATGGCTGTAGAGATTTTTTCCATGGTCGGACGTTCCTTTTCAAATGCTGGAAGATCCTTTTTCATACCTTCCTGAGCCTCTTTGATGGCCAGTTCCTTTTTTGCAATTTCTTCTGCGGGTGCCTTGGCAATCTTTGCCTTTGCGAGCTCGTCTTCGGCTCGAATGTACATTTTTAGAAACATCTTGTAGCCAGATCCTCTGAAATTTGCATCGACTAATGTGTCGACCATCTGCGGTATTTTCTGATAGCCCATTTTCTTGTAGATATCTTCCAGACTCAACGTGCCTCCCTTTACAGAACTTTTTAGGTCGTCTACTCCGAGATTGAGAGCGGAAGCATGCTTATAGGCTGCATCTCGGCCAGCTGCGTTGATGTGTATCCAATTCGCGTTGGTCTTTTCCTTTACCCACTGCTGGACGACGTCTGCGTCGAGTGTGGCCTTTTGATTCTTCAGATCTTCCTTAAGTTTATCTGGGCTATGAGTTGCTCCACTGAAAACTTCGAGATCTTTTTTCGCCTTTGCGAGGTAGGCATCGTCTCTTTTTTCGCCATCCTCTTTCATGGTGTCCCAGCGTGTTTTTTCTTCTACACGTTCTTCGACTACTCCTTCGCCTTCAGTTTTTGGTGCGGCCGCTGGTTTACCAACTTCTGCACGGAGAGCAACTCGTTCTCCGGTTAACGAGGTAAACTCGTAGGTGTTTGCATTAAAAAGCTCCTTATTATTTCGGATACGGTTTTTGATGTAGTTGAGCATGGCGGTATTCTGCTCAGCGGTTCCTGTGTATTTTGCATTTGCGTCTATGCCTGCATCTTTTCGAATACCATCGTATTTATTCCAGAGATCTATTCGAGAGCTGAACTTCGTTTTTTCTCGAGTTCCACCAAGTCGTGCCAGTAAGTTAATAATACTGTGACTGGTTTTTTCAACGGCTTCTAATGCCTTGTTGTATTGTTCATTTCCTCCGCGTTCTTCAGCCATGGTCTTGGTTTTTATTTTTTGCCTTCTTGTTATTGTACCATTTTTTGTATATTTTTGCAAGGAACGGGATTGGAACAGATTGCCCGTTTCCGTGAAAACGAGTAGAGTGTGGGCGTGAATTTTCCAGCCATTATTGTCAATTTTAAGGCCTACGAGTCGGCTCTTGGGGAGGGGGCAGCCCTTCTTGCCCGGCTTCATGATACGGTTGCCCGGGAAACTGGAGCATCGTTGGGTGTCGCGGTTTCTTCGCTGGATCTTACGAATACAGCTTCAAATTTTACGATTCCGGTGTTTGCCCAGCATGTCGATCCCGTCGAATATGGTGCTCGAACCGGCCAGATACCGCCGGCTGCGGTCAAACAGCTTGGTGCCTTTGGGACCCTCCTGAATCATGCCGAACGACGTCTTTCGCTGGAAGTTCTTGGAAAAACGATCGAAATTTGCCGCAGTGTTGGGCTTTTTACCCTGGTCTGTGCTGAGAGTCCTGAGAAAGTTCAGGAAATTCTTGCCTTCAAGCCGGATGCGATTGCCTATGAGCCGCCCGAGCTGATTGGTGGAAATGTCTCTGTTTCCCAGGCTCAGCCTGAGGTGATCGCCCGTGTCGTGGCGATTGCCGGAGCGACTCCGCTCCTCGTGGGTGCTGGAGTGAAGACCGAACAAGATGTGCGTGTGTCGTTGCAGTTGGGCGCTCGAGGCGTTCTTCTCGCTTCTGGTGTCACGCTTGCACCTTATCCTGAAGATGTGTTGCGTCAGTTGGTGAAGGGCACTATTTCTTAAATCTCGACCTGTATGCAGTTTCAACTTTTTTCTGAGGGCCTGGAGCTTACTGAGGAACAGCAGGAGTATGTGCGAAAAAAAATGATGCATCTGGAGAAATTTGCTGGGGAGATGCTTGATGAATCATCACTCCTTCGTGTGGATATTCGACGAAATAAGGTGAAGCACTCCGATCGCCAGATCTCTTTTCAGGTGACGCTTTTTGTTCATCCGGTGGTGATTCGTGCGGAAGATATGGGAGTGACGGTCGAAGAGGCTGTTGATATCGCCGAGGAAAAATTACGCAAGCAGATTGAGCGGTATAAAACGAAACAGCATCGACGTACCCATGGAGGTGAGTGGATTCCGGAGTCGACACTTGAACAACTTTCAAATGCGCAAAATGATCTGACGCATACCCAGCCGTCAATCGGGAAGCGTAAGAAATTTTCTGATATCCAATCGATTCATGAAGATGAGGCGATCGAGCAGCTCGAACTTCTCGGCCATGATTTTTATGTCTTCCAAAATAGGGACAACGCTGTGCCTTCGGTTGCGTATAAGCGTGAAGATGGAACCTATGGCGTGATTGAGCTTGATGCCTGGAATAAGCCATAATCTCTCGTTTCTCGTTCCGTGACTTCACTATCCTATGGCCTTCATTCCACCATTTCTTGATCAGTTAACACTCCCTATTCTGGTAGGTTTCGTTTGGAGTGTGGCGATGTGGGGTTGGCCGGTGGCGACGGTTATTGTGATGCCACTTTTTTTCCCGCTCTATCTCGTGAAGTTTACGATTTACGGTGTTCCGTTTTCGTTGGTGGAGTGGTTTATCTTTATCGCCTTCGTGACGCATCTTTTGAAAACATACATTCAGTGGCGTCGACATGATGAGTTTTTTTTCTCGAAGGCGTGGGCGTTTCTTCGTCAACGTTTTGGAAAAGGGGAGGCGGCGACCCACGAGGTTCGTGTTTCTTCTGCGCTCTGGGTTCCCGTGATTCTTATGATTCTTTCCGTGTTGGTGTCTCTGTTTGTCGTGCCGAGCGAGGCTGATCGGCGTGAGGTCTTTGGTATTTTGAAGAGCTGGTTTATTGCCCCTGTTCTGTATTTTTATCTGATTATTCATGTGTTGCCGGGTCTGCGGAGTATTCGTCGATGTCTCGAGTGGTACACGATTTCTGCGGTGCTTTTGAGCTTCTGGGGAATTGTGCAGTTTGTACTTGGGGCTGCCATAACTCCTGATGGTCGCGTCTCGGGGCCCTTCGCGTCTGCGAACTATCTGGCGCTCTATGTGATGCCGGCGGTGGTGTTTGTGGTATTACGGTTGTGGCATCTATTTTTTGTTCCAAAGGATTATAAAGGCGTGGTCGGCATGTTCATGAAGATGTTTCATGGGCAGGAGCGGGTCTCGACGACCGCGGTGATTCGGTATGCACTTGCGGGTGGGATTATTTTGTGCGCGCTGTACCTCACGCGCTCGTTTGGCGCGTTCATTGGGCTTTTTGTGGCGCTGATGGTCTACGCGATGTACCACTGGTTTTTCTCACCGTGGAGACTGCGCGGGCGACGTGCCTTTGTGAAATTTGGTATATTTTTTGTTGGAGTGGTGACGGTCACGACGATCTTCTTCGTGACGAGTGATGCGGTGAAGTTCAAGCAGATGTTCAATATCAAAAGTCAATCCTCCTCCTCCGTCCGTCTCGAGGTCTGGAAAGTTTCGAGTGAATTTATCGGTGAAGATCCCATCTTTGGTATCGGCCCTGGTCGCTTCGAAGATGAGTATCATCGACGCGCCCCCGAGATTCTTCAAAAGGAGCCCTACGAAAAAGAGATGCTCCACCCCCACAATATTTTCCTCATGTTCTGGCTCTCCGCTGGTTTGCTCGGACTGATATCGTTTTTGTGGCTCATTAGTGTACTTTTTTACACCATCGCCAAGATTGATAAAGAAGATGGTCGCAAGCGTCTCGGTGTGATTTGCGGAACCATGCTCCTCGCCATTCTCGTCCACGGCCTCGTCGACACTCCCATCTGGAAAAATGATCTCGCCCTCCAGTTCTGGATGATCGCCGGCATCATTGCGCGACTGCGATATACGGCGTGAGAATGCAGCCTCAGAATTTTATAATGTTTTTCTATGCGTTTTTCTGGAAAAGTCGTGAAGGGGATGGGTCTCGGAAAGGGCCTTGGCTTCCCAACTTTCAACCTCGACGCCCGCCCGCAACTTGAACATGGTGTGTATGCCGTTCAGGCGTTTGTTGGTGGAGTTTTTGCTTGCCCTCATAACGCCCTCATGCACTACGGCCCGAAACCCAGCGTTGGTCGCGACGACATTTTTTGCGAAGTGTACTTCTTGAAGTTCCCCGAAGGTCTCGAGGTCGATGCATTAGAGATCGAAGTCCTCGGAAAGCTCCGCGACGTCATGAAATTCGACGGGCTGGAGGCACTGGTTGAACAGATGAAAAAGGATGAAGAGGAGGCGAGGGAGAGATATTTTGGTGGGGAGGTTTAGGAAGAGGGCTTGCCAGCATGTATTTCATATAACGTTCGTGCGTTGGCGAAGTGCAAGCATGGTACAATTTGCACCGCAGGTGCGACCATCCGAAGTATTTGCGTGAGGCGCAGCCGAGCCGCTAGGCAAAGTGTTATATCTCGTGTTTCAGTTTCATAAGGTAGACCTCATGCTCTTTTCCATCCCCAAGCTCCTGGTCTACCGTGTCCATGATCTCAAATCCATATTTTTTGTACAGATTCACTGCTGCAACTTGTTCAGCACTCACCTTTAGTTCAATCTCTTTGATACTATTGCGACTTTTGAGCGCAGAAAGCATGTTTTCAAGAAGCTTGTTGGCTATGCCTTTTCCTCGATGTTCCGGTTTCACATACACTGCCTTTATAAACCACTTCCCCTCATTTGCTTCTTCGGAGCCAAGCATACCAACATATTCGTCTTGCTCTTTCGCAACAACAAAAACCTCTTTTGAATCTTTGCCAATGCTTTCTTCAAGCTTCTCTTGCCAATATTGATCTGGCTCATTGATTTCTTCTTCATACGAAGCACCAAATGCTTGGGGATCTTTTTTGAGCGCATCAAGTCGTAGCTTTTTGACCTTTTGCCAATCCTGGAGAGTTGGTTGAATGATTTCTATCTTCATTGGATTTGGTTCCATTTCTCGTTCGTGCACAAAACGGAGATATTAATTCCATTCTATGCGAAAATATTTCGTATATACACGGAGATGGTTTAGCTTTGAGTGTAGGTGAGTGGGGAGGGAAAAGCAATGGGCGCGCGTGTGAGTTTGACGGATGGGGAAATGTTGCAAAATCAAAAAGTATCCCCGGGGATACTATCAGCTTTAAATTTGACACCGTTTTGTGAGATTTTATAATGCTCATTCCGGCCCAGGCTTACTGTGTCCCCGGAGGGGGACGGTCTTTTGATGAAGAATTGGGACGTTTATATTCACCACCCAATAACTTCCGGTTTCTAGTTTTTAGAGATTCAAGAATGGTCTGAGCTGCTCCTCAAATGTATGGTGTTTTAACCAAACTTCTACGCCTTCACTTGGATGAACCTCTTCTGGTGATGCTGATAGGATGGCAGCCCGTGGGACTCCTGCATCTATGGCAGCTTTGGTTATTTCTACACCTTCGTTCCCTATAGTGCCTGTTAAACTTCGTTCTGAAATAACCCCGAGTAATGTTTCTGCATCTTGAGCGATCACCGCGAGAGCACCTTCTTTTGTTGTTTCCCGTCTCACGATGATGTCTGGCGCTAACCCTTTTATGTCTTGCTCAACCAGATCAGCCCAGTCCACTCTCTGTGTGACGGTGAGTACGGTATTTCTTTGTGCTGCTCCCATATTTTTAAGTTTACTAGGTAAGGGCCTACTTTACTCTCTCTCTCTCTCTCTCTCAGAATGCAAGAAAAAGTAGATGTAAAGCTATTTGTTTGTGCTCGTAGATCCTCTATAATGCACCCATGTTTCTCAAAGATCTTCTCCGACCGCTCTTCTCGACGACGAATCCGATGCTCCTTTTCTACCACAAGGTGATGGCGGTCATCGCCGCCGTATACTATGGCTTTCCTTCACGGAAACTCAAAGTTATCGGGGTGACGGGGACGAACGGGAAGACGACGGTGGTGAATCTTATTGCCAAAATTCTCACGGAGAATGGCAGCAAAGTGGGAATGGCCTCGACGGTGAATTTTCAGCTTGGTACGAGGACGTGGATGAATACGACGAAGATGTCGACACAGAGTTCATTTTTTATTCAGAAATTTCTGAGGCAGATGGTTGATGTTGGCTGTGACTATGCGGTGATTGAGGTGACTTCGCACGCGCTCACGCAGTCACGTATTTGGGGGGTGGACTTCGACCTCGCACTCGTAACGAACGTGACGGGGGACCATATCGAGTATCATGGTGGGTTTGAAAATTATCTTCATGCGAAGGGGCTTCTTTTTCAGAATCTCATTTCCTCTCGTAGAAAGGTGAATGTGCCGAAGGTGGTGGTTCTCAACCGAGATGATGAAAATTTTGATTTCTTTGATCAGTTTCAGGCCGATGCGAAACTGGCCTATGGTCTTGCGAAGGGAACGTGTTATGCGAGTGACATCAAGATGGCGCCGTCAAAGACGAACTTCAAACTTCATGTTCCGAACGACTCGATCGATGTCATGGTGAATCTTCCCGGACTTCCAAATGTCTACAATGTTCTTGCGGCTGCCTGTGTGGCGCTCAATGAGCGGGTTCCGCTGAAGGTGCTCGAGCGGGTTTTGCAAAAAGTTGAGCCGGTGGCTGGACGGTATGAGCTGATTGATGAGGGCCAGCCGTTTCATGTGGTCGTGGATTATGCGCATAATATCGATGCGATTGAGAATATCGTGAAGATGTATAAGGAGATTGTCTCGGGAAAGGGAAAGTTGATTACGGTGTTTGGAGCGACGGGCGGGGGACGCGACAAGGCGAAACGTCCGGTGATGGGTAAGATTCTCGACGAGCATGTGGACTATCTGATTATCACGGATGATGATCCGTATGATGAGGATGAGTGGGGGATTATCTCGATGGTGAGCGCGGGAGTAGCTCGCGCGGAGGGACAGAAGTTCTGGAAAATTCCACGACGGCGTGAGGCGATTCGTTTGGCGCTCGCGATGGCGAAAGAAGGGGATATGGTGCTCATTGCGGGAAAAGGAGCTGAACCAGTACAGATGGTCTATGGTGAACGACGAAGTTGGGACGACCGGGCGGTGGTTCGTGAACTTTTAAACGCGAGCGCCGAGGTGTCCCTTTAATGAATTTTTATGGTCGGTTTTCTGCTCATCGACAAGCCGGAGGGATGTACTTCGTTTGATGTCGTGGCATGTTGCCGAAAAGCTTTTGGGATGAAAAGAGTGGGGCACTGCGGAACCCTTGATCCGTTTGCGACTGGACTTCTCATTATTGCTCTTGGTGAGGCGTGTAAACTTCTCGAGTATCTTCCCACGGAGCCGAAGATCTATGAAGGAAGCGCGATACTTGGCGCGACCTCTTCGACGTACGATCGAGAAGGGGAGAAGACCCCTGTTTTGGGTGCTCCTGAGTTGAATACAAAAATTGATCTACCTATGATCACTAAAATTGTTCAAGAAAAGTTAATGGGTCGCGTTTCTCAGGTTCCTCCAGCCTTTTCTGCGGTGAAGATTCGAGGGGTTTCGGCACATGTTCGGGCCCGACAGGGGCAGGTTTTTGAGATCAAACCGCGAATGATCCAGGTCGACTCTTTTTCGGTCACTGACTATCAATATCCTGACTTTCATTTCGCGATGCAGGTCGGGAGTGGGACGTATGTTCGTACGCTTATTCATGATCTTGGGCAGCTCCTGGGTGTTGGGGCCTATGTTGCCACGCTGCGACGAACACGGATGGGAGTGTTTGATGTCGAAAAAGCTATCTCACTTGAGGAGCTTCAGAAGGGTGCTATGCCGACACTTCTGCCTCTTGAAGTGGCCGTTTCTGGCCTTTCGCGTGTTGATATTTCCGAACTTGAATATGAGCGACTTGGGCATGGACTTTTTATTGATCGGGATGATGCGATCGCCGATTCCGTGTATGCGGGCTTTTATCAGGATCGACTTGTTGGTATTCTTGAGTTCGCCGAATCTGGAAAACTGAAGTTCCATAAAAAACTTAACCTCGACTAAATCCTATGTTTGTTCTCGCCGGTCTCACCGCCTTCGTTCTCACCTTTACCCTCGCGCTCGTGGCGCTCTGGCTTTTTCCAAAACTTGGTCTGATGGATCGGCCGCAGCAGTATGGACTGACTCGTGCCTCGATTCCATATTATGGTGGACTGGTGATGGTGCTCGCGTTTGCACTTTGTATTCTTCTCTTTGTTCCGTGGAGTCCGCAGTTGCTCGGGGTGCTCCTCGGACTTGGGCTCATCGTTGTCGTGAGTTTTCTCGATGATATGTTTACGGTGCATCCACTTATTCGACTTGGGGTGCAGTCATTTGCCGCTGTCCTCGTCGCTCTTTCGGGGGTGGGGATTCGCTCGATTACCAATCCGTTTGGGGGCGTTTTTCTTCTGGATCAGCTCCAGTTTAATTTTCTCGGACAGCCTGTTCTGATTCTGAGCCTCATTTTTACCGTGATCTGGATCGTCTTCGTCGTGAATAGTATGAATTTCTTTGATGGTATTCCCGGACTTCTGAGTGGAGTCTCGTTCATCGCTTCGCTCGTACTCTTTCTTTTGAGTCTGCGAACGGGTCACATTATCGATCAAACTCAGCTTATGTATCTGAGTATTATTCTCGTTGGAATTTGTGGTGCCTTTGTCCTTTTTGACTTTCCGATTCCAAAAATCTTGATGGGGGATACGGGGAGTATGTTTCTCGGGTTTCTTCTGGCTGTTTCGGCGATATTTGCTGGAGGAAAGATCGCGACCGTGCTGATTGTGCTTGGCATTCCACTTTTGGATGCGATCTGGTCAACCCTTCGGCGTGTTCTGGCTGGTCAGTCACCGTTCCGGGGAGATTTGAATCATTTTCATCATCGACTGCTTCGAGCTGGCTTCTCACAGAGGCAAGTTGTACTTCTTCTCATTGGTGTTTCGGCAGTTTTTGGATTTATTACCCTCTTTCTCCAGACATACGGCAAGATGTTAACGATTGGCGCAATCATCTTTGCTATGCTTTTGATGAGTCTTCTGCTATTTTTCCGACATGGATCTCGTAGCCGATATTAAACAGCGATTATCGATCGAGGAGCTGGTTGGACAGTATGTCGAGCTCCGTAAGTCGGGAAGGAGTTATAAAGCACTCTGTCCCTTTCATAACGAGAAGAGCCCGAGTTTTCACGTCAGTGTTGAAAAGCAGATCGCTTTTTGTTTTGGCTGTCAGCGGGGCGGTGATCTGTTTCAGTTTTTTCAGGAAGTGGAGAGTGTGAATTTTTCTGATGCGCTCAAGCAGCTCGCCGAAAAGGTGGGTCTTGATCCATCCCAATATCGCACGACCTCCTCTGCTCCGAAGGTTTCGCCAGATGAAAAAAAACAGTATGTCGAGATTCATGATATGGCGCTTCGGTACTTTTCCCAGGCGCTCTGGGAGACGGATGATGGAAAAAAAGTTCTCGAGTATGTTCGTGGAAGAGCGCTGACTGATGCGACCATTAAAGAGTGGGGCATTGGATTTTCACCGGAAATAGGTGATGGATTTTTTCGACATGCTACTGAGCAGCGAATGGATCGGACGCCCCTCCTCGCGTCGGGGCTCGTCATGGCTCGCGACCTTGATGCTCAACAAGTTTTCGATCGTTTCCGTATGCGTCTCATGTTTCCGATTCATGATTTTCAGGGGCGAGTGGTTGGGTTTG
This sequence comes from Candidatus Peribacteria bacterium, assembly GCA_943349045.1. Classification (GTDB taxonomy): domain Bacteria; phylum Patescibacteriota; class Gracilibacteria; order UBA1369; family UBA12463; genus CALREA01. The sequence goes on from CALQZC010000035.1 coordinate 12,252, forward strand.
GCGGACGTGCTCTGAAGAAAGGCATGGAGCCGAAGTATCTCAACTCTCCCGAGACCGTCCTCTATAAGAAAAGTGATATACTTTTTGGTCTCCATCAGGCCAAGCAGGCGATTCGTGCCGCGAAGCGTGTGATTATGGTAGAAGGATACTTTGATGTGATCTCATGTCACCAGGCGGGTATTCAGGAGACGATAGCGACCTCTGGAACGGCGCTCACGACCGAGCACGCGCGTATGCTCAAGCGACTTACCGATAATTTTTATCTCTGTTTTGATAACGATGGAGCTGGCTGGGAGGCGACGAAGCGTGCCTTTCTCATTCTCCAGGCCGTTGAGGCGAATGTTCGGGTTATCACGGTTCCCGATGGAAAAGATCCGGCTGATGCTCTGCTCACCACGAGTGATCCATTTCGTGCCGCGATCGAAGAGGCGAAACCATTTTTCGATGTCTATCTCGAAAAAGAGGCAGGGAGCGGTGCTGAGGCACTCTCTCCGGAGCGGGTGGCGACCATTCTCGCTGAGTCACTTTCGTATATTCGCGCGACGGCGAACAAGGTGCTCCAGGATATTGCGATTCGAG
>CALQZC010000036.1 GCA_943349045.1 Candidatus Peribacteria bacterium
TTTTGCCTGGAGGATTTTCCTACGAAGACCGTGGGCGAAGTGGCATTGTCGCGTCGAAAGATCCTATTTTTGGGAAAATTCTGGCTGAAGCGGCAAAAGGCAAGCCGCTGATTGGTATCTGTAACGGCGCCCAGATGCTCGTCGAGCTCGGGGTCATTCCAGGGGTGACCGTGAGCAAACTCGACATGGCACTCGCCTGGAACGAGCGCATCAAAAATGGTCAAATTCTCGGAACGGGATTTTATAACGACTGGGTCTATCTCACGAACGATGCGACACCTGGTCGCAGCGCGTTCAATAATTTTGCAAAAGGCACAACAATCAGGATTCCGATCGCTCACGGCGAAGGTCGCTACACCACGCAAATTCCAGAGCTTCTCCAGACTATGATTGCCAACGAACAGACCGTATTCAGGTACAGTGATGCGGAAGGAAATTTCATCAATGAATTTCCAGTCAATCCAAACAACGCGGTTCACAACCTCGCTGGCATCTGCAACCTCGAAGGAAACATCATGGCACTTATGCCGCACCCAGAGCGCACTCCCGTCGGTGATCCGATTTTTGATTCCATGCGACGATATATCGAAGAGAAAAAAATCTTTAGTGTAAAGCCAAAAACCGCGCAAACCGTCTGGAATGAAAAGCCACTCGCCAAGTTTGAGGAGGTCGCAGACTACACATTTCTGATTTCACTTATTATTACCGACAACGAAGAACGAACCATCGAACAAGCCTTTCATCAGGTAGGATTCGAGGATCTTAAGTTGAAAAAATCGGTATATGTCGGAATCAATCTTGAACAGCAGCCAGCCGGGATAGATGTTGAAAAATCGCTTCTAGAAACCATTATTCGAAGTAATGAAATCATGAACGCCAATAAGGAAATGGTAAAAATCATGACGAAAGATGGACGCATGTTTACTTATGACAATGCCAAAGGCATCGTTCCATCCACCATGGAAACTGACATGAGGAACGGAACAAACCTTCTCGTGCTCGATCCAGACAACTATACGGGAAAGAGCATCGCCGGCTCACTGAAAAAGAGATATCCTGATCTTGGAGTCACCTCAGTTCAGCGAGGCATTAATTGGAATATCAGCAGTAGTAAGCCAATTAAAGAAATTATAGATGTGCATCTTCTGCACAATCCGCACTCAGCACAAATTTTTTCACGAATATAATTCTCAAGCCTATGTGTGGAATTTTTGGATATTTTGGACCAAAGAAAAATGCGACCGATATGGTCGTAGAGGGTTTGAAAAAGCTCGAATACCGGGGATATGACTCGTGGGGAATCGCCTACAAAACAAGCAACGACATTATTATTCACAAACAGGTTGGAAAAATCGGCGAGGCGCAGATCACGTTTGGCGAACTCGAAGATGCAGAGGAGCAGATAGCCATCGGCCACTCACGATGGGCGACCCACGGAGGCGTCACTCAGGAAAACGCACACCCACATTTTAGTGAGGATAAAGACGTCGTCCTCGCACACAATGGTATTTTTGAAAATTATGTAGAACTCAAAGAAGAGCTCCTAAAAAAGGGGCACACCTTCACCTCGGAGACCGACTCGGAGGTACTCGTGCATTTGATTGAAGATGAAATGAAAACAAGCAATTTCCTAGAAGCCACCAAAAAAGCGCTCTCCTATGTCGAAGGTCGATACGCCACACTCATCATTTGCAAGAGCGAAAACATGATAATCGCATCACGACGCGGCTCCCCTCTTATCATTGGAACCACCAAGGACAACAAAGAATTTTTTATAGCATCGGATATTCCAGCATTTCTGAAGTACACGAATCAAGTAAATTATCTCGATGATAACGAACTCGTTGCCATCGACAATACTGGCGCGCGATTCATAAATCTCATAAGTGGCGAAGAGATTAAAAAACGAAATGTAGAAATTCAGTGGGTCGAAGAAAGCGCAGAAAAAGGCGATTTCAAGTACTTCATGCTCAAGGAAATAATGGAGCAAAAAGAAACATTGTATCGTGCTCTCAATCAGGAAAAAGATCTCATTGAAAAAGTTGCAGACGCGATCAAGAACGCATTTGGAACCTATATCATCGGCTGTGGTACGGCGGGAAAAGTCTGTATGGCCGCAGAGTATATGTTCTCAACCATTGCAAAAAAACATGTGAATACCGCGTTCGGATCAGAGTTTCCAAATTATCATCACTTCCTCACCGATCGATCACTCGTGATCGCCGTCTCCCAGTCTGGCGAAACAGCAGACACGCTCGAGGCACTGGAGATCGCCAAATCAAAAGGCGCAAAAATTATTTCCATTGTGAACGTAGAGACCTCGACGATGGCACGTATGTCCGACATCGTTCTCCCGATCAAGGCCGGTCCAGAAAAGGCCGTAGCATCAACCAAAGCCACAACTTCACAACTCGCCATTCTGATGCTGCTCGCCTACGCCGTCGCCGACAAACTCGCCGACGGAAAGAGTCTCCTCATCGACGCAACGGCTCAGATCAACGACATGATTAACCCACGTTATGAAGAGCATATCAGGAAAATTGCCGAGGTGATTAAAGACACCGAGAGTATGTATATCATCGGCCGCGCAAGCAACTATCCGATCGCTCTCGAGTGTGCCATCAAACTTCAGGAAGTTTCATACATTCACGCCGAAGGCTTCGCGGGTGGTGAACTCAAGCACGGACCCATCGCCCTCATCAGCAAAGGCACACCATGTATCGCCCTGATCGCAAACGACGACACGAAAAAATCGATGCTCTCGAACGCCAAGGAAGTTCAGGCTCGTGGCGGTCTCATCATCGGTATCGCTCCAGAACGTGACCCGGTTTTCGACTACTGGATCCGCGTCCCCGACGTCGGCAACGCCTCCCCTATCGTCAATATTATTCCGGTTCAAATTCTCGCCTACCATCTCGCGTTGCTTCGCTCTAACAATCCCGACATGCCACGAAATTTGGCGAAGAGTGTCACGGTGAAGTAGGGATAAAATAATATTAAAAAATATTTAGGAAATATAACAAAGCAGTTCAGCTTCAGGCACGTGCCGGAAAATTGCCCAAGCAATATCCATATAATATAGCAAGCCTCAGGCCTGCCAAATAAAGCTAAATAATGGTATAATACAAAGAAATAAAAACTCACCACAGAATGCCCCACAAAAACACAAAAATCGTCTGCACTCTTGGTCCAGCCTCAAGTAGCCCAAAGATTCTCGAAAAAATGATTCGGGCCGGTATGAACGTGGCGCGACTGAACTTTTCACATGGAACCTATGAGGAGTTCGCAAAAATGATCAAGACAGTACGGGTGCTGAGTAAGAAACTCAACACACCGATTGCAATTTTGCAGGATCTTCAGGGTCCAAAAATTAGAATTGGCGAAGTACCGAAAGAGGGCATCGTCATCAAAGAAAAGGAACTCATTATTCTTTCGACATCACACAACGTCTACGCGACCCAACACCATACAAAAATCTTCCCGGTTCAGTTCAGGCACCTCCACAAAGACGTAGGACCGAAAGACACGATTCTCATCGACGATGGACTCATGGAACTCACGGTCAAAAAAGTCACCGGAACATCCATATACTGCGAAGCAGTAACGGACGGCATCATCAAATCACACAAAGGCATCAACGTCCCAACCGCTTCCCTCTCAGCAGATCCGCTCACACCAAAAGACCTGAAGGATCTGACGTTTGGCATCAAACACAACGTCGACTACGTGGCACTTTCATTTGTGCGACAGGCTAGCGACATCACGCGCCTGAAAAAAATACTGAAAGACAAAAACAGCCAGGCACGAGTCATGGCAAAAATCGAGCGGCACGAGGCGGTCAAAAACCTGGAAGAAATCGTAGAAGCATCGGACGCGATTATGGTTGCCCGTGGCGATCTGGGTATCGAAATTCCTGCAGAGAATGTGCCGATTGTCCAGAAACGAACGATTCTTCTCGCCAACATGTACGGAAAACCGGTGATCACCGCAACGCACATGCTGAACTCGATGATCGAGAATCCGCGAGCAACGCGAGCGGAGATTTCTGATGCGGCGAATGCGGTCTTTGACCACTCCGACGCCCTCATGCTCTCGAACGAAACAGCAGTTGGAAAATATCCACTCGAAGCGGTAGAAACGCTCGCCAGAGTGGCTCGCGTCACCGAAGAAAATCTCCAAAAGTACGAGCAGCTTCTTCCATTTAGCAAAGGAAAACTCGACATGCCAATATCTAACGCCACCTGTCTCAATGCGGTCAAACTCGCCCTCGACATCGACGCCGATGCCATCGTCGCCGTCACGCAAACAGGATTCACCGCACAGAACATCGCAAAACATCGGATATATAAGCCAATTATTACCATCACGGGATCAGAAAAAGTCAGAAACCAGCTCGCCCTCGTCTGGGGGCTCAACGAAGTATTCGTCAAAAAAATACATTCCAAGTATTCTATCCTGGAAATGACCAAGTTCCTCAAAAAAGATGGCATCGTTAAGGAAGGTCAGGAAATCGTCACGGTCGTGAACGCCAGCAAAAACGAGAAACGAATCTCTACCACTATCGCCTAATCATGGGAAACAAATCATTAGACAAAGATACTTCAAAAGCATCGCTCATCGTTGGAACGGTCTTTTCCTCAATCCTCGCTATCATTACCTGTCTCATCTCTCTTGTAATGCTTCCATTTGGAACGTCCACACAAGAAAATCAAACACTGTTTGCAGGAATCACGCTCTGGTTATTCATTTGTATAGCATCCATCATCGTATCATGGCGTCAGTACAACAAAAATAACTACGATGCCGCCCAAATTATCAGCTTTATTCCAACCCTGATGGTCATTCTTTTGATAGCTGCTGGAAGTTTGATAGTAGACTAAAAAAATACGGACGGTTCATTTGCTGAACCCTCTCTTTTTGCGTATACTCCAGGTGGATAAAACCTCACTTTTATGCGCATTCTTGGAATAGATCCGGGCACAGCAATCACGGGTTACGCGATCCTTGACTCAATCAACGGTCAGCTCATCGTGCGAGACCTTGGCTGTATCACGACGCCAAAAACCGCGACACAATCAGAAAAACTCGAAGAAATATCAACAAGCCTCACAGAACTTCTTACCCTCTGGAAACCACAACAGGCATCAGTTGAAAAGCTCTTTTTTGCAAAAAATGTGACCACGGCTGTCACGGTCGCGCAGGCTCGCGGCGTCATTCTCCAGACGCTTCAAAGCAACAACATTCCCCACAACGAGTACCTTCCGAAGGAGATCAAGGCTACCGTGTGTGGAGATGGATCAGCTGACAAAAAAGCGATTCAAAAAATGGTCCAACTTCTCTGTAATCTCAGATCGGCACCACAGATCGACGACGCTGCAGACGCGCTTGCCGCAGCCATTTGCCACGCACAGCACCTCACTATACACACCCTCGCACACGCATGAAAAAACTAGCACCTATCCTCGCGGCACTCGTACTATCCATACTCATTATCTGGGTACTCTTCGCAACCGGTATGCTCAAAATTACGAATGAGCAAGGAAAGAAAAAAATCGACTTCAGTGGAATGAAAAAAACAGTCACCACCACGGAATCGTTCACCTACGCGCAGCGGATGAAAAAAGGTGATGAATACGTCAAAAGCGGCATGACATCACTAGCCTTCAACGAGTATATCGCCGCGAATCAGATCCAGCCAGAAAATCCTGAGCCATACCTAAAAATTGGAAGGCTCCTCTTTGAAAAACAGGACTATGCGCGAGCACAAGATATTTTTCAACAACTTCTCACGCGTGACGCCGAACATCTCGAAGCAAACATCTACTACGTTCGTTCGTTCATGATGCTGCGAAAACCTGAAAAGGCTCGCGAAATACTCAATACCATCACCGGCGAAAACCAGCAGAAGCACTACTATGGAGGAGTCCTTGCTACCTACTTCGGCGAGTATGATAACGCAAAAAAATCGCTCAATGCAGCCGTTTCTCTGAATACCGATCCCGAACTTAGCGAAAAAGCAAAGAAAATCCTCTCAGCCTTCGAGGAGTACAATACGAATCAGGGAAGTCAGGAGATATTTCTCAAAACCCTCCTCGCAAAAAATTTCAACCAGGTTGGTGAGTATGCCATGTCCATTCCCCTGCTTTTTAACGTCGTCAAAGAAAAGAAAGATTATCGAGACGCCTGGATTCTCCTCGGCTACGCGTATCTCAATATGAGCGATACCAAAAATGCTATCGATGCCCTCGAAGAGGCAAAAAAACTCGACGGCAATAAATCAGAAACACTCTTTTTCCTCGGTCTCGCCTACCACGCCAATAACCAAAAAGAGCTCGCAGCTCAACTCATCGAACAGGCCGTTCAGAAGGGATTTGAGCCAAAAATCCAGGCTCAGCAAAAACTTGCCGAGATCTACCTCGAACTCAAGGAGTACGAAAAATCCGCAAAAAAATATGAGAGTGTTCTCGCAATCAACGATACGAGTATCGACTACTACGTCCGTCCGATGTGGATCTACATTGATGAACTTAATCAACCTGGACAGGCGCTCGCGCTCGCGCAAAAAGCCATCACAAAATATCCAGAAAACGCGATGGCTCACAATCTCATGGGCTGGGCCTACTTCGCCGCAGAAGATTATCAGAAGTCACGCGATGCACTCGCAAAATCACTCGAACTCGATCCAGGCCTCAGCGCCGCATACCTCAATCTCGGAAAACTCTACGAACGACTTGCCCAGCTCGATACCGCAAAAGAGTACTACCAAACCGCCGTCAAACTTGGCCAGGGTACATCAGTCGGCGAGACCGCAACCGAACTCTACAATCGAGTCACCGTGAGCTCAGGACAAGCAAATATTTTCAACACAACAACAGCAACACCTCCATCACAGAAAATGCCAACATTCACGCTTCCCCCTCTCACCACTACCCCTTAAATCATCACAATGAATATCTTCCTGACGATCGTTATCTTTTATATCGGTGCCGCACTTGGAAGCTTTCTCAGTGTCCTGATTTATCGAACACGACACGGCCTTTCAGGAATTGTGGCCGGCAGATCTGCCTGTCCTCACTGCAAAAAAACACTCATCGCCATCGATCTTCTTCCAATCGTAAACTACCTCGTACTCAAAGGTCGCTGCCGTCACTGCAAAGAAAAAATCGCACCACACTATCTCCTTCTCGAAATCACAACCGGACTCGCGCTTGCAGCGCTGTATCTCAAATTTCCATTTCTCACCTATCTGAACGAGGCCCCATACATGAACTTCGATCTTCAGCTCCTCTGGGACTTCGCACGCTACGCGCTCGTCTCGATCATGCTCATGGCCATCTTTTTTTACGACCTACTCTATAAGGAAATTCCAGACATCTACAGCTACCTCGCGATTATCTTCGTCGTTGCGGGAAATATATATACGGGTACACCGGCCTTTCCAGATTTCGTGCTCGGCGGCGCGGTGGGAGCAGTATTCTTTCTCGCACAGATCATTCTTTCAAAGGGACGCTGGGTTGGAAGTGGTGATGTGATTCTCGGGATGTTGATGGGCCTTACCCTTGGCTGGAAGCAACTCCTTATCGCGCTCTTCATCTCCTATATTATCGGAGCCGTCATCAGTATTTGGCTTCTCGCTGCAAAAAGAGCGACAAAGAAAACCCAAATTCCCTTTGCACCATTTCTCGTTACGGGTACAATCCTGACGATCCTATTTGGAGATATCATCCTGAACTGGTATCAGTATAACTTCCTGGCGCTCTAACACTCTATGCAAGAAAAAGCTCTCCTCGTAATTCTCGACGGATTTGGCGAGGGTAAAGACTACGAAGGTAACGCGATCACCCGAGCGCATACCCCAAACCTCAACAGGCTCCGAGCGACCTATCCGGTGTCATTTCTAAAAGCACACGGAAACGCCGTCGGTCTTCCGGAAATTTCCCAGGGAAACTCTGAGGTCGGCCACTTCACCATCGGCGCCGGACGGACGGTTTTTCAGTCGCTTGAGGAAATCAACCAGTCAATCATCAACAAAACATTTTTCCAAAAAAAACCACTCCTCGATGCGTGTGAACAGGTGAGCAAAACACCAAGTGCAGCCCTCCACCTCCTCGGACTCATCTCTGACGAAGGAGTCCACGCAACGACGCATCACCTCTTTGCGCTCCTTCAGCTCGCCAAAGAGCAAGGTGTCAAAAAGACCTATATTCACGCCATTACAGATGGACGCGACGTCCCGGAACGAAGTGCTGAAAAATATATCAGGAGTATTCAAGAAAAAATTGCAGAACTTGGCATGGGTCAAGGATCTCCTACGGAAGCCTGTATTGCCACGATGTGCGGACGGTACTTTGCCATGGATCGCGATAACAGCTGGGACCGGACCGAAAAGGCCTATAACCTCATCGTCAACGGTGAAGGGATCAAGGAAGAGGACCCAGTCCAAGCCATCCACAACGCCTACGCACGCAACATCGAAACCGACTACTACATCGAGCCGATTATGTTCAACGAACTGGGAACAATACACGACACAGACTCGGTTATTTTTTTCAACTTTCGCACCGATCGAACCCGACAGCTCACCCAGTGCTTCACGCGAGAAAAGGAGATTGGATTCACACCAAAAAAAACAGTTCATCCTCTCTTCGTCTGTATGGGTCAATACTCAGATATAGCGCCTATCGTATTTCCCGTCGCGCCAATCATCAATAATCTCGGCTCCACGCTTGCTCAACACAACATCGCGCAACTCCGCATCGCAGAGACGGAAAAGTACGCACACGTCACCTACTTCTTCAACAGTCAGGCCCAAGAGGCGTATCCCGGGGAAGAGCGCATCACGATCGACTCAAAAAAGGCCGCATCGTTCGCAGAAATTCCCGAAATGAGTGCCAAAGAAATTACGGATCGACTTATCCAGGAAATGACATCGCAACAGTATCCCGCGATCATCGTAAACTTCGCGAACGCCGATCTCGTCGGCCACTCAGGAAATTACGCCGCGACTGTCAGGGCTATAGAGGTCATCGATGAGTGCCTCGGACGAATTGAAAAAGCAACACTCGAAACCGGCTATCACACCTTCATTACCGGCGACCACGGAAACGCCGAGTACATGATCTACGACACAGAAGGCCCGGAAAAAGGCCAACAGTGCCCTTCCCATACGCGAAACCCCGTTCCCCTGATCCTCATTTCCGAAAAGTACCAGCACGGAAAACTCACCAACGGCGAACTCAAAGATATAGCCCCCACACTCCTGAAAATCCTCGAGATCCCCCAGCCGCCAGAAATGTCCGGGTCGAATGTACTCACCTAATCTCAGATAATCATGAAACTGACCTTCATACGACACGGCGAAACTGACCACAATACAAAAGATGTCATTCAGGGACGAACCGAGACGGAGATCAATGAACATGGAAAAAGCCAAGCAGAGGCCGTTGGCAAACTCGCCGCAGAAAAAATGGCTGCCGACAAACAGGCCGGACAAACCACATTCTCGCAAATTATTTGCTCACCACGGCTTCGGGCACAGCAAACAGCAGGCATTATCAATACTCATCTCAACCTTCCTCTCGAAATATGGGAAGAAGTAGGTGAAATCGATTTTGGATCATTTGCAAATAAAAGCTGGACTCAGGTAGCAGAAGAGGCCAACAATCCAAATATTAAAGAGGAGTTTCGGGCTATGAACTTCGATCTCACGCCGTTTCAGGGCGAGTCAAAAATTCAGGTACAGAGCCGCCTTCAAAGCGCCATCGAAAAACTCTACAAGGAATATCCGAACGAGCACATCATCATCGTCACTCACGCGCCAATCATTCGCATGACCTTTCATCTTCTAAAGAATGAGTCCCCTTTTGTCATCGAAAATGCGCGCATGTACGAATTTGAGATATAACGGTATACTACAAGCCACATCTGACAAAACTCCCCACACGCCTATGAAAATTGTCATTCTCGCCGGAGGAACCGGAACACGTCTCTGGCCACTTTCCCGACAAAAAAAACCGAAGCAACTTCAGAGCTTCGTCACGGACGCGACCCTGCTCCAGGAAACGCTCAAGCGGGTTGACTTCGTCAAGCCATCAGACGTCTATATCGCGACGAACGAGCTTTTCCTTGAGGACGTAAAGGATCAGGCAAAGCCTTTCAAAATTCCGAGTAAAAATTTCATCATCGAGCCCGCTTTGAGGGACACCGCCCCATGTATAGGACTCGCCGCAACCTACCTCGCCGCGCATGGATTCGCCAATGAAGTCATGTGTATCCTGTATGCCGATCATGTCGTGCAGCATAAAGATGAGTTCGTGAAACTCTTGAAAAAAGCCGCAGAGCTCGCAAAAAAAGAAAATACGCTCAATATCATCGAGGTGAAGGCGAAGTTTCCGAATGTCCATCTGGGGTATGTAAAAATTGGCCGCCTCCTGAAACACGAGGATGGGGTCGATATCTACGCCTTCGAAAAGTTCACCGAAAAACCCGACCTCGAGACGGCACGAAAATTTCTCGCATCCTATAAATATCTCTGGAACACCGGATTTTATGTCTGGAAGGTTTCAACCATTCTGGAAAAATTTGCCAAACATCTTCCGAAGACGGCACAACATCTGAAAAAAATTGAAACATCAATCGGCACACCAAAAGAAGCATCCACGCTAAAAAAAGTGTATCCACTCTGTGAAAGAATCTCGATCGACTACGGCGTGATGGAAAAGGTTGATCCAAAGGAAGTTCGAATTATTCCGGGTGATCTTGGCTGGAGCGATATCGGAACGTGGGAAGCGATCTTCGATGAACTCACCACGAATACGACCGATAACCTCATCAAGGCGAATCATATCGGAGTCGACAATCAAGGAACCCTCGTCTACGGCCACGACAAAAAGAGGCTCATCGCCACCGTCGGCCTGAAAAATATCGTCATCGTGGATACGCCCGATGCTCTCCTTATTTGCCAAAAAGGGCGAAGTCAGGAGGTAAAAAAGATCGTTGAACAGCTTCAAAAGGAGAAGAAAGAGTACCTGCTCTAAGCTAAAAAGCACTATTTCAAAGCTAATAAAGTAAAAATAGTTGCTAAATACTTGACATAGTGTGGAATAATAGTAATATTGCTCTCTTAGCACATTTATCACCCTTCATATATGGCACTTTCACATGGTCCCTCAGCAGCAGTAACATCAGAAGCTCCACGATCTGGCGCACGATCAGCTCTAGCAGCAAAAGCTCTCTCAGGACTCATCGCGATCCAAAGCATGGTTGCCGGTTGTACAACCGTCGGAACTCCAGGCCCACGTCCAGGTATGTCAGCTGATGGCGGCTCAAATGATGGTCAGGGTCAAGATGGCATGCAACAAGATGGTAGCTCACGACGTGGTCAAGAC
>CALQZC010000037.1 GCA_943349045.1 Candidatus Peribacteria bacterium
TCATGACGTGACCCCAAACACGCAGTACAACGACAACGGACCAATCAAAACTGATGAGTTCACCATCAAAAATGCGCTCGGAAAATATTACGGAACGATCACGATGACCCAGGTTTTGGAAAAATCACTCAACACTGGTATGGCATTCATTGCCCGTAAAATTGGCCGTAACCTCCTGTATAACTACATTATCAAATTTGGATTTGGCGCCCACACCGACATCGAACTCGATAACGAAGCGACCGGAAAAATCGAGCACTTCACGAAATGGGCAGAATCGGAACTTATTACGCACGCCTTTGGTCAGGGTATCACCGTGACCCCAATGCAAATGGTCATGTCCTTCGGAGCTCTCGCCAATAAAGGCACGATGATGCAGCCATATATCATTGAAGAAATTCAACAGACAAACGGAAAAGTCATCAAAAACGACCCACGCATCGTGCGACAGGTCGTCGAAGAAGAGTCAGCAAACATGGTCACCGAGATGCTCGTCAGCGCGGTAGAGCGCGGAGTCGCAACGCACGCCGGTGTGCCAAATCACTTCGTCGCTGGAAAAACCGGTACGGCGCAAACCTATTACCAGGGAAAACCACTCAGTGGCTCCGGTACCACGAATGCAAGTGTGGTCGGCTACGGCCCAATCGACAAACCACAATTCGTTATTCTCATTAAACTCACCCGACCTCGAACGAGTGAGTGGGCCGACGCAACAGCTGCTCCAATCTTTGCACAGGTCGCCCAGTACCTCTTTGATTATTACAATATTCCTCCGGACAAACGCGGATTCACGCCACCAACCGCCATCGGCGTAGAGTAGCAGACGCGCATCGCACCCTAGAACCGTAGACCCTGAATCTTATTCCAGACCTCACTCGCCATTTTCCAGTCGAGATGTTTCATGAAGTCTTCAATATAAGATTTTCGGTCGCTGCCGTAGTCCATGAAGTAGGCGTGCTCATACACATCGAGAACAATAACCGGAATCGCACCCCAGACACCGCCCTGGTTATGCATATCACCAATGTAATTGTGAAGGCGGCCATCGTTCGTATCATACGCAAGTACGGCCCATCCGCGTGCCGACATACCGCAGGCGCGAAAGTCCGCAACCCAATCGTCAACAGATCCAAACTCCAGCGCGATAGCGCTCCCCAGTTCCCCCGCATCTGCGAGCGACTGCCCCTCCCCACCAAGCACACTGAAATAATCCTCATGAAGATACACTCCATTTGCAGCAAACGTTTCCTCAAGTTTCAAATCACGGAAGTCACTATGCGTCGCATTGGCCGCAGCACGATCGGCATTTTTTAACTTCTCCTCAATCTCATTTTTCTTATTCACGTATCCGACATATAACTTGTCATGATGAATCTCCAGTGCCTTTTCAGAAATATTTCCAACTCGTCGAAGTGAAAACGGAAGTGGTTTTGCGGTATATGCCATAAAAAATTACAGATAAAAAAATAAACCCCATTTCCTCTGCACCATACACTTTTTTTCTTGCACGCTCAACGCGAACGCAGTAAGATATTTTCAGAAAGCTTCCAGATTAGATTTTTCTTATCAGATTTTCCTTCGTCCTCACTCAAGCTCTACTTCTCAAAAAAGTGGAGCTCTTTAAAATCCCATCGACAGAGATTTATTTCAAGTCGCGAAATTCCTTAAGACGTGATGTGATTTCATCAAGCACGAACTGAACATTGCGCTGATCACCACCGACAAGTGCATCCAATTCACCAAGAATTCCAAGTGCGGCATCGTGAGTGGTATACATGGCATCGATAAGTGTACGCGCACGACCAAGGTTATGACTTCGACTCACTAAATCATATGCCTGAGCTGACTTCCGTGACGTATGGTGAGCGACCGCCCTTCGCAGTCCCGGAAGAACATTCGCGACGAGAGCTCCAGTATAATCACGAGCATGTTCAGGTGTTGGAGCAATCCATGTTTCCGTTGGATGTATCCAAGTTTCAGTAGCTTGTGCCCAGCGAAAAAGCATCGAGTCCGTACCGAACATGCGGCCAATCTGTTCTTGGAAAACACCATCCGGTACACTGAGTGCAAGATCCCGCGGACGATACATAGGAGTTTCCGCGCCGACAAAATCAGACAGTTCGTACGATTGATGAACCGGACCTCCATGCTGGGAAAGTTTCTGAGTAAGCTCATCCACACGATATGACAACTCCGCACGAAGGGCAGAAAGTTTAGAAAAAAGCTCCCGCCACTCGTCAGACGTGCACTTGGAAAAATTTTTCTGGCCCTTTGGAGGCGAGAGAAGATGAACGCCGAGGGAATCGAGTTCAGAAAAAATCCGAGCAAGGTTTGAAAAATCCTCCGGCATCGCACTATTAACAATAGTCGTCACCTCCATAAAAAGATCAAGCAATGTTGAGTTGCGAATATCTTGTGAGTGGAATGACCAAGATGGATGTGGGCGAACAGAAAGCGGCACAACACCATCCATAGGATAGGTTCCCTGATCAAGCGCCTGTCGCTGAGAAAGGAGTTGCGTATAAATACCTACCCACTCGACAGGAGTACACTCAGAAAAATGCTGACGACCAGCAGGAAGCGAAACGGCCTGTACACCGAGATTCTCCAGTTCAGAAAAAATCCGAGAGAGCTCACTGGAAAAAGATGCAATAAATGGCTCATTGGCTTTCTCACTTTTTCCCTGACGAGCAACCTGCTTCCGAAAAACAGCAACTTCCCGAGGATTAAGATTATTCACTAAATCGTTGAGAAGTCCACGAATCGCGGTATCTCGTAAAAAGCGGGCTTCAAGAGGATTACTTGGATCCAGAGTGTCGCTGCCGGAAACCGGAGGTGAAATTGCCAATGGTTGCGAACGAGGAAGTGATCGAGTAGTAGAGAAAGTTGGAGAAAAGTGAATAGGTTCAGAAGTGTCGACAGTATGAGTACAATCAGTACGAAGAGCGTCCATATCGGGAAGTGAAAAAATAAAATTTCCGCGTAGACATAAGTAATACGCCAGACCACACTGCTGGTCAATTGCCGAGAAAAAAAATCTTCAAAAGAGCCTAAATTAAAGCTTCAATAGGCCATATCATTATTGTAGAA
Organism: Candidatus Peribacteria bacterium; assembly: GCA_943349045.1. Taxonomy (GTDB): domain Bacteria; phylum Patescibacteriota; class Gracilibacteria; order UBA1369; family UBA12463; genus CALREA01. The sequence goes on from CALQZC010000037.1 coordinate 3,091, forward strand.
ATCTATCCTACAAATTGCAGAAATATCACTTTCCACCCCAAAAAATGCCCTTGAAATGATGCCACGCAGTGATCAAACCAAGCAACATGAGTGCCCCAGACACGAGTCCCAGCAGCGGCCACGCCAAAATATTGGACCGCCCAGGAACCTTCAAAACATGGCGCAAATTCGACACCGACCAGACGAAAAGTGTCCCTGTTATAAGCGTAAACAGCACACTCCACAAAAAGTTTTTCCAAGAATCCATCATAGAATAGCGTACTATATGGCAGGGGCGGAGGGAATCGAACCCGCAACTGCGGTTTTGGAGACCGACGTGATACCACTTCACCACGCCCCTGTGAGCCAGCCAAGGATAGCACAAGGCTTTGGGCCAGAAAAGCTGAAACTCTGCCCTTTTATCTTGAAGCTTTTTTTGCTACACTCCCTTCCGCGCTCACCCCAACACGCCACACGCCGTCGTAGCTCAGTGATAGAGCACCCCCTTGGTAAGGGGGAGGTCGGGAGTTTGACTCTCCTCGACGGCTCCAGTAGGACAAAAAACAGGATTTTTCAAGCACTCAAAGAGTATTCCCCTCAAAGAATAATCTCTTGGGCTTTTACAATATACTTGAATATATTCTCTATATGGAGTACAATAAGAGTACATTTGTCACCACTCACTTATCTAACCCGTATGCCCACTACTACACGAATACAACACCGTATCAACCCAAGGCTCAAAAAAGAAGCTGAGGAAATCCTGGAAGAACAAGGCATGAAGCCATCACAGGCAATTACTATTTTCTACATGGAAATCAAAAGAACTGGTGGCTTTCCATTTCTTCCAACAAAAGTTCCCAACAAGCAACTCAAAAAAGATTTATTAGAAGCGGAAAAGGATAAAGGTCTAAAGACATACAAAAATAAAAAGGCTTTGTTCGATGATCTCGACAACCTTTAACGTGAAATAAATGAAAATTGCAAAGACCTCGAAACGGTTCAGAAAAGATTACACCAAATTAAAAAAATCAGGAAGGTACAATATGCAAAAGCTAAAGGAGGTCATGGAAAAACTTATCAACGACATGCCTCTTAGCCAAAAACACAGAGATCATCAGCTTCAAGGAGAGCTAAGCAAATATCGAGATTGTCACATTGAAAGCGATTGGGTCTTGCTCTATGAATATGGAATAAATGAATCAGGAAATAAAACCATAATATTTCACGCCACCGACAACCACTCAAATCTTTTTGACTAATCCCTATCGAGCCACATTTTTTCAACTCTTTCCCTTGCCCACGGGGTCTGTCTTAGAAATTTAAGGCTAGAATTCATAGTTGGGTCAAACATGAAGCATCGTATTTGAACTTTTTCTGCTAAGTATTTCCATCCGTATTGATCGACCAGATCTTGAAGTATTTTTTTCAAGGTTATACCGTGAAGCGGGTCTTTGTGTGGTTTCGTGTCCATATTTGTATAAATAGTGAAAAGTTTGGTCAGTTCTAGCATACGGAATGTACACCTCAAAAAATAGTCATAGCAAGATCCTGTCAACCTCTTTCCAGAAGGTTTTTTGGCGATGTTTAGGCTCACAAGCGGCAATAAGGAGATACATCATCCCCGTGCGTCAAGAGCGCATCGTGGGCTAAAACGCGTAAAAGGATTATACTTCTTCTCTTACGATAAGGCCTTATCGTCATCCTTTAACCCATTCTATTATGACAACCACACATCGAGGATTCGCCGCCATGGATCAAAACAAGGCGCGAGCAATTCAGAGCCAGGGAGGCAAAACAGTAAGTCAGGATCGTCAACACATGGCCAACATTGGCCGAAGAGGAGGCGAGCACTCACGAAGGAGCCACCATCAGGAACAAAATAAAAATGTTAATTTTAGTGATAGTAGTAACGACAACCCGTAGCAAAAATTATTAATCCACACGAATATGCAATCATTAAATAAACCAAAAAAGAGCAACCGTGGATTCGCAGCCATGAGCAAAGAGGACCGACGCGCGATCGCCTCAAAAGGTGGACAAGCTCGCGGAAAAAGTAGAAGCAGTAGGGGTTTAACAGCTCACTACTCATAGATGCAACATGTATGAAGGAGTGGTCACTTGACTGCTCCTTCGAAAGGAATATGCTATACTCATGAATCACACTTTCAAAACTTTTTTCATTCTCACAATGATGGTTACCTCTCTCGCGAGCGTCTCAGCAAAATCATCCTTGATCGTCGAAGGATATGACAAAGTGACAAATGAGATGACGGAAGTTATCGGCTTCTATACACCAAAAAAACAGGTAGAATTTTCCAAGAAAGTTCTGAAGCAACTCGAGGGCCAACAAATCGTGAGTTGGAGTATCGCGTACGTCTCAAAAAAAGCCAATGACACGTATTTTTCAACATTCTAGGGTATCGCACCGGACCACGGCATCAATCGAGTATATCAGTACAATGTTCGATCCGGAAAGGTAAAGGAAATATTAAAAGAAGAGTTCAAGAGTGCAGAAAAAAGCCGTCTTCTCCGTACCATCGGTACCGAAGGTAACAAGCTTCTCATGATCGCAGAGGGCTCAAATGAGAGCGGTATTCCGCCAGGAAATGCATGTTACTCTCCTTGGGTTGACCCAAAAAGCTACGTAGCGCTTGATCTCAAAAAACTAAAAACTGGACTCGTGCCATACACGATGCCCGCATATCAAGTCGAGAAAGGAAAGAAAGAAAAACTCGGCTGCACCCCAGGACTCATCGAGTAGACACGTCAGCACACAAAAAAAGCTCACCAAGTGAGGGGTGGGCTTTTATGAAGGACTCCGGCGATGTCGTCTCCGCCCAATACTAACACCCCGCGATAGCAAGGTGGGAAATCGCACGAGTTCACCACAGTGATCTCGAATATAAATTCCCCGTAAGTTAGTGATGGAGAGAGTATTAAAGACTTCAACGAACATCCGAGAGACACATCAATAGTAACAAAATCTCACACAACGTAAAGAGAAATTTTTTCACGACAAAGACAAACATACTCACCACTACTAAAGGTATCATCACAAAAAATCACCACCACATTTTGTAGCATATAAAAAACAAACGCACATCATACCAGCATTAAAGAAAAAATCACGAACACGTCAACGCCCGTTTATTCGAGAAGAAAGCCATTATCACACCATCTATCCAAGAAACAGCACCCCCTTAGCCAACACAAAAAGTCTCACGACCGTCGTCTGAACAATCGACGTACCAAGAAGGGGCGCGATCACCATGAAATCAAAGAGAATGAAAAGGATAGTATACATCGTTCCTTTTTCAAGATACTGCGCATACGCATGTTCAAATCGACGCGGTATCATCAAACCAAGAATTTTCGAACCATCAAACGGAGGGAATGGAAGTAAATTAAAAATGCCCAAAATCAAGTTCACATCAAGCATTGTAGAAAAAAGATCCACCGACCAGGCAGGCATCACCATATGACTCTCTTTCAAAAAAAGTGCCAACGCAAACGCCATGAAAAAATTAGACAGGGGCCCAGCCAAAGAGACAACCGCCGAGTCACGCATCGGCACACGAAAGTACCGCGGATTCACCTGCACCGGTTTTCCCCAACCAAAATGAAAGAAAATAAGCATGAGCGTTCCCACGACATCCAAATGCACGAGGGGGTTCAAAGACAGACGTCCCTGGAGTCGAGGGGTCGGATCTCCAAGCCGGTCAGCCAGGTAGGCATGACTGAACTCATGGATCGTTGTCGCGACGACTAAGCCAAAAATAAGGTAAAGGGTCTCCATAACTTCCCCATTATACCATTGAATTCACTACAAAAAACTGTTAACGTTTCCGCGCTTCAAACAAGGGTAAAGCGCCCTGGAGGGGTCGCATAGAGGCCTAGTGCGCAACATTGGAAATGTTGTATACCGAAAGGTATCGGGAGTTCGAATCTCCCCCCCTCCGCCAGCAGAAAAACGTTCCACGTTTTTCCTGTCCCCATTTCTCCTGTCCCCGCATTCTCCACGCTTATCTCCAATCTAGCCGAGTCGCCTCTTTCACTTTAGGAACCAATGAGGTGAGAATTGCTTTAATCTTCGAACGAAGATGTTTCTCGGCGTCCTTCGGATCATCAAAATTTTCACCCAAAAAACGTGCATAGGCCGCCTCTTGATCAATCGTACTGTAAAATTTGAAAGGTCCATCGCCAATAGCATCTTTATCATAGACCATCTTCATACGACCAAGAACGAGATCTTTTCCATCAGGATCTTTTGTTGTCAGAATAAATGCAGGATTTCCTTTTGGGTCATCCTTCAAAGTAACGGTAACATCGACGCCATATTTCTCCTTCATCTCGGTCGCGAGTTTCTCCATATTTGGTCGCATGGCAGCTACCTCTGAAGGCCCCTGCTCAGAAAGCTTCACGGTAGCTTGGTGCTTCTCAGCTGCAACCTCCTTCTTGCGACGAAGTTCAGTAAAGCGATACGCACTCGTAAATTTACTCTTCGCCAAACGAAGATCATACAACGTTGTTGGCAACTCCTGTCCCTGCATTCCAGCATGAGCGCGCTTGAGCGCGAGAAGCATATTAAGAACTCCATCCGAGCCGTACACATTATCTCGCCCAAACTCCTTTTCAAGGTTACTCTTAAATGCATTAATCGTAATCTGGCCACTCGCATGACGCGCTTCGAATTGAGCAAAACGATCAATCATATTAAGCATGATCTGCGCAGTACCCGCACGCATCGTTGGGAAATTGGTCTGGATCTGACCATTGGTATAGAGACGGGCAAAAAGACGGGCTGCATCACTCATATCTTCATACCAACTTACATCACGAAGTTTGTTCGGATTAAAAACCTGACCATCCGCACCAGCAATAGCCCAGTGGGTAAACTCGCGACGAACTTCAGGAAGTTTTGCACGATCAGCAGCCGTTAACTCATAGCTACCAGATGCATATTCCGTGTGAAAAATGGTATCGTACTCCTCTTTCTTCTCAACACCCGCCTTCACAGCATCTAACGACGCACGCGCATCAGCAGATGCCTTCACTCGATCGAGCGCTTGCTTCGGAGTTGCTTTCGGAGCTTTTTTTGCAACTTCCTCCGGAGCATTTTTTGGCTGTTCTGACATAGTAGAGAGGTTTTAGATGTATTTTTATTTTCATGCCATTATAGCACAAAGCAGAGAGACTCGCAAGAATGATAGCTTTAAAGAGGCGATACCCTTTCGGAATACCGCCTCATCATTGCTCTATTGCTAAAGCTAGTTCAGCTTTACGATCTAGCTGTCTCGGCTACCCCGCTTTCGATCGCCCTCCGTCAGACCCTTCTTTCGCAGACGGATCGACTTCGGCGTAATCTCAACGAGCTCATCATTTTCAATATATTCAAGACCCTGCTCCAGCGTCATCGACTGAGGTGGAACAAGTTTCACCGCCTCATCCGTACCGGAGGCACGCATGTTCGTGAGCTTCTTTTCCTTACAAGGATTAACGGTAAGATCATTATCACGTGAATGTTCACCGATAATCATGCCTTCGTAAATATCAACACCGGCACCCAGGAACATTTTTCCACGCTCCTGCAAATTCCAGAGAGCATATGCAATCGTCTTTCCCGTATCTCCAGAAATCATGACCCCATTTTGTCGGTGCTGAATCTCACCCTTATGCGGCTGATATTCGAAGAAGCTATGATCCATAATACCTTCACCTCGCGTATCCATAATAAAATCCGTACGGAAACCAAGAAGACCTCGAGTTGGCACATAGTACTCGAGACGGGTGTGCGCATTTTCTGACTGCATATTCACCATCTCTCCTTTTCGCTTACCCAAGCGCTCAATGACGATACCAGCATAATTATCCGGAACATCGATCATGACGTACTCAATCGGTTCGCACTTCTGACCATCGATCTGTTTCATAATAACTTCCGGTCGTGAAACCTGAACCTCGAAACCTTCACGTCGCATATTTTCGAGAAGCACCGAGAGATGAAGTTCACCACGTCCAGCCACCGTAAATCCATCCGTTCCTTCAAGAGCGGTAACCTTGAGACCCACATTGGTCTGAAGTTCTCGATCCAAACGTTCGCGGATATGACGTGTCGTCACGAATTTTCCTTCTTTACCGGCAAATGGTGAGTTATTGACCAAGAAATTCATCTCAAGAGTTGGCTCATCGATCTCGATAAGTGGCATTGGAGTCGGATTCGCGGCATCGGTAATTGTCTCACCAATCGTGATATCAGCAACCCCGGCAACCGCACACAGATCACCACACTCAACACGCTCAACCTCAACTTGTCGCACGCCTTCGTAGACGAGAAGCTTCGTGAGTTTTACGCTCGCAATAGATCCATCACGTCGAGAAACAACGAGTGGTTTATTTTTTTCAAGTGTTCCGCTGAAGACACGGCCAATCGCAATACGTCCGACATAGTCATCATAGGCAAGATTCGAAACCTGCATCTGGAGAACCTTATCTCCATTCTCTGGATAGATAGGTACATGCTTCAAAATCGTCTCAAAAAGCGGCGTAAGATCGGTACTCGTCGTATCTTCGAGGGAAAGTTTTGCAAGACCCTGTCGTCCAATGGTATAGACAATTGGAAAGTCGAGCTGTGCATCAGTCGCTCCCAGAGCCACAAAAAGGTCGAAGACCATATCGATGACTTTGTTCGCTCGCTGATCAGCACGGTCAATTTTATTAATAACCACAATCGGACGAATACCAAGTGCGAGTGACTTCTTCAACACGAACTTAGTCTGCGGCATCGGTCCTTCCTTCGCATCTACCAAGAGTAAAACACAGTCAACCGTCTTAAGAACACGCTCAACTTCTGAACCGAAGTCGGCGTGACCCGGCGTATCCACGATGTTGATTTTGATGTCATTATAGTGAATCGAGCAGTTTTTCGCAGAAATCGTAATACCACGCTCTCGTTCAAGCGGGTTACTATCCATAACACAGTCATCGACCGCTTCATTCTCACGAAACGCACCTCCCTGTTTCAAAAGGTGATCAGTGAGGGTTGTTTTTCCATGATCAACGTGCGCGATGATGGCAATATTCAGAATTTTCTGCATAAAAGTTTGGGGTTGCGAGGCTCGAGTAAGCCCCAGATAAAGCTCGGAGATTATACAGACAAAAGCCAAAAATGCAAATATGGAAGCAGCTTTAACGAGCTACAAAAAGCTCTACAGAGAGGAAGTAAGGTAATTTTCAGGAATTTGTGAGGAAAATGTAAGAAAAATTTTAAATGCCTGTTAGAACAAAGCGCTAGAGTAAGAAAAGTAAAAGCACCCTATGATTATTATCGCTTGACGATACTATCGTGACGCGATACTATATAACCAATGAAAAAATGATTGTTAATTTCAAATCGAAAGAAGCGGAGAAAATATTCAATAGAGAATGGTCAGGAAAATTTCCAGATAGCATACAAGAAAGGGCATATATAAAACTCCAGCATATCAATATAGCTCGCACCATAAATGAACTACGATTCCCAGCATCAAATCATCTAGAAAAATTAAGAGGGAAAAGAAAAGGACAATATAGTATTCGAGTCAACAACCAATGGAGAATTTGTTTCGAATGGCACAACAATAATGCATACAACATAGAAATTATTGATTATCACACCTAACAAACTATGAGACCAAAAAAAATTCCAAACACTCACCCGGGGAAAGTCCTCAAAGAAGAATTCCTCATACCCATGAACATATCCATGTACCGTTTAGCAAAAGATATGGGCGTGCCAGCAATACGAATTTCAGAGATTGTTAAAGGAAGACGAGGAATCACGGTAGATACTGCCATTCGCCTAGGGAAATTTTTTGGTATGTCGGCAGAATTTTGGATCAAATGGCAAGCTCATTACAACCTAGAAGAAGCGAAAGACCGCAAAGAACAAATTGAAAAAGAAGTCACCCCCTACAAAGCTCCTGCCAAAAATAAGATGAGGATTCCCCTTCACCGCTAACCTTTCCCGTGGCATACTGCGCAACACAAGAAGCCATCACACGGAGAGGTGCGTGAGTGGTTGAAACGAGCACTCTCGAAAAGTGCCAGAGTCGCAAGATTCTCGGGAGTTCGAATCTCCCCCTCTCCGCCAAAATTCGGAATCAGAAGAAACGGACAAAGCGGGGTCGCGCCGAAGGCGCGACACTAATGCATTCCCCCCGCCGAATCCAGAATCCAAAAGGGTTTTCCACGCTCCGCGTGGCTCAAAAAGTACGGTTCGATCCTTAA
>CALQZC010000038.1 GCA_943349045.1 Candidatus Peribacteria bacterium
AAAAAGACCTTTTAAAACCGATTTACGACGTTCTGGATAGTTTTGAGAGGATTACTGAGGAAACGCAAAATACTCTCGTGCAGGAGCTCAGGAATAGCACAGAAGCGGAAGTGGCTTTTCATAAGGCACAGGTAAACCGTATCAGAACCGATTATGAAAACTTGAAGAAAAAGGACGATAGGCTTCTCGACGCATATTTAGACCAGTGTATTACTAAGGACATCTATGACAAGAAACATCAGGAATGTCACGACAAGCTCCAGCTCCTAAATCTTGAACTTGAAGAACATACGAAGGCAGACTATGACTACCAAATGACGGTAGCATCAGTGTTAAGCGTTGCTCGACGTGCTAAGGCAATTTTTGAAAGTTCTGAGACACATGAAAAGACCGCATTTCTCAGATACCTCTTTCAGAACCCTACGTTGAAAGGGAGAAAGCTTGATCTACCCATGCGTTCTCCGTTTAATTTGGTACTAGAATTGTCTAGTAGTCCTATCTGGCTCCCCGAGTTGGATTCGAACCAACGACCTACCGGTTAACAGCCGGTTGCTCTACCGCTGAGCTATCAGGGAACGTGAATGAAAAGGAACAATTGAAACTTTAGCGGGACAACTATAGCGAACCGGGTTCTGGAATTCAATAGCAGGTAGTAAAAAGTTTCCTCCAGGGGATGCTGGAGTTCTAGAGTGTGCACGTGCACAATCAGCTTCAGTTTTTCTGCAAATATTTTAAAATATGTTACAATCATATTTCCTGCCAAAATCCCTCCACTTTTCTAGCTTGGTATCAGAACAAAGATCTCTCTCGCCACCATCTGGTCGTCGCGGTCGTAGACGAAGGTACGGCGATCGACGGCGTAGCCTTTTGCTAGGGCCTCTTCGGGGGTGAAGCGTTTGAGGATCCAGTTTGGAATGAGCTGGGCGTGCTTGAGGTGACCTTCGCTGATACCTTCCTCGATGGCTTCGTTCCAGATGTATTCGGCTCCGTGCTTATGAGCAGCGATACCGAAAACGACAGGGACCTTCAGTACGGCAAACTTTTGCATGGCTTTTTTGTAGAGATCGCCGAGATTTTTTTGGACTTTTTCCATCTCTTCGCGGGACGGCTTTTTCTTGAAGTAGGGTCCGAGGAAGCTCTCGGAGACCACCGCAGTAGGGTGATATTTTTGCATGACGGCTTGCGGATTCATCGAGGTCACGTCCTGCTCAAATGTCTCAAAGGTATAGTGCTTGGTAAATGGAAATTCTTTCTGAACCCACTCGCAGTTGGTCTGGGCGCCGTCGACGGACTCGAAACGAATGTCGGAACCGATACAGTGAATGCCACACAGAAGTGACTCCATGAGAATGGTGCCGCTCCCGCAGAATGGGTCGTAGAGCATTGTCGTCTTTAATGTGGTATCTGCCGGTTTTTCCATGCTTTTTTCTAGTCCTTTTCCAATGTTGACCATAATCTGCGCGAGTTTTGGAGGAAGCATGCCGGCTTGATTGTCGCGATAGGGTTTGTGGTAATCGCGCTTGGCGTACAGGCGGAAGTCTTGAGCGGCCACTGTGTATGCTGCATAAAATATCCCTTCCACTGAGGCAAAGTTAAACTCAACTCCTTTATTGATAATATCCTCGTCGAGTGCTGCGGCACTGCTGAGATTCTCGTCTGATTTATTTAAGTATCGGCTACTTGCGTACCCGAGTTCTGTTAGATATTTTTTAAAAATTTTTAAGAAATTTGTAGGAAGTTTGTTATGTCGCTCATCTAGACTATAGGTGCTCACACCACATAACACTTTTTTCAACGCCATGATTCTCGAGTGTACGCCGTCGTATGATTTCTCGATCAGCTCTTCAATAGCAGGATCCTCATCCCACTTCTGATAGATCTTACAGATTTTCATCGTTCCACCCATGCTGTGCAGCGCGATCTGTAAATCCCGTACCAGTGGATCTTCATCTGATAATTCTACGATCGCCATCTCGTTCTCAAAACTCTTTATACATTTTTCACCCCAGATACTTATGATCTCTCCAAGTGATAGTAATGGCTTTCTCCCAAGTACGAAAAGGTATGTGCTTATCATGATTATATGTGTTGTGGGCAGTATACTCGTCAGTTTCCTCGCAGGCTACACAGTTTTCCGCTTTGAACAGGTGGAGTTGCGGTCCGAAGACTGTTTTGCTACAGTGCCTGTACCAATTATTCCTTAAATCCATTTTTATGAGCATGTCATTGAATCGAGTTCAGTTGATTGGAAACGTCACAAAAGATCCAGAAGTTCGACAGATTCCGGGTGGAACCACGGTGGCAACTTTCAGTATTGCGACGAATTTTTCATGGAAAGACGCGAGCGGCCAGCGACAGGATAAGGCTGAGTTTCATAACCTCGTTGCCTGGAGAAAGCTTGGTGAGATCTGCGCTCAGTATGTTCGAAAGGGGAGCAAGATTTTTGCTGAGGGACGGATTCAGACTCGTGATTGGGAAGGACAAGATGGTGCGAAGCGAACCCGTGTTGAAATTGTGCTCGACAATATGATTATGCTCGACAAAAAAACTGGCGCACCTTCAGGTGAGTCGAGTTATGGAAGCGAGGCTCCACGAGAACACAGCGGAGTAAAAAATTCTGACAGCGCTCCATCTGGACAACAGGCTCCGGATCTTGAAGAGGAGATTAGTATTGAAGATCTGCCATTCTAACAGACACGCGCGACATAAAAAAAGACGTCTGCTACCAATATAATAGTAACAGACGTCTCTAGACTGTCCATATAAGAATAACGACGATATTCTTCTATGTTCCCCGAATCGGAGAGTTCCCTACCTTTCTTCGGTGTTTTATTTTAAGATGAGTTCCACCTTCATCTCTTTTATTTTTGTTTTTGTACATTCTTGTTTTTTTACAAGAAATGTAAGAAAAATGTTTTTGAGTGAAGATCAGGCATCGTCGTGCCTATGATCGAAAAGTAAAGGGACAGTGATTTGACTTCAACGAAATCAAATCTAGGTATTATATCACTTTTTGCCGCTTTCTTCAAGGATATTGAGCTGCTATACTGCTGCCATGCAGACGACCCCATATACTGGCAAACTCTTCCTCATCGTTGGACCCTCAGGCTCAGGCAAGGGCACGGCCATTGTTCAGCTTAAAAAGCAGCATCCAGACTACATTTTTCCGGTTTCCTGCACGACTCGGACCCCCCGTCCAGGAGAGAAGGAGGGGGAGGTTTATAGCTATATTTCGAAGGAGCAGTTTCGGGAGTGGATTGAGGAGGGGAGGTTCCTCGAGTATGCCCAGGTTCACAGCGACAACTACTACGGTATTTTGAGGGCGCCGATTGAAGAGGCTTTGCAGGCGGGGAAGGTCGTGGTGCGCGAGGTGGATATCCAGGGATTCAAGTCAGTTATATCTTTATTGCCACGTGAAAAGGTGGTGGGAATTTTTTTACTGGTGAAAGATCCTGCTGAATTACGAGTGCGAATTTTGAAACGCGGTGCGTTGCCGGAGGAAGAAATTGTACGTCGCATGGAAAGTGCTCAGCGAGAAGTTGCCCAGATGGAGTTGTGTGACTATCGGATTGAGAGTCGATTTGGGGAGGCGATGAAGGTCGTTGAAGAGATTGAAAATATTATTGAGAAAGAGATCGTGATGTGATAGGGTTTAAGGTGATTGTACCCCCTCACCCTTTTTATGAAATTTTCTACGAAGTCGATCGCGGCCGTTGTTGCCGTGGTTATTATTGCTGGTAGCGCCGCCAGCCTCTCTGGTTTTGATATCAGCGGAAGTTTGATTGGCAAGGAAGTTCCGTGGTGGTGTATTAAATATCCTGTCTATACACCTGGAGAGAATAGCAGTGACCGTGGTAATTCGAACCCGACCCCTGGTATAGGACGGGGTGTTGAGCCTGGTCGATATGTTATTAATAGTAATATTCCTGACCTGAGAAGTGAGGGAACTCTTCGTGAGCCGACTGCTATCGGACGATTTAATGATCCAGTTAAAGCGTCCTTGAGGGAAAAACTGAAAAAACTTGATGGCTCTCCTACGGTGAGTACATCCGGTGATACGAGTGGTGGTACATCTGGATCCCGAGGAGATGGAACGGTGAGAAAAGATGGTAGTCGTATTTCGATTCCTGGGGTTAGTATTCCAGGAATTCCTGGAGTTTCTGGTGGTGAAGGTGGAAATGGTCCTTCTGAAGAAGTAACTCCAAAGGATGGATATTGGAATTGGAAACTCGTCTGTCCAGATGGCTCTGGTGTTGATTATCAAAAGGTTGAAACGAACTGTATTCGTATCAAGAAAGCCCTCGAGTCTGGTCAATTTACCGAACAGACTCTTCCTAAAGAGATGAAGGCTATGCTCCCGATTTGTGTTCGCCATGGAAGTTGGTTTAAAATTCCAAAACAGTCTGATGATGATTGTGCTGCTCTTCAACTGAAGGAGCTTCTATATGGATGGGATAAACTTACCGGTGAAGAAGCTTCCAAGCTTGCTTACTGCACTAAGATGAAACCTGATTCGTTCGGTAAGACTTGGAAGAAGTTTGAGGATGATTGTATTGAAGCGAAGAAGACAGGTAAGAAGTTGTCTCCAGAAATGGAAAAGGCATGTGGTAATAACTTTGGCTGGTGGAATACATTATTGCCGACTGATGACTGTAAGGAAATCTTCAAGACGATGGCGGCGTATAAGGCTGCCGGAGGAGATGTGTGCGATCTTCCAGTTGGTGCAAAAACCTATGGATGTTTTGAGGTCTATTCGGAGTTGAATACTTCTAATGTTGAGGCATGTTACAAGGGTGGTGGTGGCGGCTGATGATTCGAGTCGCCTGGTGTACCGTTCGTGGTATACTCTCGACATGAAGAGAGCAGCGGTGATTATCGTGTTGGTATTGATTGGAACGTTGATTCTCTGGGGTCGCTATGAAGATCGTCGTCTTCACCCCAGAGAATTTTTTGTGGAACATCAGGTACCGTTTTTCTCCCAGGCACCCACGGGAAACTGGAATGGGCTTTTTCAGAATGCGTGTGAGGAGGCGGTAATATTGATGGTGGCAGCTGTCCGCCAATTTCCATACCTGACTCCTTTTGACATTGAGAAAAAACTTATTGAGATGGTTCGACATGAAGAGCAGCAGGGGATTGGCTCGAGTATGACGCTCGCGAATACACAGAAGTTATTGAAGGTTTCGTATGGTGTTGAGTCCGAGATGATTGAACAGCCAACGATTGATGTGATGAAGCATTATCTCCAGTATCGTGGGTTGATCGTTCCGGCCTCCGGCGTGGTGCTTGCGAATCCTCAGTTTCGTCAGCCACTTCCCCCGTATCATATGATTTTGATTATTGGGTATGATGATGCGACCGGCGAGTTTATCGTGAACGATCCTGGAACACGATTTGGTGAGTCGTATCGGTATTCGTATGATGTCGTAATGGACGCGATGCACGACTGGACCGGTTCACAAGCCACAATTTTGAGGGGCGAGAAACGGATGCTCGTCGTTCCACTTTGATGATGAAACAATTTTATTTGTTTTATTTTTTTGGAAGTAGTATCATCTTCTCCTAGCTTTTTAACGCACCATATTCTATGCGAAACGCACCAGCAGGTGGCGATTTTCATGAATTTCGCGTTCATGGAATGGATGCTAAAATCCGGGATTTTCCTGCTCCCGAGGTAGATGATAGAGGTCTTGATCAAAATCCAGATCTCGGAATGGTTATTGATCGTATTCTTGAAATTGAGCGTGAGAGGGCACGTCGGGTTGGTATTCCACTTCGCAGGGAAGCCCCAGGATTTGAGGTTCCTTCCGGTTACCATGGTCCTCGTTACGGGGATCCAGAGAATCCCCATCAGGACTAGTCAAAACTCTCCCGTTTCCAGCTTTACCCTAAATATTGCCTTTGGTTCTGATTTCAAGTACACTTCAGGGCGTTTTTGCGTGTTTGTTTGTGTTCGTTTTCTATCACTGGGGATTCGCCAAGCGGTAAGGCACTGCCCTCTGGAGGCAGCATCGGGGGTTCGAATCCCTCATCCCCAGCCAAACAACCGGTTCAATTTCCAACCTAGGCGTTATCTGTTGACATCTGGTTATTTTTATTATAAAGTCTGAGTCCAGTATTTTCTCTATTTAATGTTACTTACTTCATGTTTAAAAAGATTTTCGGTTTCGGAAAGAAGAGTCCAGCTTCATCATCAGGTAGTAGTTCAAGTAGCTCTCATGGTCCCCATGGTAGCCGTCCAGCTCCTGCAAGTCACCACACGCCAAGTAGTAGTCATAGCAGCAGTCGGAGCCCAAGTTCAAGCGACCGACCATCTGCATCACGAGGAGGTCCTTCGTCACACGGCGGATCGTCATCCCAGGGTGCGTATTATGGGAAGAGCCGATTTGGAGGAGGCGGACGTAGCGGAGGAGGTAGTAGCGGTGGGAGTCGATATGGCAGCAGCGGCGGTAGCCGAGGAGGTCGCTTTGGCGGCGGAGGCGGTGGAGGAAGCCGAGGTTCGTATGCTCGAACGCGAAATACGATGATGGTAGGAAAAATTGATGTTTCACGATTTATTAATAAGGCCACGGTTACCGAGACGATCGAAGAGTATGTTCCACAGCACCAGTTTTCTGACTTTGCGATTCATGCAAAGTTGAAAGATAACATAGCTAAGAAAGGGTATATTCAGACAACCCCAATTCAAGATAAGGCGATTCCGCATGTTCTTGATGGAAAAGATGTCGTGGGTATTGCGAATACCGGAACGGGTAAGACCGCTGCATTCTTGATTCCCTTGATTAATAAAGTGTTCACTGACAAGACGCAGAAGGTGCTTATCATGGTCCCAACTCGTGAACTTGCGGTGCAGATTCAGGAAGAGTACGAGGGTTTTGCAAAGGGCTCCGGTCTTCGTGCGGTTACCTGTATTGGTGGTGCGAGTATCATGAATCAGATTCGTGATCTTCGGTATCCTTGCAATTTTATTATCGGTACACCAGGTCGTTTGAAGGATCTCATCGAGCGGAAGCGCTTGAATCTTTCTGACTTCCATAATCTTGTACTCGATGAGGCAGATCGAATGGTCGATATGGGTTTCATTCAGGATATTAAATATCTCTTGAGCCTGATGCCTGCCGATCGACAGTCACTCTTCTTCTCAGCAACGATTTCAAAAGAAATTTCTTCATTGATTCACGGATTTTTGCGACAGCCGGTTACGGTTTCGGTCAAATCTGGTGATACTGCTGCAAATGTTGAACAGGATATTATTCGAGTGACCAAGACGAACAAGCTAGAAGTTCTCTGTGAGCTTTTGAAAAAGCCAGAGTTTACCCGAGTATTGATTTTTGGAAAAACGAAGCGTGGTGTTGAGAAGCTGACAGTGGCTCTTCAGAAACTCGAATATAAGGCTGAGTCAATTCATGGTGACAAGCCTCAGTCGAAGCGACAACGTGCGCTTGAGCAGTTCAAAAAAGGCGTAGTCCGTATCTTGATCGCGACTGATGTCGCTGCTCGAGGTATCGATGTCTCCGATGTTTCTCATGTGATTAACTTTGATATGCCACAGACCTACGAAGATTACGTTCACCGAATTGGACGAACCGGTCGTGCCAATAAGAAGGGTGTTGCCCTTACATTTGTTGAGGGGTAGTGCCTTCTGAGATCTATTCATGATCTGCTCCGACGGCTTCCGCGATATGCGTGAAGCCGTCTTTTTTGAGGAGACGGGCGAGTCCGATATTGATTTCACTGATGAGTTGCGGTCCCTGATAGATCATGCTGGTGATGAGTTCGACGAGTGATGCGCCGAGACGGATTTTTTTGTAGGCATCTTCGGCTGAGAAAATTCCACCGACGCCGATTATCGTTTTCTCTCCTCGCGTTTTTTTATAGATATACGAGATGAGTTCGTTGGCGAGTGGCTCGACTACTTTTCCGCTTAGCCCCCCTGTTGGCGGTAGATCTTTTTCGATAATTGAGTTGAGATCTCGTCGCTTCGTGAGGTTGGTGCAGACGAATCCATCGACGTGATGTCGGTTTGATATTTCGATGATGCTATCGATATTTTGGTGCGTGAGATCGGGTGATATTTTTAGAAATACCGGTTTGTCTGTTGGTGTTTTTTCGAGTTCAGTGAGGAGAAGATCGAGGTTTTGTGCGTCGTGAAATGGCTGACCACCCGTGACGTTTGGGCAGCTGATATTGATGGTAAAAAAATCTCCAATATCTCTAAACGTTTTGTAGGTTTCGACGTAGTCCTGAATCCCAATATCAACATTATTAGTTTCGGCACAGTTTGTTTTTGCAATATTGATTCCGACGGGAATGGTGAACGTTTTTTTACCTAAGCGTGATGCGATTTCCTCTGCACCTTTATTTGAGAGCCCGTAATTGACGATGAGACTTTTTGATTTTGGAAGCCGCCAGAGGTGACGTCCTGGATTTCCGTTACTCGCTTTTGCGGTAATCGACCCTATCTCCATGAATCCAAATCCTACGGTTGGAATAATGTCTGTCAGAATGGCATTTTTATCGAAGCCACCGCTGAGGCCGACTGGGTTTTTGAAATGGAGACCGTGAAGTGCCTGATTGAGTTCGGGAATATTTTTGGTTCCGAACATGGTGCTGATGAGTGCTTTGGTCAGCTGATTACTTCCAAGTTCGTGACCGAGGCGAATCATCTCTTCGTGAACACGATCCGGCTCGAAGGCGAAGAAAATTCTCTTCACTATTTGCTGGTAGAGGAGTCCGTTTAGGGCGTTTCTGAGTCGCGTAAGTAGCATCATCTTGAATTATACTCGCTTTTTACGTATTCTGAGAGCAGTATTTTTTATGAAATTTTTATGACATCTCACACCGCATCAGGAAGCCGAATGTTCTGGGCTGGAATTATTTTACTGATTGTTCTTACGGTTTTTGGCATTGTTATGCTGGTTACGTACGATTCGACTCCGAATGGACCGGTTGCTGATATCTCGGAAGGAGACTGGACGAAGGGAGCAAAAGGCTCACTTGTTTTGGTTGAATATAGTGATTTCCAGTGCCCAGCATGCGCTTCGTATTATCCACTCGTTAAGCAGTTGATGGTTGAGTATGGTATGAGAGTCCAGTTTGTGTACCGACATTTTCCTCTTTCGCAGATTCATCCAAATGCTGCTTCTGCTGCCTATGCGGCTGATGCGGCTGGTAAACAGGGAAAGTTCTGGTCTATGCATGATATACTCTTTGAGCAGCAGAAAGAGTGGTCTGCTCGAACTGATGCGCCGGCTCTTTTTGAACAGTATGCTACTGGGCTCGGACTTGATCTTGAAAAGTTTAAGAAGGACATGCAGTCTGAAGAGGTAAAGAAACATGTCAATGATAATGTCGAGAGTGGTGAAAAAGCTGGAGTTGATTCGACGCCTTCTTTTTATCTCGATGGAAAAAAGATTCAAAATCCTCGGGGTTATGCTGAGTTCAAAGCGCTCGTGAGCAGTGCGCTGAGTAAATAATTTTTTATAATTTTCTCACTATGTCATCCATTCCTTATAAGCGCACATCTTGGTTCATGCTGGTCGTAAGTTTTCTTGGTTTTCTCGATGCTACCTATTTGGCGGTCAAATATTATCTCGGGGAAGGGCTGACTTGTGGATTTTTCAAGGGGTGCGAAGAGGTTACCACGAGTGTGTATTCGGAGATTATGGGCGTTCCCGTGTCTCTCCTTGGAAGCATCTATTATATTTCGGTGTTCTTTTTTGTTGCGTACTACTTGGATAGTGGAAAGCGCTCCTCTCTTGTTCTTGCCTCATATGCTACGATCACAGGATTTACTATGACGTTGTATTTTCTCTATATCCAGGCATTTGTTCTGCAAGCTTTCTGTGTATACTGTTTGGCTTCTGCACTCACATCTACGCTGCTTTTTATTGCTGGTGCGGGTGTTCTCTGGAGGTCGAAACGAATGCGCGAGGGGTAGGGGGGGTGAGTTTTTGGTTACGTGCCGGCGCCCGTCGTTTTCACCTTTTTCGTTTCTTCTCCTGGTACCGTAGGTCGATCGTATGGGCGATCTCATGGTGCTCTTCACAGAGCGGTGCGAGATAGTGAGGATCGTGGGTAGGATCAAGTGACCATCGCTTTTCATGGTGTGTGTCTACGGAAGGTTTGTTACATCCAGTTCTTGAACACTTGGTTCCGTACTCTTTTGCGAGAATCTTCCTCGTCCTTACAGGAATGTACCGTGTCTCCGGTTTGTCTTGGTGTTGCAATACTTTCGCAATCTCTTCTTTTTCTTTCTGGATTGCTTGTTCTCGTTGATCAAGGAGTTCCATCAGAAGTTCGTTGATATCGATCCCTTTATTTTTGAGTGCAGAAAGTCTTCCTCTAACCTCTTCAGATAATTCCAGAGTATGTTGTGATGGAGATTCCTCCCAAAGGGATGCTTCGCTAGGCACGTGCCCGAAGCTGATCTGTTTTGACGTGTCTATGATCTGTGACATGGTTCGTATATCTCTCGCTAATGTTTCTACGGCACGTGCCGAAAGCATCTGTACTTGATTGGCCAACATCTCTTGATTCTCACTCGTTGCTACGGTATGGATCTTCGCAAGTTTATTGATGCTCACCTCTCCACTCACCAACAGTTCATGAAGTTGAGGTTTATCTCGCAGATCTTCTTCCACCCGTAACACCCTCCTCACCTGTTCTTCCGACACCCCACCCACCTTCTTCGCAAACTCAACCACCGATGAACACCCCTCCCGCAGATACAACTTCCGCTTCTCCACCTC
>CALQZC010000039.1 GCA_943349045.1 Candidatus Peribacteria bacterium
TTATGACGAGCTCAAACGAAGTGCCCAAGCTTTTCGTGGTGGAGTGGTACGCAAAAAAGAGGGGACGAACGCCTCCGACTCACTGATATCTAGCGCGACAATTCGTCAGTGTAAACCTCATGAACTTCTCATCATTGCGATGCTGAGTGCGCCAGAAAAGGCACAGCTCCTCGTGACACAACTTTTTGAAGAAGATTTTTTTGGTGAAACGCTCGCGCTCTTTCAGCGTATTAAAGAAGTGGCCATGAGTGGCGAGCCCGTTACTTTGGCGCTTCTTGCTGCGGGTCTTGACGACGCCCTCAAGGCAAAGCTCGACTATTATGCGCTCTTTGGTGAGGTGACCTACGAGCACTTATCTATTGAAATATTCGAAAAAGATGTTGTAACCGCTCTTGACAAGGTCGTACAAAATCGTAAAAATGTCCAGTTAGAAGCTTTGAAGCGAATCATCCATACATTTCAAAGTGCGGGCAAGAAATCTGAGATGCTGGTTGCCCTCGAACAGCTTCGTGAGAAGCTCCAACATTAATAGTTATAACAGTCTGACGGTTCTATTTTATTACATTTTATTTCATGGCATCACGCACTCGAAAATTCATCGTCCAGCCGACCGATGATCGACTTGCTCAGTTTTCCGCTGAAGTTCAGGAGCTCGTTCGAAAGGGAAGGCAGCAGGGGTTTGTTACCCAGCAGGAGCTCATGAAGGCTATGCCAAAGGCGGAAGAGGATCTCGTTCTTCTTGATGAGGTGTACGCGTTATTCCTTGATCTCGGTATCGAGGTTATCGATCCGAAGGAAACCGATTCCCTGATTTGGAAAAAAGATGAGGAGGCGAAGGTTGTAGAAGAGGCGCTGAAGACGGTAGCCGCCGCTCCAAAAAAACAGAAGGTTCAGCAGACGGACATGAAAGAGATCGCCAATGACTCGATTCGTCTGTATCTCTGTGAAATTGGCAAGGTGCAGCTTCTCACGGGAAAAGAAGAAATTGATCTCGCGAAGCGTATCCGAAAGGGTGATCAGACCGCGAAGTCTCGTCTTGCTGAGGCCAATCTTCGTCTCGTCGTTTCGATTGCAAAGAAGTACATCGGACGTGGACTCTCGTTCCTCGACCTGATTCAGGAGGGCAATATTGGTCTTTTCCGAGCGGTGGAAAAATTTGATCCGGATCGTGGCTTCAAGTTTTCAACCTATGCTACGTGGTGGATTCGTCAGGCGATTACTCGTGCGATTGCCGATCAGGCACGAACCATTCGTATTCCCGTTCATATGGTGGAGACGATTAATAAACTTACCCATGCCCAGCGACGTCTCGTTCAGGAGCTTGGACGTGAGCCGCTCGTCGAAGAGCTCGCGGCGGAAATGGATATGGATGTGAAGAAGGTTCGACACATTCTTAAAATTTCCCAGGATATCGTGTCACTGGAGGCACCCGTTGGTACCGAAGAGGATAGCAAGCTCGGTGACTTCATCGAGGATGATGAGGCGTTAAGTCCTGCAGAAGCTACGAATCGACAGCTTCTCAAGGAGAATATTCGCGAGATGCTTCAGTATCTCACCCCGCGTGAGCGTAAAATTATCGAGATGCGATTTGGTTTGATCGATGGTGTCGGGCATACCCTTGAAGAAGTTGGAAAAGAGTTCAATGTGACCCGTGAGCGTATTCGTCAGATTGAGGCTAAGGTTCTCCAGAAGCTGAAGGAGCACCCAACGAGCATTCGTATTCGACCTTAATGTATCTATAAACTTTTTATTTTTTCTTTCCTATTGTTATGACAAAAGTTACCAAAAAAGCATCAAAGGGCAGCGCATCTCTCGCTCTTCCCGGCGATGAGAGTGGCAATAAGGTATTCATTCTTACTCGTGAGGGGTATGACAAGCTCCTGAGCGAGCTCGATTACCTCAGGAATGTGAAACGACGCGAAGTTGCTGATCGAATTCGTGAGGCGATTTCTTATGGCGATCTCTCAGAAAATTCCGAGTATGAGGATTCGAAAAATGAGCAGGCTTTCGTTGAAGGTCGAATTATGGAGCTTGAGGAAAAGGTGAAGTACGTTCAGATTATTGAAGATACTCAGAAAAAAACCGCTTCTGTCCAGCTTGGTAGTACGGTTACCGTGAAGATTCAGGGCGGTAAGACTGCTTCCGAGATGACATTTACCATCGTTGGTTCAACTGAGGCCGATCCGATAAAAGGCAAAATTTCCAATGTTTCTCCTGTTGGAAATGCACTCCTCGATCATAGCGCCGGTGAGACGGTTGATGTTCATGCTCCTTCCGGACTGGTTCATTATGAGATCATAAAAGTTCATTAGTATTTTTCATGCGATTCGATAGCTTTTTACGCATCTTTGCTCGATGCTTCGTTGTTGCACTTTTCTTTGGTGTCGTATCGGTCGTCGTACTTACGGCCTATGGGTACCGATATGATCGTCAAGAAAATCGGCTCGAGCCGACCGGTATTATCCGGGTCAATGGGGCATACCGTGAGCTACAGATAGTGCTTGATGGCACACTCCTTGCTCAGAATCTTCCAGCGAGTATCTCTGGTGTAAAAGAGGGCTTCCACCGACTGGAAATCTCAAAGATGGGCTATGCGTCCTGGAGGCGAGATGTTCGTGTTCAGAGCGGAATGATTACGAATGTACCTACTCTTATTCTTGTTCCTGATGATGTGCAAACTGCTTCGAAGCGTGTGATTTCCGTGAAAGATTTTTTTAAAACACCGGTTCAGCTCGTTTCTGCTTCGCCGGAGGCGTTGATTTTTTTTGACGGAACACGCTACTCATATGTCGATATTCCCAAGGCGAAAAAGTATCCATTATCTTTTCCGAAGGAGCTCGAGGGTGTGGTTCTGGATGTTACCGATCGTGCTGGATATGCCTTCAAGAAAAACGCACTCGTGGGACTGTCGATCAACTTGGAAACGAGAAAAATCTCGATTACGCGCGAGGATCCCTTTTCCTATAGTCGCGAAGGACTTCAATTTATTCGCTTTGCGCCTGGGTTTCAGGAGTTTCTCTATGAAAAAGGTGGTGAGATAGCGAGTATTGTTCTCAATCTTTCGCAGTCAAAGAAGTTTTTTACTCGGTTTGCCGAACCAGTGAAAAATCTTTCATGGTACCGTGATACGAATCACTTCGTGGTTCAGGTTGGTGATCGACTTCAGTTCTGTGACGAGACGTTTGGTAACTGTTTTCTCATTCGTGCGATGATGGATCAGGATAGTTTTTCCGTCACTCAAGATGGCATATATAGCTATATTGCCAGCACGGGTGAAGTACTTTTTTTACCGCTCTCTAGCGGCGAGAATACTTTTCTGTCGTATATTTTTTCTGAGCAGGTGTCTCTTTGAGTTGAATGCGCTGCTGTGGATATACCTTCACATAGCTATAGACGTTCTTCCCGATGAGATAGATCGCCATGAGCGCCGTGACATAGAGAACGAATCGAGCGCCGAGGAGTGGAAATTTTTCATACCGACCGAATAGTCCGATAAGGAAGAAAAAGGCCAGCCAGAAGAGCTGATACGGAACTCGTCCAAACATTTTTCGGAAGGATTTGTTATCCGAGCTGTGCTTACGGATGTAGAGTTTCATCGCGATTCCTCCGATAATCAGTACCGCTGCGATAATGAGGAGTGGAATATAGTAATTGAACTTTGGCCCTGGGATTGGGTGAAAGAAGTAGCGGAAGAAGTCGTAGATGATATTCATAGGGTGTTATTTTTTACGTTTAAGGATGAAATCCAGCTTATTATAACGAATTAGGAGCGAAATTCCAGCGAATAAGAATACGTCGAGGCTCACCCAGTGTGCGAGATTGAGGCCGAGGATGGAAATGGCTTCATCTCCCCGAAAAAACTCCTCAATGAAGCGGCATGCGCTATAGCTGGCTGCTGCGATGAGAGCAATTTCGCCGTCACGTACCAGGTTTTTTCGCGCAACGATGAGTTTCAAGATCAGGAAGATTGCTACGCTGTAAACGATGGCATAGATCTGAGTTGGATGAATCGGGACGGTGTAGGGAACGGTCGAGCTCTCAAAAATAATCCCCCAGGGAAGGTCGGTCTCTCTCCCATACCCGATGCCCTCGAGCAGTGCCCCGATATGTCCGAATGGAATAGCTGCGAGAAATGAAAGGGCGAGAATGTCCATCCATTTTCCGATGTTTTCTTCGTTCTTTTTTGCGGCAAAGTAGAGGTACACTATCATTCCAGCGACGATACCCCAGAAGTTGAATCCGCGATCCCAGAAGCCGAATATTCGTAGTGGAATCTCATTTTTTGGATCGGCAATAATATCCTGAAAGCTCACGAGGAGATACACGAGACGGCCCGTCAGGGCCCCGGCGAGCAGCATTTTGAAAAAACTATGTACGAGGAAGGCCATTTTCAGTGACTCAGCCTGTGTGAGCTTGATGAGCGCGACTCCCCAGATGAAAATTCCCGCACTTACCAGGACCCAAAGTGATGAGACGAAGATCGTGCCGATTTCTATGAGAACGGGATACATGCGTGGGCGTTTAAAAATTAAAAACGACCAGGAGAATAGAGACCGTTACTAATGGAAAGAGGAGTATATTTTCCCAGGTTTTTTTCAGGGATGCGAGTATGCGAACCTGAAAGCCCGCATGCACAATGAGCAAGATGAGCATGGTGATATAGAAACTCTTGTACTCGGTCACTTTCGCAAATGGCATCGTGAGATTGATCGGGAGTTTTTTGTTGGCGAGGTAGGAGCTGAGCCCATGAAGCAGGAAGTAGATGCCAAAAAACCACCCTGATATGGTGACAACCTCGCTACTGATCTTGTCCCAGGTGGTCTCTTTTTCTTCGAGTGCCTCCTCTTCGTCTATTTTTTTCTTGATGGCTGAGAGTTCAAGTTTGAGCTCGTTTTTCTGTTCTTTCAGGGTGCGTAAACTTTCCTTGATTTCTGCACGTGTTTCCATCGTGGACTCCTTGAAGTACATTTTGTAATAGTCCCAAATCTGCTGATTAATGATGCGAATTTTGTCTTTCAGCACTGTTACTTCTGGCGGCTCTTCCAGTATATTTTGAACAAAATCTAATATATCTTTTGTGAGTTTTTCCCACCAATTTGGCGAAGTATTTGTCGTGATATGCTGCGTGTTCCACTCGTTAATGCTCGTGAGAATTTGCTGATCCCATGAGACCCCGATTTTTTCGCGGTGAATGTCATTCATGAGTCGTTTCATGTCCATGCGGAAGGACTGAAGTTTTTTGTCGGATTTTTCTTTCGTCAGAAAAATCTCCTGATTCTGAATGTAGACCAGCAGATCTTCTGCGAGATGTTTCACATAATCGATGTTTTTACTCGTCTTCAGACGGATGAGACGATCCGCCTTTTTCTGGATGGTGTTGAGATCCTCAGGCTTGATGATGTCCGTGAAGTCGCGGGTGAGCATGGCTACTTTTTCTAGGACGAAGTCTGCCTGTTGGATGATAATTTTTTCATTTTCTTCTCGCGTGATGGCCTCTTTTTCATCCGTCGGATTAGAGGTATGTTGCTCCTCCTGCTTGAGTGCCGTATAGAGATCGAGGACGCCTCGACGCTTCTCTTCTTCTTTTGCGTCGTTTGAGAGTGATGTCAGGTAGAGGTACTCCACGGCGAAGTGATACTCATTGATCAGACGCTTGAATGCCCCATATTTATCTTCTGCGGCGATGGTTCCTATGACTTTTCGTGCATTCGAATCAACGGCCTGGAACTCGAACTTCAGGCTTTTTCCAATGATCTGTTCGGCGGCCTCTTCGTTGACCTGGGTCACATCGAGAATGGGGAAGCCAAGCTTATTTAATGAGTCACGAGCGAGCGCCTCACTGTCGGCCTCTACCGTTCCTGTGAGTTTCTGGCCTTCCTGATTGATGACCGTGTAACTATACTTTGGCATGGTTTATTGCTGCATTGATGAATGCGGCAAATAGAGGGTGAGGTCTATTTGGTCGTGAGAGGAATTCCGGATGGAACTGTGAGCCAACCATAAACGGATGATCTTTGATTTCAGCGATCTCGACGAGTTGCTGTTTTGGATTGATACCTGAGAAGATCATGCCGGCTTTTTCGAGCGACGCCTTGAAGACGTTGTTGAACTCGTAGCGATGTCGATGACGCTCTTCGATGGTTGTTTTTTTATAGGCGTCGTATGTTTTGGTTCCTTTTTGAATGGCACACTCGTAGACTCCAAGCCTGAGTGTTCCGCCCTTTTCACGATCTTTTGACTGGTCGGGTAAGAAGTGAATGACGTAGTTGTCGCGGGTGAGCTTACCATCCTCATCGAACTCTTCCGAGGTGATCTTCGGATTCTTGAGCGCGTGTCGCGCGAACTCGATCGTCATGAGTTGCATACCAAGGCAGAGGCCGAGGTAGGGAACTTTGTTCGTTCGTGCGTGCGTGGCACTCATAATTTTGCCTTCCGTTCCGCGACTTCCAAATCCGCCTGGTACGACGATTCCATCTACTTTTTTTAATGTCGCAAGTGTCTCTTTCTTTTTTGCCTCGAGATCTTCGGCATCGATCCAGTGAATTTTGAGATGGCGTTCTTGATGGTAACATGCGATTTTCAGTGACTCGATCACGCTGAGATAGGCATCTTCGAGACCTGTGTACTTTCCGACGATCGCGATGTCGAGGGGCTTTCGCTCTTTGTGAATTTTTGCCACCAGTTCTCGCCACTCCTTGAGTTTTGGTTTCACATTTCCGAGATTGAGCTTCTTGGCGATCAGCGTTGCAAGGTTTTGCTCTTCGAAGAGCAGTGGAACTTCATAAATTGAGTTTACGGTCGTTGCGGCGATCACTGCTTCACGATCCACATCACAGAAGAGTGAAATTTTCTGAAGAATATCTTGCGGAATGGCAAGATCGGCACGTGCCACGATGATGTCTGGCTGAATACCGATGGCTCGTAGTTCTCGAACGGATGCCTGTGTTGGTTTCGTTTTTAACTCCTTGGTGGTTTGTAAATGTGGAAGAAGGGTGAGATGTACGAAGAGCGTATGTTCACTGCCGAGCTTGTGTCGCAGTTGACGTATTGCCTCCAAAAATGGCAGACCTTCGATGTCACCGACGGTTCCACCGATTTCAATAATCATAATTTCTGCACCTGATTTTTTTGCGGCGAGCATGATGCGCTCCTGAATCGCATTCGTGATATGCGGAACGATTTGAATCGTGCCTCCGAGAAACTCACCCTTTCGTTCACGACTGATGATGTCGGCGTAAATTTTCCCGGTGGTCACCGATGAGTAGGTCGAAAGATTTTCGTCGATGAAGCGTTCGTAGTGTCCAAGGTCGAGATCGGTCTCGGCTCCGTCGTGGGTGACGAACACCTCGCCGTGCTGGAAGGGACTCATGGTTCCTGGATCTACATTCAAGTATGGATCAAGTTTCTGCATGAAGACCTTGAAGCCGGAGGCTTTGAGAAGGGTACCGATAGAAGAGGCGGCAATGCCCTTCCCGAGAGAGGAACATACACCACCTGTAACAAATATGTATTTGGTCTGCATATTTTTTAATAATAACAAAACGGCACTTTACTGACTTATGGTCGTGTGCCGATCTTTTTTCGGACCTCATCGAGCGTTTTTCTGGCCTCTATTCTTGCTCGATCGGCTCCCATCTGGAGCACACGTTCAACATACCCTCGATCGGCTTCGAGTTCAACTCTTTTTTTGCGGGCTGGTGCGAATACTTCGAGCAGTTTTGCGAGGAGGAGTTTCTTGGCTTCTCCATAGCCGAAACCACCTTTCTTATATTGCGCTTCCAGCGCTGCGATCTCAGTTGGTGTTGCGAGGAGTTTGTAGAGGGCAAACACGTTACATTTTGAGGGGTCTTTTGGCTGTTCGACTGGCGTCGAGTCCGTCACAATTCCCATGACCTGCTTTTTGAGGGTTGCTTCCGGTGCGAAGATGTCGATCGTATTTCCATAACTCTTGCTCATTTTCTGTCCGTCGGTTCCGGGGACGACGGCGACGCTTTCGGGGGTGAGTTCCTGTGGCTGGTTGAAGGTTTCACCGAAGTGGCTGTTGAAGTGCGTGGCAATGTCTCGAGTGATCTCGATATGCTGTTTCTGGTCTTTTCCAACCGGCACGAGGTCTGGCTTGTAGATCAGAATATCGGCGGCCATCAGGACAGGATAGGTGAAGAGTGCCACTGTTTTTTCTTTGGTGCCTTTTTCGACGGCGTCTTTCCAGGCGTGCGCACGCTCGAGGAGTCCCATCGGTGTCACGCTACTGAGAATCCATGCGAGCTCCGTGTGTTCGGCGATGTCGCTTTGTTTGAAGAAGGTTGTTTTCTCTGGATCAAGTCCGAGCGAGAGGTAGGTGAGCGCGACGTCGTGCGTCATTTCCGCGAGACGCTTTGCGTCTTTGACGGTGGTAAGGGCGTGAAGATCGGCTATGAAAAAGTAGCACTCGTGCGTGCCGCTATCTTGCATCTCAATATGCTGCTTCATCGCACCTAGATAATTTCCGAGATGAATGACACCACTTGGCTGGATTCCTGAAAGAACTCGTTTTTTCATGTCTGTACTATATAAGATACGGTGAGTCGATGTCCAGCGCGACGTCCGGCATGCTGCGAATCACGTTCATCGCCTTTTCGGGGTCGGCACCGCGGATAACCAGGTAATATTTGTCGCGATGGCCGATATTTTTTTTGGTGAGTTCGATGGTGAGATCTGGTTCGGTTTTCCGGATATATTCAAGGGTTTGTTCGAGACTTTTTTTACCGGCACTGCCTTCGCGACCGCCTTCGCGGAGGGTTGAGGTGAGCACCATGATTTTGCTGTAGGGCGGGTATTTGAAGGTCTTGCGACTCTTGAGTTCTTTTTCGTACCACTCGCTCAGGTGTCGATCTTTATAGGCCATCAGCAGCGGTGTTTCAGGAATGTAGGTTTGCAACAACAGCACGCCTTTTGGTTTCAAAAAACTCTGCATTTCCTGGAGGTGGTGGACGGTTTTTTCGCCGCTGGTGAAGTGGGGGATCACAAGACTTGTATCGATGTCGAGGGCTGCCACGACAGGTACTTGCGGGATTGGCACGCCGCTATAGAGCAGCTGGGTGGTGATCAAAATATCGATCTCACCCTTCGTAAATGCGTGCAGGATTTTTTTCTGCTCCTTCGGTGTCTTTGCGCGCTCTTTCGAGTAGATGACAATTCGCGCATCGGGAAATGTTTGCTGTAAGGTATCGGCGAGTTTTTCCTGACCGATGCCGACCATTTTTAGTGAAATATTTCCGCAGCGTGGGCAGGCTTCTGGCACGGGATTCAGGATCTCGCCAGCAATGCAGGTGAGAATGTGTCCCTGTACTGGGTGTCGCTGTACAATGAGATTTCGCTTACAGATGTGACATTTCGGGATGTATCCGCAATCACGGCATAATAAACACGACGACTGCCCGCGTTTATTTAAATAAAGAATCGCTTGCGACTTGTGCTCCAGGGTTGCTCGTAGGAGGCGGTCAAGGTCTTCACTGATGGGTGCGAAGTTGCCTCGCTTACGCTCGGCCCGCATATCTACCATTTTGAACTGGGTATCATCTCGTCGCTCGACATCTGGCTGTGCATTTTTTTTGAGTCTGAACGAGAGGGGGACGGAGAGACTTGGTCCGATGAAGTGCAAGTCCGCACCCGTGAATTTCTGCAGTTCAAAGGCGAGTTCGCGGCTGTGAAATTTTGGTCGCTGGTCTTCTTTGTGTCCGACGCTGTGTTCGTTCATTACAATAATCGCCCGTAGATCCGAGAACGGTGCGAGCAGGACGCTTCGTGATCCGTAGACGACTCGATGCTTTCCTTCAAAGATTTCTTTCCACAGTACGGCTTTTTGTTTCGGAGTTTTGGCAGAATAATAATTGAGTGCCTCGAAGTCGCGTTCCAGCGCGCTGGTCCAAAATGGCTCGATGGCAATTTCTGGTGCGACGATCGCGATCTGTCCTTTTTTATATTTTCGTATCGTTCGACACAGATGCTCCAGAATCTCTGACGATTTTTGCGAAATAAATACTTCAGGATCTTTGTGTGTCGCTACGCTTAGACGTTTTGTGTGCATCGTTTTTGAGAGCATCTCGAGCATTTCATCTGACACCCCTTTTGATTCACGCAAATACGGCGGAAGAAGATGTTTTGCCACGACCGACCTCGGGGTGTGGAAATTTTTTGCCAGGTACTCAAGAAGTTCAACTCTCCACTTCGGAAGGAGCTGTGAGTGGAGGATTGAGTCCACCGGACGCGCACTTCCTTTGATGTTCTTTTTTTCGGTGAGTCCCAGGATAATTCCTCTCACGAGCGATTTTCTGAGTGGAACCTGAACGAGCGCCCCGACTTCTAAAACCATTCCGTCGGGAATCCCGTAGGTTAATGTGTCGGTATTCAGTCCCGTTTTTTGGAAAAGGAGCACGTGTGCGTACATATATGGTTATCATATCCTCCTTTGTATCATCCGCCCAGCTCCAGCTTTGTATGCGCCTCTTGACAAA
>CALQZC010000040.1 GCA_943349045.1 Candidatus Peribacteria bacterium
GTATCGCCACTCGACCCTGAAGGATAAGCCATGGCTCATCGTTCTCTCCGCAACCTTTCACCTCGACAAAAAACTTCCAGCGCAGGAACAGCAGCTCCTCATGAAACAGGTACTCCAAAAGCGTCACGCGACACAGCCAAAAGGAAAAAGTGCAGGATGCGCCTTCAAAAACGCCACAGACCCGACAACACACACAACCATCTCCGCAGGAAAACTCATCGATGAGTGTGGACTCAAAGGCACTCGCGTAGGCGGCATCGAAATCTCAGCCGTACACGGAAACTTTCTCCAGAACGTAGGCACGCCCGATACACCCGCCACCCAACAAGACGTCCTCGATACCATCGCCCTCATCAAACAAACCATTAAAGCGGAGAAAAACATTGATCTCCATGAGGAAATTCAGATCGTCCCCGAGCGCCCATCAACATAAAAATCAAAAAACTTTCCTCGCGCGCAAAGTTACGCTAAAATAGAGCAAATTAACCCCTTACTTTATTATGATCTCCAAACTCCTCAAAAAGTTTTCCATCATGTCCGTGATTGCGGTCATGTCCGTGACCTTCTTCGGAATGTCAAATTTGGCTCTCGCTCAGACAGGAACTGCCGTCCCACCGAGCAATACTGGCAGCATTTTTAGTTCAGCAGATGACGATATCGCTGGGACCGGCCAGACAGACGGTCGAACGTGGATTAAAAATATTCTCAAGTACTTCCTCGGATTCCTCGGTCTCCTCTGTGTTATCATGATTATTTACGGAGGTTTCCTCTATATCACCTCAGCTGGTGAAGAAGATGGCGCAAAAAAAGGAAAGACCATTATTCTCTATTGTGTGATCGGTCTGCTCATTATCGCGGGATCATTCGTGATTGTCGACACGGTTCTCAAGGGTATCACCACCGTAGGTTCCTAGTTGGAAACAGATACAGTAAAAAATATAAAAGAGCTGCTCGAAAGAGTGGCTCTTTTTAAGCTCCCGCGAGCTCTGCCTGAACCGATTCCGCCACCCGCATATCATCTTTTACCGTAATCTGATCTAACTCAACCTTCACGATGTCGCTCGCAGACAAAATGCGATCATCGATATTAATTAACCCTAAAAACGTCTTCGCCACCATAATTTTCAAAAGAATACCGGCATCCAGATCAAAAAGATAATCATAGACCCGCCCCAACTTTTTCCCAGACTCCGTCACAACGGTATTATCAAGAAAAGGCGCATAGTCCTTCTCGAGAACCTGCTGGATTCGCTGAACCTCATCCGGAGCAACAATGCTATCCGTATCGCGAATAACAATCTCTGGATACCAGCTCAGTACATCGCGCATCCCAACCACCTGCTTCATTGACGGATGAACAGAAAGGGCCACCAGAGTGCCATTGACGGGATCCAGGATGAGATCGAAGACTCGTGCAACGGCCCCCTGCACATCCCGGCTAAACACCGGCTTCCCCTGTATTTCAGAAAACAGCTTCTTCATACGGAGAATTATATCACAAAACGGAGAATATAAAGCCGTTTGACGCCATCCGTAAGGTAGTGCTATAGTTTCGCAGCAAAATTAGATCGAAAGCCAGTTATCGGGGTGTGGCGCAGTTGGCTAGCGCGCATGGTTTGGGACCATGAGGCCCTGGGTTCAAGTCCCAGCACCCCGACCAGTTCTAATGTATCTTACGTTGAAGACTTTTTGGGCGAACCTTGCTACACTCATCTCAGTCCCCTCTTTTCTCATACCCCATGACTACAGCAGTTCTCTATCCTCATAAGACAGCCGGAAGTCTGATGTCCGGAATTGATGAAATTCCAGTCGTGCAACTCGGAAGCTCGCTTCGCGACGTGGAAAAAATGCTCGAAGAACACGCGAAGAAATTTGTTGCCATCGATTATATTTACGTGGTGGATAATCAGCGTCATCTCAAGGGTGTATTTTCCATCAAAGAGTGCTTTTCGCATAAAAAAGAATCAAAGGTCGAAGATATTATGCAGAAAAGTATCATTGCAGCGAAGCCGCATACCCATCAGGAAAGAGTGGCTATTCAGGCACTGACGCACAAAATTAAACAGATGCCCGTCGCAGAAGAGAGCGGTGTCCTGCTCGGAGTTATCCAGTACGACATGATCATGCGCGTCCTCGATCAGGAGGCGGTAGAAAATGCTCTGCGCGCGGGTGGTATCTCAGGAAAAGATGCCTACGACAATCTGACCAATATGACGATCTTCAAGTCACTGAAGCATCGACTTCCCTGGTTACTTATCGGACTGCTCGGCGGCCTGTTCACCGCAAAAATTGTAACGGGATTCGAAGATACGCTGGAAAAAAATCTCATACTCGCGGCATTTATTCCCCTGGTCGTCTACATGGCCGACGCTGCCCGCACACAAATGGAAGCATTTATCATTCGCGATCTGGCGATGGATCCGAAACTCGCCTTTGTGAAGTATATCGTTCGTCAGTTGCCAATCATTGTCATTACCGGGTTGGTTATCAGCATATTGCTCGCTCTTTCCTCGATAGTATTGTACGGAAACTCAGGAATAGGAATAGTGCTCGGTATCGCTCTCTTTGTGGCAATCATTTCTTCAGTCCTTACAGGTCTGATCGTTCCTTTTTTCTTCAGTAAATTGAAATTTGATCCAGCTAACGCAAGTGGTCCCATCGGTACGATTGTTCAAGATATACTCAGCGTGACAATTTACTTTTTGGTGGCCACAACAGTGTTATAAGGCTGATTATCAAGTATTGAAGGCCGAATCTCGGTATGCTATAATAACAGCAATAGGTTTCAAGGCTATCAAAACAAAAGGGAGGGCTGATAAGCTCTCCCTTTTGCATGACACTGTCAGAAGGTGGTTGAGGTGACGGGAATTGCGATCCAGCAGGTAGTCCCGGGAGGGGAACCCGCCTGGATAGGTGTCAAGACTATCCTCCTCACCAGAGGCACCCCAGCGCATCTGACACATGAATAGTAGCAAGCCGAGATTACCGATCCTTAAATAAAATATTACATTTTGTTAACAATTTTCTAAAAAATGCATAACATCCCAACCATCACTCTCAAGCCAAAAAAAGAAGTTCCCATCCTCGGTGGACACCCCTGGATTTTTTCAAATGGGGTTGAGAAAGAAAACAAAAGTCTCACGCCTGGCTCGCTAGTAAAAGTCCTTGCATCAAACGGCCAAGAGCTCGGCATTGGAACCTACAGTCCTCTCACGAATATTCGAGTTCGTCTCCTAACGAGAAATTCAAATGAAGAAATAGATGCAGCTTTTTTTGAAAAAAGATTCGCAGAACTCAACGAGTGGAAACAGAAACACATTCCACCAAGCACGAATGGATATCGTCTCATACATGCAGAAACCGACATGTTCCCTGGATTAATTATCGACCGATACAATGATACATTTGTTTTCCAGATTCACACTGCAGGCATGGAAAATTTTCGACAAGAAATTGTGAATGCGCTGAAAAAAGTTTTCTCACCACGCGTCATCGTAGAGCGTTCCGACATCGAGTTCCGAAAATCAGAAGGGCTCAAAGATATGCCAATCACGATTCATCTCGGTAACGTCGATGAGCCGGTTACCTTTCAGGAAAATGGTCACACCTTCCAGGCTGATGTGATGCACGGCCAGAAAACTGGCTTCTTTCTCGATCAGCGTGATGCTCGCGCAGAAGTAGGAAAGCTTTCAGTAAACAAGAGAGTTCTCAACCTTTTCTCCTACACAGGAGCTTTCAGCGTCTATGCCGCAAAAAATAACGCATCGCAGGTGACCAGTATCGACATCTCGAAACCTGCTCTGGAACAGGCAAAACAGAACTTCACTCTCAATGGCCTCGACCCAAACGATACCGAAAAATATGCTTTCGAGGATCACGACATCTTCGATCTCATAGGTCGTACCCAGCTTCCCCACGGCCCATACGACCTCATTATTTGTGATCCACCAGCCCTTGCCAAGACCGAGGCGCATGTTCCAAACGCATCCAAAGCCTACATGATGCTTAATCAAAACTGTTTCACGCACTTACAAAAGGGTGGCATTCTCGTGACAAGCTCTTGCTCCGGACGTATCACCCAAGAAGCTTTCCGCGACATTCTCCGCATCGCAGCCGGTCGTGCCCACAAACAGGTGAAGCTCCTCAAGTGGATTACCCAACCTGCCGATCACGCCGAGTCTCTAGGCTTTTCCGAGGGTCGATACCTGAAGACAGCCGTGCTAGAGGTAGTTGCGTAAAGACATAAATTATGGTATAATAAAAACAATACAAATAAAAATATGGCATGTCAAATCCAGAACAGCTCCGCGACGACAGTGAACAGCGCGAAGATGTATCCGTAAAAAAAATCGCTGCTACCGTCTTGGATATAAAGCGATCATCGGGAATGCAAAAAATGCAGGGATGGTTTGATGCGCTTTCACCAGCAAATCAGGAAAGGTTGATGCGTGCAAACGATATCATGGAGGTGAGAAAAATTATCGAAAGGTATGTGCCAAATCTCAATGTGGGCGTACTTCCTTGGGAGCTTCTCAAAAATATGACCATATTTGCCGCAAGCTTCGGACTCCTTGATGTTCGACAAGAGCTCATCGAAAAAAGCCGCGGAATTTCCGGTATAGGCATATATGGCATTCCTGACGGAGCTGCAAAGGCAGCATGTAAATATCTCGGTGCACCACCAGGGGTATATGCTATTTGGAAACTCGGAAAAGAAGCCCATGCCATGCATCAGAGTGTCGCTCCAAAGGTCCGGGCAGAGCTCGCAAAAGCAGCATAGATACGCACAAAGTTATCATCCCAACTTCGCGCCGATTTTTTGTGCTGCCCATCCAATCCCAACCGATCCAACCACAAAAACAGGCATCATGAGCCAGAAAACACTTTCGCGTATCAAGCCACCAACCAGAAGGAGTGGCATCAAAAAATAATTCAAGAAGTAGTGATGTAAGAGGAAATTTTCATACGATGAGTCACTCAAGAAAACCATCACACGACGCATAAGCTCTACTTTTGCAAACAAAACACCAATATTCAAAAACACCACAAAAAGGCCAACAGCAGCCATGAGATCTGCATACGGCCAGCCCCATCGATACATATCAAACACAAATCCAGTGAGGGCCAGCGCAACGCCACCCAAAAAACCCCTCCATCCTGACATTTTTACGAGAACATCTTTTCCGGTGAGAAAAAGATATGCGAGTCCCATGCCAAATCCAAACTCAACCAGTCGTGGAAGGAAAAAGCTGAAGAGTCGATAACTGTGAGGAGCATCGGCGATAACGCCCATCGGCGAAGACAAACCCTGATACGTGATGAGGTATCGGAACCCAACAGTGATGGCAAAAAGCAGCGCCAAAAATTTCCAGACCCCAAACGACTTGAGCCCCCGATACAGCAGTGGAAAGAGAATATACACCTGAAGAATCAGCGTAATAAACCACAGATCGCCATTGAATTTTTGTAAAAATGGAATATCAAAAACAAGCAGTGGCACAAAAAATAATTTCAATACATCAAACCCCGTATATATGGGAGCACCACCTAAGGACGGAAACAGGACGTTTCTCAGGTACAGAAATCCTATGCCAATTAAAATAGAAATATACAATGGAATTAAGACGCGCTTCATTTTTTTCCAGTAAAACACAAACAACACTCTCATGTTGTCAAAAAATGTTACCGGCCGAACATCGTCTATAAGCCGAATTTCATTCTTTAGCGCCGAATACGTCAGGACGAATCCACTCAACACCAGAAACAAATTCACCGAGAAAAATCCATATACCCATAGAAAGCCAAACATATTTTTTACAAACCCGAGCACTCCGCCATCGTGAAACATCTCCAACCGCGACATATTCGCTGCAACCCCCTCTGGCACAATCAAAAAGCTCCCATGAAACCACTCCATGAAATAGTGATAGAGAATGATATGAATAATTGCGAGGCCACGAACGTAGTCGAGCACCTCGATACGACTCGTACTTGGAGTGAGCGGAGAAGACGCCATAGAAGTATGAAAAGAACCGCAAATACGGTAACAGTCAAAAGCAAAAAGAGCAATATAAAGCCAGTTTCGCTTGATTTTGAGGAATATTCTTCTAGTATGTACCACCGTAATTATATTTTTCCATGTTCAGCGAAGCCGTAGGATCCCTCCTCGAGGTATCGAAAAAAATAACGCCCGAAAAAAGAAGGTGGCTGGAGATGTACGGAACAAATCCAGAAGTTCCAGAATTCGCGTCGCCAGAATCTATTCCTCAGGAGCTGATCGGTCAGTTCTCTATTGAGGATTTTCAACAGGCCGCAGAGTGGATGGGAGAATTTTTCCCGCCACCGTTTACGCAAGACGCACCACAGGCGCAACTTCTCACATTCCCGCAGGATGTCCGTGCAGAGCTTCTTCGGCAGAAGGTTCTCTCTACGCTTCATGCATCGCAGAGCGAGTATGCTTCGATTGTCAGTACATTCGAAAGTATTGGTCTGGAAACCCTTGGTAAAGCCATAAAAGCTCTCGAAAAGTATCCAGAAAATATCGGTCTCGATCTCCCCACCTCTTCATCACGAGCAAATACCCGTCTCCATCGCGCCCTCACCGCTCTGAAAAATCTCTTTGAGGCACAGGGAAAAAATCATCCCGATATTGCAGGAATCCAAAATAAAACACGCGAATTTATTATCGGTATTCTCAATCCTCTCGACACCGCAGAATTCAGAAATATTACAGATGTCTTCGGAAGTGAGCCCGATGTACCGTGTTCCGAAAATGATGCGACTCGCCTCAGAGTCTTCGACCATCGCATAGAGATCAAAAATCGATATGGGGTGAAGTTAGAAGTATTCGATCAGGGAACGACGATCAAGTGTCCTGAGCAGTGCGGATTTTATGCGCTGATAGCCGTAAATCAGGCACGTCGATATGATCCGGGAAAAAAGATTCAACCACGATTCTTCGCCCTTAATAATGCATCGCGTACCAAAAATCATGACCATCGTGATGGTGCACCCGCATCTGCATCGGACCCACTTGTCTACTTCAAATTTGATCTCGGTGATGGTGTCAACCATAGTGGAACGGCATACGGATATCAGACGCTCACCTACCTCAAACCATATCTCACGGAACTCTGGGAAATTGAAGGCGCAGAAAAAGGAACGCAGTTCCGTTCGCTTGAGTTCCAGCAACATATCACCACCGAAGTAGCGATGACTGGTGGCGCATTCCCCGCATGCTATAAAGGAAAAAGTCTCAATATTGGAACAACCATCCCATCTGTTGAGTTAGCAGAAAATGAGTTCCAGTACATGGGAATGGATAAGTACGCAAACGGTGTCACGTCAGGAACGGCGGATGAGGTCATCAAAAATATGCTCGGAAAAGATGAAAAGCCAACGCGTGTTCGGGTGACAATTCTCAATCGAGACAGGCAGCCAATCGAAGGCATCAAACCAAGAGAATACACCTTCGCACGAAGCCTTGGTCTCATCCGTGATGGTCATGAGGCACTATGGGAAAGTTCCACACCGACCCCCGATAATCCAAAAACCGGTTATCTTTCTATCGGCATGTTCATGAAACGCCCCGGCGACATCAATCACGACATCGCCAAAATAACTCCAGGTTCAATTATCCAGATTGAAAAAGAGGAAAACTTCGAACCCTAGTACCATAAAGAAAAATTACAAAAGTCCATCAAGGAGAAGTTGTCTTTTTGTGCGACATTGTACTAAAAATCGTTGAAGCGTCACAGCTATTTGCTCAAGTGATCCGGTTTCAGGTCGAGAATTTGGCTTGCTTGCATCGTGAATTCGCATCTGCCACTGTCGGTCACGAACTTCAAGCTGTTTGAAAGTAAGGGTCACACGGGACTCGCGCTTCCCTTCATCGAGAGATGTCATACAGAGAATTGTGCGTACACCTTGCGCTCTATCCGACGCAGCAAGTGACGTTGTATCAGGAGATTTTATAACAAAACCCTCGTCAGCAAGTTGCTGTTCAAGACGCACGATAGCTATCTGATCCTGCTTGGGAAGTTGTCCAATATTACTCTCGATATACCTTGCCGGAGTGCTTATTGGAGAAAGAGATGGAATAGGTCGAATAGGTCGACGCGCTGAGACCCGCCCGCGTTCTGCCCAGGGATGGTCGGCCACCTCTTGTTGTCGAGAAAGAGCCATAGAAAAAGGGGTTCATAAAAAGGAGGCTATTATGAACGAAAATATTAGTGTTGTCAACACATGTAGAGATGGAACAAAGCTAACCCAAAGCTAAGATTTTTTGCTCAAATACTTCACCGCCATGAAGGTCGAGAGCGGAACCGCCAGAATGAGCGCGCTGCTACCTACGAGCGTCCGTACAACTTCTTCGGCGATGAACTCACTATTGAAGGTGACCCAGAACGGCTGGGCGCCGGGAAGTGTAAATAGAAGAAAGAGTGGCAGACTCGCACCCGCGTAGGCGAGTACCAGGGTATTCACGAGCGAGGCGATATGGTCACGACCAATAGAAAGCGCGCGAGCATAAAGCTCGCGCGCCCCCAGCGAAGCATTTGCTTTTTTGAGCTCATCCACAACGGCCACCTGCGCCGTCGTAATGTCATCGAGGACACCGAGCGTACCAATAATAATGCCTCCGAGGAGCAAACCCTGAAGACTGATATTCATACTCGGATCGAGTCGGAGATACACCGCCTCATCAGAACCCCCACCAAAGAGTTGAGTCAGATGAACAAAAAGAATGGCAAGAAGAATGGCAATAAGGAGCGTCAAAAGCGTGCTCACCATCGCAATTATCGAACGACGACTCAGGCCATGTGCTAGCAGCATAGAGACGATCGCAATGAAGCACGATCCGACAAATGTTATGAGAAATGGCGACCCCCCAGCGACAATAGAGGGTATGATAAAGGTGAGAAGGATGACGATACTGAACACCAGACCCACGATTGACATTGCCCCTTTGACCCGACCAAAGTAGACCGCAAGCACAAGGAAAAGTGCAACCGCAAAGAACAACCACGGCAATCGATATTTATCCGCGATATAGTACCCCTCCTGTCCATTTTCCGCGCGTGTCTTCACGACGACAATTTTTTCACCTTTCTTGACGAGCTGATTATTAGCGATCATGACCTGTCCTCCGTGTCTGACAAGCACTGTTTTTCCATGCTCCTTCCCGCTCGCAATCTTTAGCCGTAACTCTTGAAACTTCTGTAGTACACCCGCAACATCCTCTTCACCTTCTTTGATAATATCCTCCACAACCGCGGTCGCGTAGAGTTCTGGTTCGTAGAGCTGTGGTGGAAGCGACTGATTTTCCTGCTGCGCGCTTACAGGGAGAATGAGAATTAAAGCTAAAAAGAGGCTAGAAATGAGTTTTTTCATATTCCTACTATACCATGAGGTATACTGGATTCTGAACACAAAATCCCATGATCGTTCTCCTCGACAATATACGTAGCATGCACAACGTCGGTTCAATCTTCCGAACAGCTGACGCTGCTGGAGTAGAAAAAATATTTCTGTGCGGCATCACGCCGGGACCACTCGACAAATACGGACGCCCGAACTCACGCCTGACAAAAGTTTCCCTCGGCGCCGAGGATTTTGTGAAATGGGAACACACTGAGTCGACACTCGACGCTCTCGAGAGTGTGAAAAAACAAGATCCAGACAGTGAAATCTACGCGATCGAACTTCATCCAGACGCAATGAATTACAAGGAGCTGACAGTATATAATTCCAAAAAATCCATACTCATTCTCGGCGGTGAAGTAGAAGGTCTCTCTCCAGAAATTCTCAAGCGCGCGACAAAAATTCTCAAAATTCCCATGCTCGGCAAAAAAGAGTCCCTCAACGTTTCAGTCGCCTTTGGAATTATCGCATATCACATTTCT
>CALQZC010000041.1 GCA_943349045.1 Candidatus Peribacteria bacterium
GACGAACATTGTTCCTGAGCCCTGTATCTCCGACTCTACGAATTCATCCCAGCCCTTGATGAAATACGTTCCGACATGAAAGTACATTGGGGTAGATGGCACGGCCTCCGTCTGTTCGGCAATCTTTTTTCCATTGATGTACCAGCGAATAACGCCTGGTAGCCACTCAATTTTGTAGGTATTCATTTTTTTATTTGAGTAACTACTGAGTCCGGAAATTTGTTTCACATCGATGACGTCTGATTGAAAGTGCTCGTCATCGTCATTCTCGTTATCGTAGGAGTGGGCATTTGATACGGAAGCTTTTGAAGGATTCGTTGAGCTGAGCTCCATGCTCACCTGCTCATTCGTGTTCGTCCAATCTGGATGAGCATCACTGTAGAGATACATTGAGCTTACTACTCCGCGCGCGGCACTTGCTTTTGCCTTTATGGTGAATGTTCCGTAGTAGTAGGGACGAACTGTTTCCAGCTGACCAGCATTGGCCGTTCCCTCTGAATTCCTCACGATCTTAAGATTCAGTTTTCCGCTTGAAATACTCGTATAACTTGGCGCAAAAACCGATTCATGGTACTCCTTATGGCTCGCTCTCCACAGATTGTCGTTGATCGTTTTTTTTGAGAATTTTTCAGTAAATGATTTGCCCATCGGCATGTGGATATATCCCGGAAGTGGAAGTTCGGTTGCCTGGGCGTGTGCGAGGGACGTGAGGAGCGTGGAAATAATGCATACAACGAGTAGACGTGAGAGGGTTTTCATAGGTTTTGAATTTTTGTCGGGTAATGACTAGGTTTATTTTACCCAGCAATCACTCCCGAGCCTAGGCAAAATTGGTTTTCGTAGAATACGGCGAACTGGCCGGCGGCGAGACCCTGGTCGGAGCCGTCGATCTGGATTTTGGCGTGAGCTGGACGATCTTTGAGGGGCTCGAACGTGGCGCGGTAGATTTTTTCACCGTGGCGGATTTTGACGCCGAGGCCGTGGTCGAAGGAGTGCGCGACCGGATTCGTTCCGTCGAACCAGTTGAAGTCGGTGATGGTGAACGTGTCGCGAGACTTTTCGGGCTCGTAGTAGGTTTTTGAGATGAAGATGGTGTTCGTGTCGGTGTCCTTTTTTACGACAAACCATGGGCCGCCGGAGAGCATGATGCCGCTTCGCTGACCGATGGTGAAGTACCAGAAGCCGGTGTGGGTTCCGAGTTTTTTTCCGGTTTCGAACTCGATGAGGGGGCCTTTTTTCTCGCCGAGGTAGTGCTTGAGAAATTCATTGTATTTGAACTTTCCGAGGAAGCAGATGCCCTGCGAGTCTTTGCGATTCTTGTTTGGAAGATCGTACTTCTGCGCGAGTTCGCGGACGTCTGTTTTGTAGAGATGGCCAATAGGAAAGAGAATCCTGGAGAGCTGGTTTTGCGAGAGGCGTGCGAGAAAGTAGGTCTGGTCTTTGATGGAATCAGGTGAGCGTTTGAGGAAAAAGATATCTTCCTTCTGCTCGATCTGGGCGTAGTGACCGGAGGCGACTTTGTCGAAGATCGTGTTTGGGTAGTCGTGCTGAATTTTTTCAAAAAAGAGTCCGAACTTCACGTGGTTGTTGCACATGATGTCGGGATTTGGGGTGCGACCTGCCTTTACTTCGGCAATGGTGTACGAGACAACTTTCTCAAAATATTCCTTCTGCATGGAGAGAATTTCCAGCGGCACCTTCGCCTGCTCACAGACAGCTCGTGCGTACTTGAGGTCTTCTTCCCACGGACACTCACCGAGAAATGCGAGTTCATCCTCGAGCCAGATCTTCAGATAAAATGCGGTCACGGTGTGGCCTTGCTCTTGGAGGAGCCTGAGAGCCACGGAGCTATCGACTCCACCGGAAAGGAGAACGGCAATATTCATGGATGTATCCTAGCGAAATTGGCTTATTCCTGCAACTTCATCATGTTCCAGGTCAGCTCTGCCATCTCACCTCGGGTGTACCATTTTTTCTGGGTGAAGTCTGCCGTGAGGATATTTTTGGTCGTCGCCCAGGAAATATAGGCCTTGTGCCATGGGGTGCTGGGTTTAAGGTTTTGTTGCTTTTTTTTAAGTTTTGCATCGACCAGCATTTTGAGCGCGTGGAGATTTCGGATTCTGTCCTGATTTTTGTAGCCTGGAATTGAGCAGGTTTTTTGATCTTTGGTGGTTATGCGGCAGAACCCCTGAGCTTCACGGTAGGTTACGAGCGTATGTGGTAGAAATTTTTTCTGATTGGAATTTTGCATACTTAGATCGAGTCCGCGACTGGTCAGCTCCGTAACTGCCGTATCGAATATTTCACCGCGGTGCACATCTGTAAATTTAGTTCCACCCTGCTCTTGCGGCTTGATCTCAACAAATCCTTGCTCCTTGTAGGTTGGAACCATATAGATGTCCAGGGTAGAGTTGGCACTGATGAAGTTTGCGTGGTCGATACGATCCACTCGATCGGGATTTTTTGAAAATTCTGTCGGGCCTTTTGGCGCTATCACCTTCACGTGAAAATAGTTTGCGACTCGTTGACCGAGCGTATCTTTTTCAGGATAGCCCTCTGCCACATTGCAGCCATTAAATCGAATAGTGGCATCTGGCTGGAATGTCGTTTCGGGGAGTTCGTATATTGACGCAGCGCTGTATGATCCATTGAGCGACGGATCGTTCGCATAGAGTCCCCCATGTATGTTCGCTTCCTGATTCACATAGAGACCGATGGCATTCCCGTGTCCGAAGTACTCGAGATGGGAAACTGTTTTGTGGCTTTTTGTGAAGTTCCGAACGGCGGCAATAAATTCATCGCCACTGCCGACGTTATAGATGGTACCACCATGTTTTTTTTGGTAGGTCTGAGCTGCCTGTATGAAGAGTCCTCGGGACGGGCCCCCTTCGCCGATAATAATCAGGGGTATGTTTTGGGCCTTGACTATGACTGGAGCTGGAACAGGAACTAGAACCGGAGCTTGGAGTATGGATTTTTTTTCGGCACACCCGGCACTCAATATCCCAACGATACAGATGCCGATAGCGATCGGTATCGCCATACGTTTCTGAAAGCCAATTCGCATATTGGCATTGTAGCGGATTGTGAAAGATATAGTAACTCCTCTATACTCTTGGCAACTACTCCTTTCATAAACCCCCATGCAAATCCCTTTGGCACATTTCGAAAAACTGGTACACGATACGATCGAGGCGGTGCCGGAGGAGTTTCGGGCCTCAATTCGAGGTGTGGCGTTTGTGATTGAGGAGACGCCGAGAAGAGCGGCTACTGGAGAAATAGAGATTACGCGGGGCGAGGTGCTTCTTGGCTTATATCAGGGTGTGCCGCGGACGGCGTGGGGCGTGGGTGAGATTCAGGGACCACCGGATAAGATTTCGATTTTCAAACAGTCGATTGAGAGTTTGGCGCATGATGGCGAAGAGCTCAAAGAGATGGTGCGCGATGTAGTGTGGCACGAGATTGGCCACTGTTTAGGGTATGGCGAAGATGAGTTGCGAGAGATGGAGGCGGAGCATCATAAACACCCATGAAAGACCTCTCCCTTTATATCCACATCCCCTTTTGCAAAACGATCTGTCTGTACTGCAATTTTTTGACGTTTGCGAATAAGCAGCGGAAAATTCCGGAGTACGTGGAGTCGCTGGTGCGGGAGGTAGGTCTGCGCGCGCAGATGTATGGTGCGAAATCCGGGTATAGCATAGAGACCATCTACTTCGGTGGCGGGACGCCGAGCCTGATCGATCCCTTGTTGATCAAAAAAATTATACAAGAAATCAAGAAGACGTTTCGGGTAAAAAAAGGCTGCGAGATCACGATTGAGTGTAATCCGGAAAGTGTCGATACCAAGCGAATGACGATCTATCAGGCGTCTGGAATTACCCGGTTTTCTCTTGGCATTCAGAGTTTCAATAAAGATACCCTGTGGCGAATTGCACGGCCGCATGATAGCACTATGATTTTCAGAGCACTTGATGTGTTTAAAGAGTCTGGAGTGAAAAATTTTGGAGCGGATTTTATCATGGGTCTGCCCGGGCAGACATTGAAATCTTTCAAAGAAGAAGTTGAGACTATTTTGAAGTACAAACCTACGCACACCTCATTTTATTTTCTCTCATACGATACGAAAAAAATCGATCTGTTTATCAAGGAGTGTCCTGATGAGGATACGCAAATTCTCATGTACGAATGGCTGTGTAAGCGACTAAAACGGGCTACATTCTCACACTATGAAGTCTCCAACTGGGCTCAACCTGGCCATGAGTCGAAACACAATCGCCGCTACTGGGAACAGAAAGATTACCTGGGACTCGGCATTGGCGCACACTCCATTATCGATGGAATGATGTGGGAGAATGGGAGTGATTTCAATGCGTACTTGAAAGATCCGATGAAGATCACGAATGAAATGGCTATTGATCAGGACCTCAAGCGAATGGAGTTCATCATGTTACGATTACGCACGAATAAGGGCATGAATCTGAAGACGTACGCTCAGATGGGCAATGTGAAAAAGTT
The DNA here is from genome assembly GCA_943349045.1 of Candidatus Peribacteria bacterium. Classification (GTDB taxonomy): domain Bacteria; phylum Patescibacteriota; class Gracilibacteria; order UBA1369; family UBA12463; genus CALREA01. Next base: position 4,519 of record CALQZC010000041.1, read on the forward strand.
ACTGAAGGATGCGGCGCCATTCATCGAGTCTGGTCATGTAAAAAGACTCGGCAACTCTTTGCGAGCTACTGAGTCTGGCTTTTTGATTCTTGAGACCATTACGAAGCGGTTGCTATGAAGAATTATCCTATTCGATAAGCTCTTTCTGTTCTGACCTAAGTCGTCTTTCGACCTTTTTCGTATCTTCTGCTGCTGGCAATATTTCGGGGGTAATATTGCGATCAGTAAGAATTTTTCGGACATCAGAATTATTCTGTACATGCTCACGAGCTATCTGATGCTCGGTACTCAAGTCTCGCTGCTGGATCTGAGTATTTGTTACTTCTGTCGCAAAATCTTTCGCCTTTATGCTGATCGTCGGGAGAAAGTCGGCGAGAGGTCGATTCGAAGGAACGGCTAGCCTTTCCTTCATTCCTTGCGTGGTAACACCTCCGAAAAAAGCCTCATCCCCTTTACTTCGTATTCGTCCAAAACCACGCTCGTCGATACCTCGCTCGTATATTAAATGAGAAAGCTCTTTCTCTGATGTAGTTAATTTTTCCCTTGCCTGTAATCGCTCCCACTGACTTATTCGCTCTTCAATAAGCTCCTGCTTCCTCGTCTGTACTGCAAAATAATTCATCGCAAATGCTATCTCTTCTTTTCTGGAATCACCATTTTGTGCAATCAGGTAGCAGGCGTAGCGAGTGAGCTTGATATCTAATATCTCTCTTTTGGCATCCTTAGGCCCTTCGATCGATTTGTTGACGTCAACAAAATGATCCGTTGGTTTGTGTCCGCTATTCTTGCATGCAAGCATGGCCTTCTCAACCACGATTTCAAAATTTCTCCATTCCTTATATCCCAAAAGTCCCTGCAGCTCTCTTGCAAGCCAGTACTCCATTCCATCTTCGGTGTGCACAAAATCTTCAAACTGCTTATGCAAACGAGTAATAATTTCTTTTTTCATATAAAAAGATTAGGGAATATTATTAATCCCAGTATAGGTGAGCAAATACTCACCGTCAAGAATAAGGGGTCATTATATCACACAATGCCGTACCGGGGACAAGAACTTTGATGGTGGGCCCGCCTGGGTTCGAACCAGGGACCAATCGGTTATGAGCCGACTGCTCTAACCACTGAGCTACGGGCCCGAAAAGAAAAGGACGGGGATATATTACCATTTAGGAATAATTCAGCAATGCAAGCTTTGGACGATGGCAAGTCCTGTTATTAGACTGACTGTACCTTTTCTGATACTATCGCTCTGCATGAGCCAGACGAAACTTCAGCAAAAATTTGAGAATCGACGTGTTGAGATTGTGAGTGCTCCGCCAAAAGTTGAGTTGCTTGCCTATACGGGAAAGCCATTTGATATTGCGATGGCGACGGCGCGGACCTGTTACGCGCCGGAGCTCATTTATGCGAAGGATATTACCCCTGGTCAGCGAGAGCGTATCGGTGCCAGTATTTATGAGGCGGGTCATCACACTCCTTTTCAGCATCCGACCTTTATTTTTGGTCTGCAGAATATTTCACGACATGTGGTGTGGAGTTTTTTTCACTCCCATCCCTTTTACAACTCCGAGCAGCAGTCCCAGCGCTACGTCGTCATGGATAATGCGGCCGTGTTTGTGCCCCCTCTCGAGGGCGAGGCATTGAAATTATACGAGAGTGCTGTCATCAAGAGCTGGACCGCATACAATAAAATTTCTCAGCTGCTCGTGGGGGATAATTTTTCTTTGATGGAAAAAATCGGAAAATTAAAAGGCCAGAATGAAAAATCGATCATGACTGATAGCGAGAAAAAGGCGATTGAGAATGCGCGATATGTACTTCCGCTTGGGGCGTTTACGACGATGTATCACACGATTTCCGGTATCGTCCTGAAGCGATATGTGCGTATGGCGCGGCTCAGTGATTGCCCTACCGAGGCAAAGATGATTGTCGATATGATGGTTGAGGAGGTTCGAAAAATTGATCCGGACTTTATTGAACGAATTGGTGATGAGGCGTTTGAAGAGGGCGATCTCCTTGAAGAAAAAATGTATGAAGAGCTCGTTTTGCGGACGGGTAGTCAGGAAAAACTGTATGAAATGAATGCGGCGTTTGCTGAGTCGTTCGACGCGGAGCTTGGTGACAAGTGGTCGAAGCTTGTTATGTTTGATCCACGTGCGGAACAGGTCGTGGCGGATAGTGTGCGTGAGGTCGTAGGTGCGACACCGACGATGCTCAGCGATGATGCCGCGATCGATTACGCGGTCAATCCGATGAAAAACAAGTACCTGAACGACACACTGAACTCGTGGGATATGTCCCCTGTTATGCGTGCCCTTAATCATGCGCAGTATACGTTCAAAAAACGAATGACTCACACGGGCGACAGCCAGGAGCAGCGACACCGTACAACTCCAGGCTCCCGCCCACTGCTGCGAATGATGCATACCCGAGCGCCGGATTATATGACACCTCCTGTTTTTGAGAAAAATGAAGAGGCACGAAAAGTCTATGATGAGGTGATTGCCGAGATGTGGAAGACGAAAAATACGTTGATTGAGATGGGTGTGCCTGCGGAGTTTGCCTGTTATATTCTTCCGAATGCCGTGACTCTCAGATTCACCCAGAGTGGCTCGCTGCTCCACTTCATGCACAAGTGGCGACTGCGAAGTTGCTTCCTCGCACAGCTTGAAATCTACAACTGCGCGGTGGATGAACTTATGCAAGTTCGTGATGTGCATCCACGACTTGGGAAGTATCTCGGCCCTCCGTGCCTGACGCGATACCAGGGTGGGGTTGGACATGTAAAACCTGAGAGAATGAAGGAAATTATGACGAGTGATGCGCTGGATAAAAGCCTGCAGCTGGCGACGACCGAGGGTCCGTGCCCTGAGGGTCCACGATGGTGCGGCATTAATGTCTGGATGAATTTCCCAAAAACTAAGCGACCTTTTTAGTATGAACCATCCTCTTCTCGACCGTGAGTTCGTCGCCTGCATGTTTGATTACGATGGCACTCTGATCGAGCGAGGCTATCGAATGCCGCTTCCCGAGTATATGCCAGAACTTCTTCAGGAAACTTCTCGAAAGACCTACACGGCGATCTGTACTGCGCGACCGTTTCCTGCGATCTTCAAGCATGCCCATCAGATCCTTGGCGATCATTTTGATGAACTCAAGAGACACTGGGTTTGGATCTGCGAAGGAGGAGGAGTCGGGTATACCTACGATGAAGAGGCTCAGGATTTCAAGGAGTTCTATCGAGTTCCCTGGCCAGAAGATGTCATTCCGCTTACCCGGTTTAGCGAGCTTGTGCGCTCAACTTTTGATGGTCATGTCTCAGAGATTGATGTCCATGAAAGTGTGATCATTCTCCGGCCCCATCATCTTTCAACCCTGAGTGTCAGCGAAATTATCTCGAGCTGTGACGTACTCCAGCGCATGGGAGTTGATCTTATTGAGGAGCTGGGGCTTCAGGCGAAAATTCGGCTCGGCAACTCGGCTCTCGGTGTTATTTTTTGTAGTGCTGATGCCGATAAAGATCGAGGTATTTATGAGTTTGGGAAGTATCTGGAGTCCAAGGGGCTCGCTGTTACTGAGCCATTTCGGAATATCATCTGTTTCGGCGATCGGCCAGGGAAGTATGGCAATGATGAGCATTTTTTGAATGGACGATATGGCACACCCGTGAATGTCGGTGACGAAAAAGACGACCATGCGCTCTTATACGTTGTTCACGATGATACTGCTACCCGGCTTATCGGCCCACGCGCTACGGCGCATCTTTTACGCCAACTTCATTTTAAGAATTTGTAAGGTTTTGTTTCTTGTGGAAGGACCCCTAGTGTTCTATAATGGAGTTATATTTATGAACAACACTATTTCCACACCACATCATCGATTCTTTACCGTTGAAAAGGCGAACAGCTCGCTTATTCTCGTGCGACCGATTGTGACGGAACTTTTGACGAAACATAAGCGACTCGCTAAGGTACAGCAGGAAATTGAGGTTCTGGAAGAGAGGCAGTCTCACCAAACTGAATCTGATGAGGCAACCACCCTTGACCAGGAGCTCGATGAGTTGTACAGTGAGCTGCAGGCACTCCTTGATCAGATCTCGCATAATGTCGATGAACTTCATCTTATTGGCTGTATCTTCAAGGACTTCCAGGTTGGTATCGTCGACTTCCCTACCCAGTATCAGGGACGCGCGGTCTATCTCTGCTGGCAACATGGTGAGTCCGAGATCACTCACTGGCATGAGATGGAAGAGGGATACAACGGACGAAACTCGATTACCGATTACTTCACCAAGAACTCTACGGATGTCCACATCGGCGTCTATTGACCCTTATTTTTTTACGGCTCTCATCTATGGAGGTGTTTGATATGCTTATTGTTGGCGGCGGATGTGCCGGTCTTTCGGCAGGCATGTATGCGGCTCGACTCAATCTCAAAACGGCGCTTTTTGCTGAGCTTCCTGGTGGTCTCATCACGACGACTCACATCGTTGAAAACTGGCCGGGTATTATTTCCACGAGCGGTCCGGAGCTGGGGATGTCGCTCTGGGAGCATGCCAAGGCGAGCGGCGTTATCATGAAAAGTGAGACGATCAAAACCATCGAAAAGCAGGGTGATATCTTCGTCGCGAAGAGCTCACGAAATGAGTATCACGGAAAGACGCTTGTTTTTGCGACGGGCAGTAAGCATCGTCACCTCGACTGCAAGGGTGAGGAGGAGTTTACGAATCGTGGTGTGTCGTATTGCGCCCTGTGTGATGGTGCATTCTATAAAGAAAAAGTAGTGGCAATCGTCGGTGGTGGCGACTCTGCTGCGAAGGAGTCACTCTTCCTCGCGCAACACGCTTCGAAGGTC
>CALQZC010000042.1 GCA_943349045.1 Candidatus Peribacteria bacterium
AAGGGTCAGAAGGATTGTAACACTACTTTCATCTATGTCGCGAGTGAGGTATCAAAGTATTTCACTTCTCCTTTGAATAACGAATATGCCTTTACTGCCAATGATAAACCCCTGGAGTATCGTCTTAAAATACATCTTTCTTTGAGTGGCGGCGCTGGAGCTCAGAAAGAAAAAAATATGATGGATAACGAAAAAATCTATCACGTTGTTCTTAATTATTACGCTGATAATAAGGATCAGGGTGGTGTTGAGCTTACTCCAAACAAAGAGAATGCCGCCACTATTCCTGTTCCCTTCTCGGCCAGCCTTCCATCGCTCCAGGATACAGAAGTTCCTATCTTCGCTACTCTCGATGATTCCCCTGAAGTGCTTTATTCTGCTAATGTAACTTTTCCAAAAGGAAAAACTTCGGTATCGCAAGGGGTTGGTCTATCATCTTCAGTGGGAGATACCTTGTTCTCAAAATTAAGCGACAACAAGAAGCACGTTCTTCACATAACCCTCAATAAAGATGGAAAGGTAAAAGATTTCCCTGATGATAATACCCTTGATCTTCCGGTGAGTATTGCTGGGGTAAAAGCTCCGGAAGGAAAAAATGCACTCAAAAAAGTAGCCTATAAAAACAAAGATGGTGCTGATACGATCATCTTGAACTCCTTTGATCCCGCAAAGGATAAAACGATTGTCATTGCAAACAAAGATCTTCCACAGCCTCATTTTGAGTCTCTGTTTTCGTATCTTACCTACAATGAGCCATGTACTACTCTTCGTTTTTATGACGCCAAGGGCAAGCTCATTCATTCCGAAAAACATACTTTACTTGAGGAGATGCTTGATCTTACTGAGAAAAATGGAAAGAAATTTGTTCTCATACATAACTTCTCTATTCCTTATACTGCCGAAAATGCAAAGGCACTCAAGGATTCAAATGGAAGCTTTGATCTCGTTTTCAATGATGTCTGTGGTGGTGACAAGAAACCAGCGATGGGCGAAGAAGATCTGACGGATAATGTTCAGCATTACTATCTCCCTCCAGCGGATGCAGATGTAAAAGTACTTACTGCAGATCCAGTATCCGTGACTTCGGGTAGTTTGAATGTATCCGTAGGTCTCGCGCCAACTGCTGTCGGTACGGATGTAAAATTAAAGGGTCTTGATGATATTCTTTCATTTGACCCTCCTCTTCCTGGCATTACCGTAACGGATGACCTCAAATTCACGATCGCAAAGGTTCCCGACGTTGCTGCTGCTACACCATATAAGCTCATGATTCATAAAAAAAATCTTCTCTATGCAAAAAGTACCTTTACGGTTAACCCTGTAAAGCCTGACCTTAACATAAAAATCGAGTCTGATAAAAAGAATTTTATGGCCCTTACCGTCGCCAAGCTCGGCGTGAAGGATTACAAGATCACGACGGATCCAAAGACGGGATTGATCACGGTTTCGTATACGGTTACGAACACTGATGAGGCTCAGGTGAAGATCACTTCTGAAATTCATAAGAAGGGTGGTGTGATGATGGCGAAATATACGGAGCCAAATATTAAGGGTACAACGTCATATCTGTATGAGGCGGCTTTCCTTCCATTTGAAATCAAGGAGGGAGAAACTGTTGTGATTCGTGCGATAAATGATGCAGGCGAGGCCATTCAGTCGATTGAGCTCGTATATAGCGCATTTCCTCCGTTGAAGATTGAGACAAGTTCTCTTCCAAATGCGGTTGTTGGTGTGGCCTATACTCAGAAGCTGAGTGCCTCTGGTGGAAAAGGTCCGTATACCTGGGTTTTGAGTAAGAACTTCCCGGCTGGCATGAAGTTTGAAACGGATGGTACGCTGTCTGGAACTCCAACTGCTGAAGGAGAACATATCTTCACTATTCAAGTTAAAGATGCAAGCGGTAAAGATCTCACCGCACTCATGTCACTCAAGGTTGTGAAGCCTGCGCCGGCTGCGCCTCCGGCTGGAAATTCTGGAAACAATAGTGGAACTCAGACGGGAGGAAATGGTGGATCCGGAGGAGGAGGAGGTGGAAGTTATAGTGGTGGTTCTGGTGGAGGAGGAGGTGGAAGTTCTGCGTCGTTAGTGCCGCCGCCAAAGAAGGATCCGGTTAAAACATTTACTTTTGCGTTCAAGTCTACGCCGGTGGCGAACCATAAAGATCTCAAAGATTATACCCTGAAGCCGCATATCACATTCCTCGTCAATGCTGGGGTGGTGAGTGGGTACAATGCTGAGTACTTTGGTCCAAATGATCGACTGACTCGTGCGCAGTTCCTGAAGATGGTTGTCAATTCGTTCAAGTTGCCGATTCCAAAGGAGATTCCTCACAACCCATGTAAGGATGTTGGGAAAAAAGCATGGTATGCACCGTATATTGCAACGGCAAAGAGTCTCAGTATTATCACGGCACAGAGCGATGGATCATGTCTTCCAAATGAGCCGATTACTCGCGCTGAGGCGACCAAGATTCTCTTCAGCGCTATCTTGCATATCGATGGAAAGACCCAGACCCCGGTTGTGGCTGCGGTTGGTGTGACGGATGTGAATCCGTTCAAGGATATCAATCCGAAGGATCCGCTCTATAAATATGTCGTCAGTGCCCAGAAGTACGGATTCGTTTCCGGACTTGGCAAGAATATCTTTGATCCAAAGGGAACGCTCACTCGTGGACAGGGTGCGAAGATTCTCATTAACGCGCTGAATAAGTTGGCGGTGAGGTAGATATTCGGAGTTCCAGGCGGCGCCTCATCATAGCAATATGGAGGCGCCGTTTTTTACTATCACTACCTGTTTCATAACAATAATTAACCTTTTACTGATTCCAGAGCGACGATGCGCGTTTCATGATTTTTATATCTTCCTCGTAGCGCTGATGCGCTCCACGAACATTTACATCTTCAAGGCGCTCATTATGCATAATGGTAACTACCTCATCTTTCCATATAAGCATTTCGCGCTTCATTTCTTCTTTCCAAGTGAGCATGTCATTTTTCAGCTCATTTTTCCATCTTACAAGATCATCTTTTATTGGCATTTCAGCCTTCCATGCGAGAAATTCCTTTTTTGTAAGAAATTTCGAGAGCTCTTTTTTGAGCTCTTTCCTCAGCTCACTCTTGAGAATTCCACGAGTGACGAGCTCGTCGTCATTGTTGATAATTTTCTTTGTCATACGAATATGATGAAGGGATAGGAACGATAGCAGGATGATATTGATGGTGACAATATGAATGTCCGAGATACCGTTGACACCTTTGTAGCAAATGCAGATTACAGGGAGATTACATTTTTATAACATTTTCTGTTTTTCGTTGACTAATAGTTTTTATATTTTTGATTTATATTCTTGAATTGATTACCCACATTTTATTTTCACGCATGCCGCCTTGAGTTTTTCCAGGTATTGAGATTATACTCTCTCACGTACCACCCCTTACTCACTTATTTTTTACCATGACTATACATGCGCGACGAGGTTTTACCTTGATTGAGCTGCTGATCGTTATCGTGATCATCGGTATTCTTTCCGTTGGTCTTATTCCGAAGGTTCTCGATGCGCCGAAGAGGGCGAGGGATACCGCTCGAAAGGCCGATCTGAAATCGATTCAGGCCGCGCTGACGTCGTATTATGCGGATTACAAGACGTACCCAAAAGATACTACTCAATATATGATCCCATACACCTACGGTAACGGTAGTGTGATTGGTCTCGATGGTTATTTTCAGGGTGGAAAAATTCCAAAGGATCCCACTACCGCTACTGGAGACTATTACTATCACCTCGATGCGAGTGGTTCATGCTACATTCTTGCTACGATTCTTGAAGTCGCTAATGGCGGCAATTCGAAGAAAGATCCGACCGCAGGAGGAGTCAGTGGTATTGGTGGAACTGTCTGCAGCGAGCCACTTACGCAGGGTGCCGGGAAGTTTCTCTACGTGATTGGAGGAATGTAATATCGTGTGTGTTACCCCGGTTTTCGGTATTTCTGGACGAGCTGATCGATGGCGTAGGTTGGATGTGCGGTGTCTGGCTGCTCTCGAACGCGCCACTGTTGTGGTGGTTGATTTTCGTTTTCGATGAGTCCCTGATGGACGATGCGTTCATGGGCGGTGCAGAGGGCGATGATGCGTTCTGGGTCGTGGGTTTTTTCTAGGGAGAACCGCTGGGTGTGGTGCAAAATCGCGTACTTCCTCGTGCACTTGGGAAATTCACAGATGCCTCGTGAGCGTTCGATGATGAATTTTTCAATGGTGGCGGGAATGTGGCGTGCATCGGTGACTTTTTCTTCTGGTTGTTGGTTCTGGAGAACCTGTTCGCGATAGGCGAGGAGCTCGTTGAGGAGATCTTCCCATTCGCCGTGGCCTTTGAGTTTGGTGAGTTTGTTGGCGAGGTCGGGGGACATTTGCATGGTGAGGTTTATTTTTTCTGCTTCAGATTCCTCCGCGCGGAGGAATTCAGCTTTGTTTTTCACCGGATGATTTTCATCCAAGATAGCAAGGTTTTGGCTTTTCGCTTCTTGAACATACACTTCCAGCGTATGTTGACTCATTGCTCGTACTTTCTCTGCCCAGAAGAGATCTGTCTCTGGAGTCGCGATTACTGCTACGGGTCGTACGGCACCGATGCCGCGCTCTTCTACTACTTTTCTCAACTCCGGTAATGTCTCGACGTGCCGCAAAACACGCAATGCTTCATCTACAAGTGAGTGACTCATGCCAGCAAGTTTCCCGGCATACTCGTGCACACTTCCATAACCTTTCTTTTTCCAGACACCTCGTCGTACAATTTCTGGAAGGAGCAGAGCACATTTCTGTAACCACTCTCGAGCATTTTTTCCATACGCAATGAACTGATCATGAAGTTTCTGTATATCGTTTTCCATATAAATTTCTTGAAGGAATATGGAAGAATTCTACCTGAAAAATCCTCATAAAACCACGTGAGTGAGCCATTTCTACGTGACAACCAGCAGCAATTATTCTATGGTGAGTGTTTGCTCACCTCTGCTATATTAGAAAATAATTCTACGGGCCGTCTATTTCTGCTTTGAAATATGGCGTCTTTGCTTGAATTTTCTGCGGATTTTTTCTATACTTGAGCGCAGTTATCCCCTCACTTTTCTTTATGAAACTTTTGCTCCGTGCTCGACGAGGTTTTACCTTGATTGAGCTGCTGATCGTTATCGTGATCATCGGTATTCTCTCCGTTGGTCTTATCCCGAAGGTTCTCGATGCGCCGAAGAGGGCGAGAGATACGACCCGAAAGGCTGATATTGGCAACATTAAAGTTGCGCTTGAGTCCTATTATGCTGATAAGAATAGTTATCCAGACACTAGTAAATTTTCTGATTTAAAGGATTATTTCCAGGGAAAAACAACTCCTGTGGATCCAGCTGACAAGAGCGCCTATGGATACATACTTGTTCCTGCTGGTTGCTATGCTTTAAGTGCAAAACTTGAAGTTAAGGTTGGAAATAACTCTGATACTGATGCTTCGAAAGCTACTACATGCACCGCGCCTAAAGCTACTAAGGCTGATCATGAGTTCTTCGTTGTCGTCGGTGGTAACTAATATTTGATGTGTTTCCTGGAGCGCTTGAACCTTTTGAAACTTTGGTTTGGGCGCTCCGTTTTTTTTCATCCTCACATGCCTCACGTGTTCAGGAAAAGTTTGATCGCCGTTTTGATGACTGCTCTGGTAGCGGTACATGTGGTGCAGGTTCAGACGGTTTTTGCGAAGGGGGTTTTTAGCCTGGATGAAGCTGAAAATAGCGCGGGCTTCCTTGGAATGAAAATAGAGGGCGCCCGAGATTTGGTGGCGGTGATGGTTGATGATGGTGTCTGGAACGATACGCAAAACTATGATGGAAGTGAGCTGCGCGAGCGAGTGCAGCGATACGCGGAAGATGTTCAGAAGGCGCTGCCGAAAACGCAGGTGCTTATTCTTCCGGTGTCGACAGAGCCGCAGACGGTCCTCAAAATACAGCAAGTTCTCGAGCGACTCTATCTGGAAGGTGACCCTGAACAGAGTACGCCGACACAGCTGAAAGGCGTGGTGCTCGTGGGAGAGGTGCCACTTCCGGTCGTTCATAAAAAGGGCCAGTCATTTGTGAGTCTTCTGCCGTATACGGACTTTAGTGAGCCGGCGTATGTTTTTTCTGCCGCAACACAAACCTACGAACCTTCGGATGCGGTGGGCGAGGCGAAGCCAGAAATATGGCATGGGGTGATTCGGGCGCCGATGGGCGGCGTGGATGGGCGAAAGCAGTTGGCGCAGTATTTTGACAAAAATCACCTCTATCATACGGGTGATCCTGCCTACACGAAGTTTCAAAAAAAAGTGCTGGTGAGTGATCTCTATCGTGAAGAAAAAAATCTCAATAAGACACTTTTTCCGAGGTACCTCACGTTTCTCACGAATATGGAGGATCTCGCTTACCATCGCTACAGTGCGAAGTGGCTGGATCTTTTGCAACAAAAATTTGATACGAAGGTGAAGCCGATCAAGGAAGGGCCGAAACTCGTGAAGGGTGCGATGCCAGATATCCAATCAGCGCAGCCCATTAAACAGTATAATCTCCAGTACCCTCAACTCTTTGGGACATTTTTCACGATGGTGGCGGAGTGGGCTGCTGGAAGCGGTCGATGGAGTGCTGATGATATGGAAACGCTCCCGAGTTTGATTGGAAAAAAAGATCTCTATACGATGGAGTACCTGCGAACGGTCAATGACTCGATCGAGGCAAAGATTGACGCACATCTGTCGAAGATTCAAAAACCGGTGAGGATGAACAGGAACGTCACCGTTGAGGGGCATTATGGAAAAACCCTGCTTGGTACGCCGAAGATGTCTTCCTTTGGCCAGGAAAAGGATGCGCAAGGAAATCTGCTGAATAACCCGCTCCTCTTCATTAACAACTCACTTTTCGAAAGTGCCGCGACGTATGCGAGGTATGATAATTTTCCCGCGATGCTGGCGGGACGCTATTGGCTTGGTTCTCTCCAATATATCAACGGTGTGAACTTCGATGATCTATCACGGGTGCAGCAGTGTTCACTCTATGGCGGTTCACAACAAAAGACACCCATACCCAACGGCTATACGGGCGCGGTTGCCCAGGCGGTAAAGTTTATGCGATCGCTCAATTTAGGAACCTTGAACACGACCGCCGTAGGAAAACCAGGTCCTCCCCCGGGTAACTTCAACGACCCTCGACGACTTCCGCATCTTGGGGTGAATACACGACCACTGTCGCCAGATGAGGCACGGAAACTTACGGGAAATCTTTTTTCGTATGGGGCGCGGATTGAGTCAAATCCGGAGACTGGTGTACCGGCGAAACCTTTTTCCCTCGCCTTCGGGTATGATTGGCCAACTGAACTAAAGGTCGGAGACGTTGTTCTGACGGTGAATGGAAAACAGCTCAGCCCTCAACTCCCTGCCGAGTCGGCGATTCGTGGACTTCAGGTAGGAGAAGATGTAAAGCTTGAGTTCTGGAGACCGGGCCTCGGTTCGGCTGCAGCAACTACGTATAAGTTGTCGGATATTAATAATGATTCGATTACCGCTGGCTGTTACGGAATCAACCAGAAAAACACCCTCGATGTAGCCGCCGGTACGGCCAATCCAAAATGTTTCCCAGAAGCGGCTCGTTATCCTGTGAGTGATCGTGCCGGTACGGTTCGTATCGCTGATGATGATGTTATCGTTGATCCTGATGGCCTCGCCTCCTGTAACAACTACTCGTCCTTTGATCAGTTCATTGGCTTCATGAAAGGTGACAGCACGACGAGTCAGGGGAATGGCATATACGCCCTTCTCAATATTTTCAGACAAAATGCCAACTCCCCACTTACTCCTGTAAAAAATAGCCACGATCCTGCGAAGATTTCTCTTGTGGCTACGTACACTCTTCAAAATTTCTTCGACCAGTATGGTATTTTGAACCGACAGGATGACAACGGGGATCATTTTGATACCAATGGAAATGGAAAGGTCGACCAGATTGCGTGGATCGATTACAACAAGAATGGGAAACTCGATTTGTGGCTGAAGGATGACTTTCTCAAGTACAACGCGTACAAGCACCCAGAGGAAAGTAAGAATAGCGAGTTTCAAAAACTTCCGACGGCGATGACGCCCGAGGAGTTCCGCGTGATCCATCCTGAGCTCTTCAATGGCAACCAATACCGAGGTGCGTACACCGGTGAATTTATCGGTGGCGACTGGGGTGTTGATGAGCCGGGCGAGGAGTTGTTTGCGTATACACCCGCTGGTGTAACGGTTGAGGAGCGATGGCGACAGATCCAGAAAGATTTTTTTGAGATTGATTCCGCTCGATTTTTTACCTCACCTCGACGTGCGGCGACGTCGAAAGAGCAACGTAAACATTTGGAGGCGAAGCTGGGATCTTCGGGTTTCCAGGATAAAGCCCAAGTCGACAACTGTGTCGGCTATGGTGGTACGTTTTGCGCAGCTGATGACTCTGGAAATGTCACGGATCTCGAGAAAAAGGCTTCTGAGCTTTGGCTTAGATTTACCCCGAATAAAGAGAAAGATCTCTCGTCAGTTGCGTATCACAAGGAGCCAACGGCCTCGACGCTGCGTGCCCAGTTTCAGGGATTGCTCCCGACTGGTTTACCAATCGACAAGCCACGATTTGCGAGTTATTTGAATGGCGCCGGGTCCGTTCAAAAAGTGATCTATCCAAATGTGTACGAATCCGAGT
>CALQZC010000043.1 GCA_943349045.1 Candidatus Peribacteria bacterium
GTGGTTTGCCGTGGCGCGCTGAGCATGTGCAGCGTGATCCGTATGCGGTGTGGATTTCTGAGGTCATGTTGCAACAGACGCAGGCCGAGCGAGTGGTGCCGTTTTTTGTGAATTTTATGCGGCGGTTTCCGGATGTTGCGAGTTTGTCGCGTGCGTCGTGGGAGGAGGTTATGGAGTATGTGCGCGGGCTTGGATATTATCGACGATTTCGAAATTTAATTGTAGGAGCGCAGATGGTGATGCAGGATTTTGGTGGGGGTTTTTCGGTGACGTACGAAGAGTTGCGTCGACTGCCGGGAGTTGGCGACTATACGGCGAATGCGATTCTGGCTTTTTCTTGCGGGGAAGATGTCGTGCCGATGGACACGAATGTTCGACAGATGTTGAAGCATTTTTTTGGAGAGTTGGATGATAAGGCGCTGCGAGTTATTGCCGAGAGTGCCTGTCCGAAGGGTTCGGCGCGTGAGTTCTACCAGGGTTTGATGGACTATGCGGCGGCGGAGCTGAAGGGGTTGAAAAAGCTTCGGGATGCGGGGAATGGGCTGGTTGCAAAAAGAGTTTCGAGAAAAATTCTGCGAGATGAGTCGGGAATGAGATCCGCTCACGTTATTCGCGTAGCCGCTGGTATTATCTGGCGGGGTAGCGGGCGAAATCAGGAAGTACTTATTCAAAAACGTACCAATAAAAAACATCTACAAGATATGTGGGAGTTTCCGGGTGGAAAATTAGAGGCACGGGAGAGTGAGCGTGCGTGTCTAAAAAGAGAGCTACAGGAGGAACTGGGAATCGAGGCGGCGGTGCGTCCACCATTCATGCATACCGAACATCATTATGAGGATCGATACATTCGTCTGAGCTGGCATCGTTGTCAGATTCTTCTGGGTGAGCCCTTTGGAAAAGAGGGGCAGGAAATTCGGTGGGTGCGTGTCAGTGAGCTCATGAATTATGAGTTTCCACCGGCGGATGAGGAGGTGATACGGGAGATGGTGGCCTCCAAAGCTACTTCTCGACCAGTTCGTGAATAACTGATATACTTCGTCCGTGCAAAAAACTGATAAGATAGCTATTTTAGGGTTTGGGGTTGAGGGCAAGGCGATGTGTGAATATCTGCTGAAGCATGGATATATTGATGTGACGGTGTGTGATCAGAGTGAGAAAGTGGAGGGGTTGGCGGTTGGAGTTGGGTTTCGAGGGGGAGCTGATTATTTGCGAGCATTGAGTGATTTTGATGTGGTTTTCAGGAGTCCGGGGATTTCTTTTTTTCGGGCGGAAATTGCTGAGTTGGTGGATGATCCGGATAGTCAAACGGAGGTTTCGAGCATGACGAAGTACTTTTTTGAACATTGCAGGGTTCCTGTGGTGGGCGTCACTGGTACAAAAGGGAAGGGAACGACGGCGTCGCTGATTACGGAGATGCTGCGACGGAGTGGGAGAAAAGTTTTTCTTGGTGGAAATATTGGGGTGCCGGCCGTGAATTTTTTGGATGAAATGAGCGAAGACGCACTGGTCGTTTTGGAACTCTCGAGTTTTCAGCTGATTGATCTCGAGGTGAGTCCACATATTGCGGTTGTGTTGAATGTTACTTCCGAACATCTCGATTATCATGCGTCGGTGGAAGAATATCACGAGTCGAAATATCCGATTATGGCACATCAAGTTGAAGGCGATTTTGCTGTACTAAATGCCGATTATCCATATAGGACTGAATTTCTTGAACTTGGCGCTGGGAGGAAATTTTATGTCAGCTGCAAGTTTGAGGATGTGAATGGTGTGTGGGTGGGCGTCCATGGGCAGACTGACTGGGAGACAATTTCTGATGGATTGTCGAGGGCATTGACGGCTGATGCATCAGTTCCACGAGCCGTGTATTACCTGGGATATGAAGATGCCGATCCGCGTGAACGGTATCCGCGACACAACTATGCGAAGGTGATTGATGCGGCAGAGATTGCGCTGCTCGGTCGACATAACTGGGAAAACGTGTTGCCAGCGGTTGTGGTAGCGCGTGAACTTGGGGTGAACGATATGGTGATAGCGGAGGTGTTGCGCACCTTCCATGGTCTGCCACATCGACTGGAGCCGGTCGGTCGTGTGGATGATGCTGGGGTCGCGTTTTATAATGACTCGTTTTCTACCACACCTGAATCATGTCTGGCTGCATGCAATGCATTTAATGAGATTGGTAAGCCATTTTATTTAATTGCCGGTGGAAGTGAAAAGGGGAGTGACTTTACGGCGCTTGGATGGCGGCTGTCACAGATGAAATTTTTGCGCGGGGTTTTTTTGATGGGACCGTCGGGTGCGAGAATTGGTGAGGCTGTTCGGATCGGACATCATGCGTGTGTTGAAGATGGAACGGTGTGTCGGTTGCCGGTTGAGTGCGTGGCGGTGGAAGGGTTGAGAGAAGCGATGGAGAAGGCGTATGGGGAAGCACAAAATCTCGGAACCGAGGCAGTGATTTTGATGTCACCTGCAGCGGCGAGTTTCAATGAGTTTAAAAATTATAAAGAGCGGGGAGAGAAATTTCGGGAGATTGTTCGGGAGTTGGAGGGGTAGGGAGAAAATGCACTATTCTCCAAGAATCTCTGGCTCGCCCTTCGCCTCCTTCCGGAAAATTTCGCGTACGCGGGCGCGGGTGATGACGCCGGTTATCCAGAGCATCGCGGCGTATAGCACGCCTCCGACGGGAATCAGTAAGATCACATTTTTGTTTTCTAGAAGCGTGAAAGTCGGCTCACGTAGTAGCCAGACGATCGTGCCCATCACGATGGCTGAAATAATAATTTTCATAAAATTTGTGAACCGGAGATCAAATTTCAGATACTTGCGCGCAGCATGGTAGGTGATGATCGCGATATAGAGTTCTGCGATTACGCTGGTCATTGCGGCTCCACGGAAACCGTACTCGGGAATTACTAACCAGTTCAGTAATAAATTCAAAACGATCGCGCCGATATTAATCCAGAGTAACCGTGTTTGTTTATTGACGGAGATCAGCACAAAAGAAAATAGTGTGTTGATAAATGAAAACATGAGCGCAAATAACAGTATCTGCAAGCCAATATCTGAGCCGTATACACCTTCGGATAAACGACTGAGATACTCAGGGTCGCTGACAATCGCGATGATTGGGTAGGCGAGGACGAATCCACCGGCGACCATGGCGAAACCCATCATGGAAAGAAAATCGAATGCGTTCTGGATAATCGATGAGTGGCGTCCATCACGGGACTCGATGGAGCGGGTCATTACGGGTAATACCGAGTTCATGAAATACAACGAAATAATCGTGAGACTCTCAATTAACCGCATACCTACGCTGTAAAATGCGACCTCTTCGGCGCCCTTTATTTGAAATAACAAGATCGTATTCAGTCGGAAATAAATCGTGGAGAGCATCAGCGCGAGTCCGTAGGGAAGTGCCTTTATGAAAACTTCCTTAATGAGTTTCCAGTCGAAACGATATCGGATTTCTGTAAGACGACGCGTGTACCAGTAGGTGTAGCCAAGCATTGCGGCGTTCCCGATGATGCCGGCGGCAATGATGTGATGAAAACCATCGGCAGGATTCTGTGTGAATGCGACGAGTACGATGTACGCGATGTAGCCGATCGAAATTATTTTTCCAATCACGAGGGCGATGGCTGATTCGCGCATCCGATATTTCACCTGCAAAACGCTGGTCAGAGTTCCATTTAAAATGGCTAACAGCACGGTAATAGAGGCGATCGCAATTCCAATTGGCACCATGCCTTCGGCGTGTTCGGGCATAAAAATCGGAATTAAAAATCCGACACAGACCGCGGCGACCATCGCAATAATTGCCACGACGGTTCGAATTGTCAGAACATTTCCGAGTAATACCGCGACGCGCGACTCATCTTTTGACATTTCACGAACGGCAACGGTGTAGAGACCGAGGTCCGCAACAATTCCAAACACGGCGAGAAAGTCGTAAATAAAATTATACTCTCCGTATTGTTCTTGCGTGAGGTAGCCCGTCAATAATTTGATAACGATAATGCTGAGCAGACCAACGGCGAGCTTTCCAGCAAACTGCGAAACGGTGCTTCCAAGAATTTTTCGGGCAACGGACATGGGTACACTGTAGCTTCTGGGGTGCTTTTTTACAACATTTGTGCTAGAATACGCCCACATTATGCACGAAGTCACATCACAACTTGACCTGCTCCAAACCCAGATTTCGACCGCGCTGAAGGCGATCGATCTGAATGAAAAGCGCCAAAAAATCGTGCTGCTCGAAGAAAATATGCAAGATCCGGGTTTTTGGAATGATCAAAAACGCGCCCAGCAGATTACGCGGGAGGCGAGTCATACCCGTACCTTTATTGAACGGTGGGAAAAGCTTCAAAAAGATCTCAAGGAACTCCATGAACTTGTGCCGACGATTGATGTCGATCATGATCCGACCAGTGTCCGGGAATTTACCCAGATGGTGATGCAGCTCGCGAAGGACTGGCGTGCATTAGAGATACAGACCTTTCTCAATGGAAAGTACGATGCGAACTCCGCGATTCTTTCGATTCATGCGGGGACGGGCGGAAAAGATGCGCAGGATTTTGCGGATATGCTGATGCGAATGTATCTGCGATGGACGGAGAAGCATGAGTTCAAGGCGACGATTCTTGATCAGTCTATGGGTGAAGAGGTGGGGCTCAAGAGTGCGATGATCTTGATTGAGGGTGAGCTCGCATATGGCTATCTGAAGGGCGAAAATGGGGTTCATCGACTTGTTCGACAGAGTCCATTCAACGCGAAGGCATCGCGCGAAACATCGTTTGTACTGATTGAAATTCTTCCGGAAATTTCTGACGACATGGAGATTGATATTAAAAAAGATGATCTGCGTGTGGATACCTATCGCTCGTCCGCACCAGGAGGACAGAATGTTCAAAAGACTGACTCGGCAATTCGCATCACACATCTTCCGACGAATATTGTGGTGACGTGCCAGACGGAGCGAAGTCAGTTGCAAAATAAAGAGCACGCGATGAAAGTTCTCCATGCGAAACTTGTAGATATGATGGAGCGAGAACAGGCGAAGACGCTCAGTGATATCAAGGGTGGAAAGGTTGAGATGTCGTGGGGGAATCAGATTCGTTCCTATGTACTTCACCCATATAAAATGATAAAAGATCATCGAACTGACTACGAAGAGCGCAATGTTGAACCGGTGCTCGATGGTGACATTGATGGCTTTATTGAGGCATATTTAAAGCAAGAAAAATAATTTTCGTAAAATCTATGGCACGACTTCCTATCACGAGCGGCGCAGATAACACTATCCTGAGGACGGTTTCCAGTGTGGTAACGTCTGTCGACAAAAAACTTCTGAAGCTTATCGGGGATATGCGAACCACGATGGATGAGGAAGATGGTATTGGTATTGCGGCACCTCAGGTGGGTGTCAACCTGCGTCTGGCACTTGCAAAGCTGAATCCGGGGACAAAAAACGAAAATGTGATCGTGATGATCAATCCGGAGATTCTCAATCACGTCGATACGCGAGAGACCAATGAAGAGGGGTGCCTCAGTCTTCGGGGAAAGTGGGGGAGTGTTCCGCGCTACCAGAGCCTCACGGTGCAGTTTTTCAACAAAAAAATGGAGAAGATCACGTTGGCTTTGACCGACCTCAACGCCCGAATCATCCAACATGAGGTCGATCACCTCGATGCAAAGCTGTTTATCGATCGAGTGGTGGGGAAGGTGAGGGAGGAGGTTTAATTCTGTAGCTTCGGTTAGTCTTGGTCTTTTTTTGCGTGCGCTGCCTATTGACATTTTGTTTATTTGATATATAATGCCTCTCCTTTAGCTAAACCTATGTCCCTTCCTGCGCCATCTTCTCAGCCCCTTGCTCTTAGCGAAGCTCCTGCACTTGCGTTTGGTGCGAGAGATCCTCATGTTAAGACACTTCAGAAAGCACTTAAGGAGCTTGGGTTTTTCTCACATGGGTGTGATGGAACGTTTGGACCTAAAACTAAAGACGCGGTTGGAAGATTTCAGTTGGCTCATGGGCTTTTGAAGAGTGCTGAGGAAAAAGGGTATGGCGTTTTTGGACCAAAGACAAAGGCAACGCTCTTGAGTATCGTCTCCCTGCAACCTCAACCGACAGCAGCGTCACCGGTTATTCATGCGGTTACAGCGCACGTAGCTCGGGCTACCAAGGCTGTCGAACATACGAGTGTTGATTTTGATACCGTCACTCAGCAGATTGCCGAACTGGATGCTATTAATACGCGCTGGAAAGATATTTTTTCTGTGATGCACGCGGTATTGAGTCAACAAGATCATGCACAGTTTGTCGCGTCTCTACCCACTCTTCCTACCTTTTATACAATTGACGTACAAGAGCTAGCTAATTTCGCCAAAAATGGCTTTCTTGCAAACGGTTACAGTTCTATAAAAATTGGCGTTGCTCAGTTTGGTAAAAGGTATCATCCCACTACTCTTCAGGAATTGACTCTGCAGCTCCGCACTATTAAAACATCTCTCCCCGCATCTATATGCTCAAAACTCAATGAGATTTTTTCTGGGGTCTACGTCACTCTCGACCAAGAATCCCTTACGCGATTTGCTCGGGATATTACGTCTGCCTTACGAGATCTCGCCGGAGAAGGTTACAGCTTTGAGCCGGCTGGAGATATGGATCATATTATTAATATTGCTGATCATGTTGCGCCTATGATACAGGTTATTCCTTATACTCCCTCGGAGGAACCACTGCTTAACTCTGGCTTTTCCCTTACTTCACCACATACAGATTCATCTCCTGCGCTCCCTCCAAAGTTTCGAATTGCCAATATTTAATAAGATTCCTGTATGCCCACAGCTCAAGCATCTTCACAACCTACTCCCAATATAGACCTCTTGGCAGAAGCTCCTACGCTTGCGTTTGGTGCGAGAGATCCTCATGTTAAGACACTTCAGAAAGCACTTAAGGAGCTTGGGTTTTTCTCACATGGGTGTGATGGAACGTTTGGACCTAAAACTAAAGATGCAGTTGGAAGATTTCAGTTGGCTCATGGGCTTTTGAAGAGTGCTGAGGAAAAAGGGTATGGCGTTTTTGGACCAAAGACGAAGGCGGCGATGATATCTGGACTTGGCCAAACTGCAGAAGCTCTTTCTCCGCGAGAGCAGGAGCTTACTCATATCATTCAGCAGTTGCGTACTGATGTTCAGACAACACTTGAGGCTCAGGGTCAGGATATCGCTCGAATAAAATCTGAGCTCGATATTGGTCGTCTTGAAGTGGCTCTATCTTCTCTTCGTGACACTCATGCTCAATCGATGCCTCTCATGCATCAACTTCAGATACTCGCTGATGCTGCGACTCCCGATCAAGCAACGATGGGTCGGGTTGAGACCCATTCGTCTGCTATTATCCATATCCAGACCCATCTTCTTCAACTTCGAGATCTGGCCTTAAAACTTGAGGATCAGGTTGGACGGCGTCTCCATCTTTCGCAATCTGATCCGCGTCGATTAACAGACTCTTGCAGAAGATTTTTTGACAATCTTATTTCCCTCGATAATAATTGGAAGAGTGCCATTGCTTCCTTTTGCAAAGCGTTGTCACAACAAGACCAGCGTATCTTTTCTGATAAACATTTGCGCTCCACTTTTACGATTGTCGATTTTGAAGCGCTGCAGCATTGTGGGAAAAAAGGTTTTCTTCCTGCTGAGTTTCCTGAGCTTCAAGGGCAGTACGCCGCCATGCAATTAAAGAGTGATCCTCATGGGCTGCAGGACGTCTTGCAAAGCATTATTTTCATGGCCGCCCAATATCCAGAAATAGCACAGGAAGAGTTACAGCGCATACTTGGTGGTGCCTATGTGACTATTGATCAGGGCCTCTTGAATCAATTTGCTCTCGATCTTAGCTCTCTTTTCCATACAGCGGGCCTTGACTGTACGGTGGTGCCTGATGGTAACCCTAACTCCATACGCCATATACCAAGTTCGTACGCACCTATGCCGTACGTGATGGGAGTCGATCGTCCTGGCAATCCTGCGCCTAAGGCTGAGGATTTAGAACACACAATATTCTTTTCTGGTCTATCTTTTACTGACTCCCAGGGGAGTCGGTACTTATTTGCTTCGCGACCGCCTGCTATCAGGATTTCGCAGGACCATGCATAACCATTTACCCTCCTGTGATGAACTCGCCACCAGTCGAAGGAGAATTCCTACAACGCATCGCTCAACATCGTGCAGAAATAGCTGCTCTGGATCGCCACATTCTTGATTTGAGAGGTGCGGTTGCCCTCAAGGCTGGGAAAGTCACTCCCGTTTCACCTTTCGAGGAACTTACGGTCGTACTTGGCACGATTCAGGCTATGGCTTTTATTCTCAAGAGTATGGAGGAAAAAATTGTCTTCATTGAGCTTCAATATGGATCTCTGGCTGAGACTATTCAAGAACAAGAGGTACATATTTCTCGAGGTCTTACGGAAATGATGGTGCTTGTTAGACGTTTTCGTACTCTTGAGCGTGCGGTCAGGGCGCTTATGGTTCTGGAGAGCGATATATAGGGCTGGTGATTTTCCGTGGTTTGAGCACTGTAAACTAAACTGGTGTCCGTAATGTTATTTTTTTGTTATTCTTCAGCCATAAATTAACATTTTTATTCATGGCTAGGCAAACATGTACACATTGCGGAAGTGGAAAGATAAAAAAAATATGGAGGCAGGAGAAGAAAATGTA
>CALQZC010000044.1 GCA_943349045.1 Candidatus Peribacteria bacterium
ATACAGAAACTTCTCACGCAAGCGCATAAAAAATTCAACGGCTCACACGCACAAGCGTCCCATCTCTGCATGGACAAGTTTGCAACCGGCGAGGCCATGAAACCACTGAAAAAATACGGCATCCATACCGCTGAAAAAATAGTTTTCCCCCTCTCGCATTTCAAAAATTTCAGCACGACACAGTGGGCATCATTCTGGTCTCAGCTCAAAAAAGATCTCCACGCATCATCCATTATCATCAAGCCAACCGACGACGGCTGCTCCGCAGGTATATGCCGAATGATCTCTGCCAAAGATCTGCAAGCCTACATCGCCTTCGCCAACAAAAATGCCCTCGAAATTCCTGCCGGCACACTCACCGACCAGCACGGAATTATTGAGATGCCATCGCAACCCATGCAACACGTGCTCTTCGAGCGATTCGTCGAGACCGACAAACCGCGGGTCATCAACAACAAACTCATCTGGAATAAAAAAACAAACTGGATTGAAGTAACCACGGGCGTCATTGGCCACGCAAAAAAACTTCACGCCCTCAGCCCATCCCTCACCGTCTCACACTCGCACGTCCTCTCACTCGAAGAAAAATTCCAGGGTGGAACCGGAGTAAATATCACACCTCCGCCCCAGCCGCACGTAAGCAAAAAAGCGCTTGAAGAGGCCAAAAAACGCATCGAGATCGCCGCCAACACCCTCGGCATAGAAGGCTACGCACGTCTCGATGCCTTCATGCACACCCAGACCGGAGAAATAATCATTATCGAGGCAAACACCCTCCCCGCCCTCACGCCCTCAACGGTTATTTTTCACCAGTCTCTCGAAGAAAACCCACCCATCTACCCCCGACAGTTTCTCGAAAAACTCATCGAACTCGGAAAAACCGCATAGCACCCGTTCTGAAAAGTAACGCCTTTAATGAAGAGCGATGATGTAAACTAGAAAAGCTGCGAAAATTTAAGAATATATTTTTTACGACCCCATTTAATTGAGCATAAAATTGGTTTTTATTTATTAAACATGATACCCTAAGCACAGTATTTTAACTTTTTTTATGAAAAAAACCCTCACCGTAGCAGTCGCCCTCTGTATTCTCTCTTCCGCTATTATCCCAAGCTCTATGGCGTATTCGGAAATGCCAGCGAATTTTGATCCGAATAGAAGTCTAGGTTTTACGGCGACGATAAATGGCAAAGTTTTTACAATTAAGGATATTACATCAAAGCAAACGGCAAACGGTTATACAAATATTCCACTACGATTAGGTGAATTTGATGGTCCTGTTAAATTGCAGCTAAAGAGCACCGATGATACTTCGATCAGTGCTCCTGAATTTCGCGTAGAGCCCTGCAGTTCCGTGAACGATCATGATTCGAAATATTACCTTGATCCCAGTACCTTAAGCCTCATCACAAGAACTCAGAACGATATGACGCCAGTTGCTGTTTTAGTAGAAAAAGATTACTCACTTCCGCACACAAAGCTTGATACTATTATTAGCGATCCAAATTGTTATCAAATTACCTATACGAATAGAGATATTACAATTGGCAACACGGTAGGTAAATACAATACTCTGGAGAATATTTATTTTACCGCTAATCTTAAGAATTATTTAAAACCGGACTTTTCGATGTCCTTTGACCATAGTGACATGAGTATTTTCAATCAGGGAAATGCGGTATCGATTTTGCCATCAGAAATGATCACGCTTCAGGATACTACGGCTTCCATCGGCAATGCAGTAATGGCTTCAAGACAATGGAGCATAAGCTGGATATCCAGTAATGCCAGTGCAATATTGCCTATTCCTTCAAGTCTTAGTAAGCAATCAAGCTTTTCGTATAATTTGAATAATTTGGGCCAATATCAAGTAAATTTAACCGTCACAGATGCGAATGGAATAACCTACAAATCTTCCAAAATAGTCAATGCGAATAAGGCAATAGATTACTTTTTCTGGGTAATTAATGCGCGCGATGGAGAAAAAAAGAATTTTTCCACTTTTATGAATAAAGTGAACAATATAAGCGATAGTACTATAAAAAATATCTATACTACGGCACTTGATAACTGCAAATTAAAAACATCAAATTCTGGTAATTTCACGGGAAATTCACTTGATTGCAGTGATACTGTCTTAAAAATGTTCAAAACCTATGACGATAAGCTTAAGGCTTATGATGTTCCCTGCTCTGCTTTTCCTGATTTGAGCAATGTCTCAGCCCACAAGACACTTTGTCGTGGCGCTGAAGTGGTGAAAGATGTTGACGCCTTCAATGGAGACGGGCCTGGTTCAGCAAATCCAGGATTCCTTCGTCCTAATGACAAAATCAATCGTGCTGAAACTTGTGCAGTTATGAATAAAAGTCAAATTAGCACACAGGGAACGTATGTACCACCATCGGTATCTACAAGCGGCTATAGCGATCTCGTTAGCTACACAGATACTAACTGGATAAAAACCAATGCCTCAGCCTGTAAGCAATTTGGAGGTTATCCAGATGGTACATTTAAACCTGCCAATAATATTAATATGGCTGAAATGTTAAAAGTTCTTTTTGGACTCTTTAAGGTGGATGTCGATGCAAGTTATGCAAAGGAATTATCAAAATCTTGTCCTAGTACACCAGCTGATCAGTGGTATTCAAAATACATGGGGCTAGCTTTTAATAAAGGCTTTATGGATGAGATCAGCTCCAATTGTAATCCTGCTAAGGAGGTTACTCGTTCGGATGTGGTAATCATTATGTATAAGATGTTCTTCGAATACTTATATACTCCTGCACCATAGGTTTTGGATGCCTTTTTGAATTATTAAAACATCACTTCTCGACATGTTTTCTCTCACAAAACCACCGACAAGCATTCTCCTCGTGTTTAGTGTTGCCCTCCTCACAGGATGCTCTTTTGGTGCTATTTCGTATAAAACAGAGACCATCGATCAGCTCGGTATCATCGTCGATCGACCAACAAATTGGGGCGATCCAAAGGTTGAGAGTAACGAAAAACTTGCTGAGTACATCATCGATATTCCCCAGGCAAAAAATGACAAGCCAACCGTAAAAGGACGCATAGGAATTGCCGTCGTTAAGCCATTTCCAGAAGAAACAGTGACACTCAAAACAGAAGTAGACGGCCTTAAAAAAATCTTCATTCTGCGTTTTCCGGAAATAAAGACGGTTGAGGAAACAGATACGCAGCTCATGGGAACACCAGCAAAGCGCCTCCTCTTCGAGCACCGAAATAGTGATGACAAAACCATCATGGAGCGCGTATTGATTACCCTCACCGTAAAGAATGAAAAGGTCTACAGCCTCACATTTCAGGAAGATGTGACGGACTTCGAAAAATATCTGCCAGTCTATCAGAAAATGGTTGAAACAATGCAACTCTTCCCCCCATCGCCGACAAACTAAAATCCAAACTCGCTTCTCCGGGGATAGATACCCCCGAGAACTTCGAGCGATGCCCGCTCCATCTCCAGCTCTCCGATATCATCTTCATGCTCATGGCCAAAGACGTGTAAAAAACCGTGCACGAGCATATAGGACATTTCATGCATAAATGGAGTCTCATGTTCACGCGCCTGGCGAGCCACCATATCAACAGAGAGAAAAATCTCACCGGCAGGGTAGGCCTCACTTCCCGGCATCCACGGCATGAAATCCCGCTCCTCGACGAAGGATACAGAGATCACATCCGTCGGTGAATCTTTGCCACGATGCTGTTTATTTAACTTTCGGATCATAGGATCAGTGACAAAAAAAACATCCAGTCCCAGATCAGGAACATTGACTCCTGGCGGACAATAGGTTGCTATCCGCTTATGCAAAAGCTGGACAGCCTTCCTCGCATATCGCTCAAGCATGCCCGTATCGACGTTTTTGTCTGTCTGATTGGTAAAAGAGATGTGCATAAGAAAGCTTCTATAAGCCTAAAAGTGAATTACTTATACCCTAAAGTCTCTTCAAAAACAACCTCTCCATCGTCTTCCACTCCTCTGCATCGGTCGTCCACGAGCCATAGAGCGCGACGCCCTCAAACGGATCCACGTGGCTCCTCCAGCTATTCAGTCCCTCAATCATACCCTTGAGTCCAAAATAAATATTCTCGGCCTTCGGGTCAAAGCTCGGCGTCTTCGTGTCATACGTCGGCAGGCCAATCAACAAAATTCCTTTATAATCTTGCAGGAGCTGAGTCAGCCAGATGACTTCATGTTTCAGGAAGTACTGATATATCCACCCGGAATGAATGCTGTTTTCATACGTCATAACGGCTATCTGATCGCTGCGCTCAGCCACTTTCAGATAGTACTCGCTTGAGAGGTACGACTTCAGATCAAGCACCCGACGAACCACCGCAAAAACATAATCAGGAATCATCTCGGGCAGCGCAACAGAAAGTATTTTTTTGTCTCGAGACAAATTTCCGGCACCGAGTGCCTTTTTCGTATCCTCCAGTACATACAAAAAATCGGTGTCACCATCCACAATCGGCTCGATATCATAGTGAATACCGTCCATGCCGAGCTCTTCGACAAAGACTCGCGCGGTGCGCACGACCTCACGACGAACCTGGAGCTCCTGGAGAGGGAGTTTTCCCCGAATTTGACCCATCCAGGCCAGATACTTCACACGGTCGCCATAGGTGCGAGCGACCTTCAGGAATTCCGGGAGCGCGCGGTAGCGCGCTCCCGGAATCGTTCCATCCGCCTCGATAGGGCCCACGTGAAGAAACACATACTTCACGCCACCAGCGGCCATTTTCTCAACGAATTCTCGAATCTCTTCAACGCTGTGTGGATCCTCACTCCAGGTATGCGGCGCCCACACCGCATTCGCCTGTCGGTTAAAAAAACTGCCATGCTCTCGGTTACTCGGGCCAAGTAGAAAATACCAAGCAATCACCACGGCAAGAATAAATACCAGGAGACAAACCTGCAAAACCCGCATCATCATGCGTCCGGTAGACACCGAGCCAGATGCCGATCGCCCCTTGACCCCAACCGATAGCCGTTCACGAAACTGCTGGAGGCGTGTTTTCTGATGATGAGATGACATACAATATTATTTACGTCTCGAGAGCTGCTCTTGCACCCGAACCATCCAGTGATCAAAATCTTTCTGAGTTAGTGGTGCATCCGGCTGGAAAAAGACCGAGTCATCGATAATGCCACTCAGGTAGGCATAGTTGATATAGCGCGGATACCACCACATATGCTCCACTCGAGCCGAGACATCCATATACGGCATTTTTTGGCTCGTCATCGGATCTTTATCGCGACTATCACGCGCACTCGCTGTACGTCTACTATCCGCAAGGGCCCCAGCATTTCGGGCTACCAGCTCATTGCGCAGATCGGCATAATCTTTCCATGGAAGCATATTCGTCGAGGTGAGAAGTATCTTCAAAGCATGGATTCGGCTGATTGGCTTATCAGGATGAAATGGTGAGTTATGCTCTTCGGAAAAACCGCGAATGATCCCAAGAATCGTCGCATTATTGACGTATTTATAAAATGGATCAGTCGGTCGCACATCGGGATAGAGACGAATATTTGGTGTGAACCTCAGGCCGGCATACTTCGTTTGCGATGAGAACTGATAGAAGCAAAATTCTGCATCAGCAAGGCAAGAATCAATGTATTCCTTATTTTTTTTATCGAGCTGAAAGCTCTTCATAATCTCCACCACGAATGACCCTCGGCTTACCGACTCAGGAGGTGAAGGCGGAGTGTATGAAGTATCTCCATGTGGAAAAATTGGGCCGCGGAGAAACTCGAGCGAACCTCCCACGCCAGTACCACGGGTGTTTGGAGCTCCAATAATAATATCCCGACTTCCATCCGTATCAAAGTCACCCATAATAAAACTATTCCCAAACCAATCACGCTCTGCGCGTCCCTCAATCATCATGTCAGGAGGCACTTCAGAGAAGTTCCACAGCTCTTTATTTCGTGGAAAAAAACTCAGGATATAGAGTCGTCCAAATCCACGATCGCTTCCAGGAGCACCGGTGGCGCCACCGATCATCAGGTCAGGAGCACCATCTCCATTCATGTCAGAAATAGCGACTGCTGAGCCAATGAGGGACGTCTCATTCGGCGCAATCACACGCGACAGCGTCTTACTCTCGAAGTTTCCCTTTTTATCACCCCACAATATATAAATCTGTCCTTGTTTATTATTTTTCAAGTATGGAAAGGCACTAATAACCAAGTCATCAAGCTGGTCGTTATTCAGATCGCCAAAGGTAAGGGCATATCCGAACCAGTTGAAGCTCCGATCGACGGTAAAGAGTGTCTCGTCAGTTTTTTCTGAAGGGACCGGTAACTCTGGGTCATCTACGACCTGCAACTCCTTCTTCGCCGAAAGTCTAGATCCATAGAGAAGGGTTACGGTACCTGCCTGTTTCGATGAACCACTCGTAGCCATATACGATCCAACGGCAAGGTCGACTTTTTTATCACCATCTATATCTCCATGGGCAAGGGTAATACCAAATGAGTCATCCTCCTTCGTTCCCCAAAAAACAGCATCTGGAGAGCTTGAGCTGAGGTAGTAGGTCAGACTCGAAGCCCGGTACGAGCTTCCATACACGACATAGACCTTTCCAAGTCGCTTCACGCCTTCTTTTCCAGCAAACGGCGCACTCATAATAAGGTCATCCGTAGCATCTCCATTAATATCCGCACTATCGATCGCAAATCCGAAGCGATCATCATCGTCACGTCCCTGAATATGCCAGTCAGCACTTTTCTGGGAAAAGTCGAACGTTGCAAGTTTCTGAAATGTAGCCTTGCCGAACATAATAAGGACGGCTCGATCACCGGGTGCCCCGATAATAACATCCGTTATGGCATCACCATTGAGATCTCCCGTTGCCACCGATGTGCCAAGCTGACTCTCAGCACGAGAACCAAGGAAGGTAACATCAGGTTTTGCACTCGCATCAGGAGCGCCTGTAGTTCCAGCAGCAAAAAATGTCTTTGAGCCCAGGTAGATCTCGACTCGCCCACGCTGTTTTCGATCGTCAGTAGAAAAGTACGGCGAGGAGACGATGAGATCGTCATGACCGTCACCATTCAGATCCCCACGGGAAAGCACCGCGCCATACTGCGCATACGTACCACTTCCAACATGGGTCGTACTCTCGCGGACATCGGGCTTCTCAGGAAGAAGTGAGAGCGGATAGCGATAATATGGTTTCGAGGCGGCAGAAACCCCAGAGACCGTGAATGTTTCAGTAACCAGAAGGACGCCCAGGAGGACGGTCGCGGTAAGTCGTGGTGAGGATTTCATACGTGCATTCAGTATGAAACTCCAGTTCATAAAAGTAAAGCTGGCGCAGCTTGACAAATAAACCTATATACCTACAATGGACAGTAGACATGCCAGAGAAGACAACCTAATGGATCTGTCTCACCTCGATGTCACGTGTCAGTAGACAAATAATAGACAAAATTTTATGTCCACAATCGTAGAAAATAAGGACCTAATCGATAGAAAAGCAGCAAGTAGACTATTAAAAATATCTACTCGTACACTTGATAGATATAGACAGAGTGGAAGGCTATCGACAAGGATAATAGACAACAAGATTTTACTTAGTAGAAGCGAAGTACTCGATTTTATACATAGTCAAAGTAGACAGGAAAAAAATGTCAAAGTGTCTAGTGACAACACAGAAGACATTCAGTTTGTAGAGACGAGACAAGTAGAATCTCCAATCACATCGCACGAGCGAGATCATGATCATGATAATGATCTGATTGAGATGTATAAAAAAATGTATGAAGAGCTCTCCCTCGAACTTCGCAAACGTCAGGATGAATTGGAGGGCGCCCACTATCGCATCGGTCAACTCGAAGGTCAGCTCCGTTACTCCGTACCCCTGCCCGAGCACAAGAGCGAGGTCTTGAAACTCACTGAATCCACTCAGCTCCTCGAACAGGACATTCTCGAAAAACAGATCCGACTCAAAAAAATCCGAGAAGCCTACTCGTATGAAAAACTCAATAAGCGAATCTACCTCGCCCTCGTCATTGGTCTCCTGCTCCTCCAGCCCCTCTGGATCTACCTCGCCGATTAACTACTTCACATCGATGCGATCCTTCTTCTGAATGTGGAGGGTTTTTCCTGGATGAAGTCGTTCAAAGCGCTGCACAATACCACCTTGCTGTCGGAGTGAATTCTCAAGCGTCGTCGAGTCTCCAATCGCGGAAAAAATATAGG
>CALQZC010000045.1 GCA_943349045.1 Candidatus Peribacteria bacterium
TCAGCAGATTTGTGCCAGGCGCGGCCAACAGACTCGCGTAAGGCATTTACCGGAGTCTTATATTTTTCGAGTATCGTAGGCCCAATGAAGTAATGCCTGTCTTTGTTTTCTTCTACAGCTCAGGTCGCCTCGGTGACAGTTTTTTTGTAATTGAGCGATGTGTCGTTTCATAGCTTTCCACCTCTTGATCTGCCTGATGTCTTCTTCGGAGAATCGTCTGCCCATATAATAGCGACAGTACCATTGAAACCAACCTCTTGGATCCATGGGATGAATCCAGTCTTTTTTGCGCCAGACCGAAAGAGGCTGTGAGGCATTTATTCCGAAGTAGTTTAATGTTGGATCATGGCGCTTTGGGCAAAGCTTTGCATTTTTAAACCAATTTTTAGGAAATTCCTTTTGGCAATCTGTCATATATTTCCCGCCAAAAATGCCAAGTTCTAGCATGGCCTGAGGAGTAAGTTCGGGTTTGAATTCTGGATGAAAATTTCCCCCAACTGGTTCAGTAAGTACATAGCTGCAATGTTTTTGCATTGTATCATTCACTCGTACTAATTTTTTCATATATTAAGTCGCCATATGGAAAAATTGAGAACGGTTGCAAAACTTACCCATAAAAAATAGGGAACAAGCAGCCAGGCAGCTCTTTTTGAAATTTTATAAAAATTGACCATAGTCAGTATGATCGAAATCCAGAGAAGAGTGATAATCAAGAGGCCCATGAAGGGAGATCGTAGCCCAAAGAACACCGGTGACCATATCGCGTTCAGGAAAAGTTGAAGTGAGAAAACGAGAAGTGCTTTTCTTGAGTTTCGAGTTTTTTCGTTCCATATGAGAAAAAGAGCTATGCCCATCATGGTGTAAAGAAGGGTCCACACTGGTCCAAATATCCACGAAGGAGGACTGAATGTTGGTTTATTCAACGTATTGTACCAAAGGGGAATAGCTGATGCTGTAAACCCTACGCCTATAATTCCAGCCATTTGGCAGGTAAAAATTGAAGCAATGAATGTAATAATTTTTTTCTTCATATTGCCCTGATTTTATCAGAAGCTATTCTATCTATCCATACACAAAGACCAATCCCTTTTGTAGTGTCTCATTTTTCAACCCTCGCTCATCCCGAACTGACACGCAAAGTGCAGCGAAAGCGTGCTAGACCCACAAGCTCAGTCAGTAAAATTTAAGGGCTTTACGGCTGTAAAATATCTTCGGTTCGGCCATCAATTGAGATTATCACGCTTTTGATGGTAGGGAACTGCTTCAGGGTTTGACGGATTTGCGCGATGATCGCGGTAATTCTGCACGAGCCGCCAACCTGATACTCGAGCTGGGCGTTGAAGTCGACTTTGGCGACTGAATTTTGGATGGTCAATTTCTGAACCTTTACGCCCGTATTGATATTAGTAGTGTACCCTTTTGCTTTCTCTGCATCGGTCGGACCCTTGAGCAACTCCTGTATGGCTGCGAGGCCAACAGACGTGGTTTTTGGGATGTTTCTCTCTACGGCGAAAACACCGTTACAGGTAAACTCCTTATTTGGATCCAGACTTGTATTACTGAAATACGCTTTTACGGTTGTAGTCGTTGTTTCGGCTGCTGCTTCGGCGGTGGGATTCGGGGATTCCGTTTTCGTCTGTTTTTGTGGTTGCTCTTGTGGTTGCTTCTGCCCCTCCTTATTTGCGCTCGACGGTGACGCGCAGCCAGAAAGAGTGATGGCCACAGTAGCGAGAACAAAAAAAGCTCCGATAACGATAATATATTTTTTCATAAGTTCAGTGTAGCACGAAATGGTTTCTAGTTGATGGTGAGCAAACACTCACCATAGAATAATTGCTGGTGGTTGTCACGTAGAAATGGCTTGCTGGTATGGTTATTTGTTGGTTTTCTGAGGTTTTTTCTGGTAGAATTCTTCCATATTCCTTCAAGAAAATTTCTATGGAAAACGATATACAGGAACTTCACGCGACGTTTGAGATGTATGGAAAGAATGCGAAAGCATGGATGAGAAAGTGCATCATGCTCCTTCCAGAGATCGCGCACAAACGGGTTTGGCAGAAGAAAGGTTATGAAAATATCTACGAATATGCTCGAGTGTTTGCAGGAATGAGCGGACATGCGGTCGATGAGGCGTTGCGGGTATTGAAGCGCGCAGAGCAACTTCCTGCTATTCAAAAAGTCATTGAAGCGAAAGGCATCAATGCCGTACGGCCGATAATTACGGTAGCAACACCAGAAACCGATGCATTTTGGGCGAAAAAGGCGGAGGAGATGAGTCAACATGCATTGGATGCGTATGTCCGTGCAACCAAATATCAATATGAAGCTGAAATTCTCGGCGCCGAGAATCTGAAAGCTGAAATTACGATGCAACTTCCAAAGGATCTTGCGGAAAAACTTATGAAACTCAAGGGCCACGGCGAATGGGAAAATCTCCTCAACGAGCTCCTCGCCTACCGCGAACAGGTCCTCCAGGAAAACCAGCCAGAAGAAAAAGTCACCGATGCACGACATATCCCCGCCGAAATCAAACGGTTTGTGATTGAGCGATCTCGTGGTATTTGTGAGTTTCCACGATGTACACGCACGTACACTATCCTCCACCACACTCAACGATTTGCCCTAGAACCAACCCACGACCCAGCAAGAATCATCGCCCTCTGCACGCCTCACGAACGACTCGCGCATCAGGGACTCATGGAAAACGAAAATCTGGAACCACAATACTGGAAAGTGAGAGAACGAGCCGATATCGAACACCCAACCTACGCTATCGACGAGCTGGTGATGAAATACCGAAAACCAGGGTGAGCCACCAAAAATCTACCTACAGCCAAACCGGCCAAAACTATGCTAGTATGCCCCCATGAACATAAAATCCGCGAAATTTATCAAGGGTATCGTCGGACCTGATGAAATCCTGAACGACAAAAAACCACAGGTGGCGTTTATTGGTCGATCCAACGTGGGGAAATCGAGTACGATTAATGCGCTGGCAAAAGAGAAGAATCTTGCAAAGACGAGCTCATTTCCGGGACGCACACAACAGATCAATATTTTTCTCATCAATAACACCTTCTATCTGGTCGACCTTCCGGGGTATGGGTTTGCAAAGGCCTCGCGGAAGGACCGGGATCAGCTCGAAGAGCTCGTCGCCTGGTATCTGTTTGACTCACCCTATAAGCAGCGGAAAATTATCCTGATTATCGATGCCAACATTGGTCTGACCGACGACGATCTCGAGATGATCTACTCGCTCGAGGAGCACGGAAAAAAAGTCACCATCGTGGCAAATAAAATCGACAAAATAAAGCCATCTGAATACCGAAAAAAACTTCAGAAAGTTCAAGAAAAAGCCGGAATGCGTACCATCATTCCTTGCTCGGCAGAAAAGAGAATCGGCATCGGTGAACTCGCTCGAGAAATGATGGAATAGAAAATTACCGAAGCACCTAGAGTTGCACCGGCCGTCGCTGCTCCTTGATCTCACTCTTGTGCGCCTTATCGTGCAGCATTTTTGCCTTGGCGCGTTTGGAGCGCTTCTGTTTTTGCTTTTTAATTTTGTAGATTTTTTGCGCCAAAACCGACCGTCGCCCCTTCACCTGCTCTTCAATTTTCAGGATCAATAACTTGTAGGCCGAGATTCGATTCTTACTCTGCTCTCGATGTTTCTGGCACCGCACCATCGTTCCCGTTGGAACATGCCGAAGCAATACACAGCTCGACGTTTTATTGATCTTCTGTCCGCCACTTCCACTTCCCGTGACAAACTGTTCCGTAATATCCTCCTGGCGAACGCCAAGCTCACGAGCCTTTTCAAGCATCTCCGGAGGCAGCTCAACATAAAAATCCATACCCGAATACTACTTCTTTTTCAGAATAGTTCCAAGATCAAGCGTATCGGTAATATTGATTTGTTCGACGAACTCCGGCATATGCGAGACGAGAATGACGGCACCCTCGAACGCATCAATAGCCGAAGCGATAATCGGCAAATGTCTAAAATTAATATGATTGGTCGGCTCATCGAGAATGAGTAAACCCGGCTGCTGCAAGACGAATCGCGCATAGCACAGCAAGCCCTTTTGTCCCTCGGACAAAAACCCAACCTTGCTCTTCATCAGTTCGGAGGTGAGCAAAAAGTGCGCGCCCGTCGCGTAAATATCTTTCAGATTTGGGTAGTCCATCATCTCGGCAAGCGAGTCGTAGACGGTCTTGTCGAAGTCGAGACCCGAGAAGTCCTGCTGGTAGTAGCCCACACGCAGCTCATCCGATAATCGCGCGCCCTCGGAATCACCACCCGCAAGTTCCCGCAATAACGTACTTTTCCCGATGCCATTCGGTCCGACGATTTGCAAACGATTTCGTCTCCATAATTTGATATCCACTTTCTTCGTCTTCCGTTCATGATTCTGAATCACACCCACCGACGTCAACGTCACCATTGCATCGGACCACGGCTGCGCCGGAATCGTAAATGGACGGATCGTCTTGTCATCACGCTTCACCTCCACCATATTTTCCTCATCTTCTTCGACCTCTTCACGAAGCTTGCTCGCGAGTTTACGCATCTTACCTCCCTTATGAGAAAAGAAGTTCACCTTATCCTTTCGATCCTGAATATTCTTTCGGAGCTGCGCATTTTTCTTCTCCTCACGATCGATCTGTGCAGCGATCTGCTCAACCACATCGAAGTAATTTCCAACATAGAGCTCGACTTTTTTCGTCCGAATATCGAGATTCAGCACGCCGTCCGTGAAGGCATTCAAGAACGCCGAGTCATGAGAAATAACAATCACCGTTTTTTCATACGTCATGAGAAACCCGGTGAGATGATCGATGCCATCCGTGTCGAGATTGTTCGTCGGCTCATCCAGCAACAGAATATCCGGCTCCTGAATAAGCGCATAGGCGAGGAGCAAACGAGCCAGCTGGCCTCCAGAAAAATCCTTAATTTTTTTATCAAAGGTCGCGGTTAATTGCACGACTTCCAGGACATCTTTAATAAGCTTTTCGAGGTTGTGTCGCTTCTCCGAAAACGCCGTCTCGAAATACTCGAGAACCGTATGATTGAAGAGTTCACGCGGCATGACCTGATGACCAATGGCAATTGAGGCCCCGGCACTAATCAAAACACGACCCGAACCAGGCTTCAAGACATCATCTTCCCGAACGCCTGCCGCTCCAAGAATAAGCTTAAAAATGGTGCTTTTTCCGGCACCGTTCTGACCCATGATCGTCATCTTCGCATTCTCTCGAATCGAGAAACTCGACTCATCGAGAATAATCTTTTCGTTGTCGTACGAAAACGAGACGTTATCAAACCGAACTATGACATTTCCGTGATCCATGGCGGGCGGAGTATAGCACAAGACAGCAGCACAAAAGAAGCGAATTGCCAGCATGATTCCATTCAGCTATAATAAGACCTCATATCCTTGCTCATTATGGAACAATTTCACATCATTCCGGTACACGTCATTACGCTCGTTGAGGATCAGAAAAACCCAACGCTTTTTCTCTACTGTCAGGGGGGAAACAAGATTATTCCGGTGCTCATCGGCCTTCCTGAGGCCCGAATCCTCGCACTGTCGCTCGATAAGGCGAGCTTCGATCGGCCACTCACGCACAACCTGATGCTCAACACGATAAAAAGTTTAGGGGGCGAGCTGACTCGAGTCGTGATCTTTGACGTCGTTAACGAGGTATTTTATGCAAAAGTGTGCATTAAGGTAGGGGACGAAGAGGTGCAGATCGACGCACGTCCAAGTGATGCGCTTATTCTTGCAGTGCAGTCGGTTCGTCCGATATTTGTGACGGATCAGGTGATCAAAAAAGCCGCCCAACAAAGCCCAGTAGACAGAACACCTGCACAAGCCGAGCACGCCCTGACGCCAGAAGAAATTGAGGCACTCAAAAAACATCTGCACGAAGCCCAGGAACGTGAAGAAAACGCATGAAAACACTCATCATCGACAACTACGACTCGTTCACCTACAACCTCTTTCAGTATCTCGCTGAGATTGGTGGAGATCCACTCGTCGTAAAAAACGACGAGATCGAGATCTCGGATATTCAGGAAATCAAACCAACGCACATCATCATCTCTCCAGGTCCGGGCAATCCAAACAACACCTCAGATTTTGGAATTGGTACCGAAGTGATTAGAGATCTTCACCGCTTCTATCCGATTCTCGGTGTCTGTCTGGGCCACCAGGGGATTGCCGCAGCATATGGTGCAAAGATCCTCAACGCGCCAGAAGTGATGCATGGGAAAACATCAATAATCACCCACACGGGGGACTCGAAACTTTTCAGAAATATCCCTAGGGGTATTTCTGTGATGCGATACCACTCGCTCCTCGTCGACGAACACACGCTTCCATCCACCTTCAGGATCACGGCACGGACCGCACACGATCATCTCTGTATGGCAATCGAGCACACGCAATACCCACTCTACGGCGTGCAGTTTCACCCAGAAAGTATCGGCACCCCACACGGAAAACAGATATTACAAAACTTTCTTTCGATCAGCCACAAACGCTGAGGGACAGATGTCGCTCAACACGCAATCCCCGCAGAGCGGCCGCCTCGCGATGCAGACCTTTCGTCCATGTTGAATCAGCAACAACGAAAACGTCTCCCACATCTCACGCGGAATAATCTTCACCAGATCTTTTTCAATCTTCACCGGATGTTCTTCACGAGTGAGTCCAAGTCTCAGCGACAATCGACGAACATGAGTGTCGACCACCACACCCTCCTGGATGCCATATCCGACACCGAGGACCACATTTGCCGTCTTTCGCGCAACCCCAGGAAGTCGCACCAACTCCTCCATCGTCCGGGGAACCTCTCCACCAAACTCCTCCATAATCATGCGAGCCGCAGCCCGAATATGCTTCGCCTTATTTCGAAAAAAATTAATCGATTTGATGCGGACGGCGATCGACGCCACCGACGCCTTCGAAAACGCCACCGCATCCGGTAGCGCCGCAAAAAGCCCCGGCGTCACCATATTTACCCGAACATCCGTACACTGCGCCGAGAGAATTGTCGCAACCAGCAGCTGAAACGGCGTCTCAAAAAAGAGGGCACACTTCACATCAGGATACTCATCTGCGAGACGCTCCAGAACTATATTCATGGCTTCACTGTATCAGAATCCTTGGGGATCCCAAAGATCCGACGATAGGCCTCGATTTCATCTCGGCCCGACTGTTCGACAGAAGCATCAATGACGCTCTGTTCCTCTCGAGAGAGCTCAGATCCGTCGCCAGAATCATTGCCAGAAATTTCATCCTGCTTTTCCTGAATACGCTGCTCCTCAACACGTCGAGCGTATTTCTCTGGGAGCGAGTTCAGCGGCAACTTCGTCAAAGGCATAGAGTCCAGAGGATCAACATGCTTACCATCTTTGATGACCTCGAAGTGGAGGTGCGGACCCGTCGTCATGTATCCAGCACCCTTCGTTCCCGGCATACCACCCGTGAGGCCAATGATATCTCCAGCCCGGACAAACTGCCCCTCCTTCACCTGAATCGAGGCAACGTGTCCATAGACCGTCATGAGTTTGTTTTTGTGGCTCAAAA
Organism: Candidatus Peribacteria bacterium; assembly: GCA_943349045.1. Lineage (GTDB taxonomy): Bacteria > Patescibacteriota > Gracilibacteria > UBA1369 > UBA12463 > CALREA01. The sequence goes on from CALQZC010000045.1 coordinate 7,596, forward strand.
TAATATAACTGTAGCCAAGGCCATTATCTTTCGTCTTATAGACGAAGCCCTCCTTCGGCGCAACGATCTGGGTGTTTTGATAGGTAGGAATATCGATCGCCTGGTGTCCCACGCCGAATCGCGCCTTGTAGTTGGAGTCATGGAAGTAGGCGCTGATGCCACGAGAAGGTTTCACCGGCCACTGCAACTCCGAGTTGCTATCACTCATCGCCTGGAACTCAAGAATTTCCTGGGTTCGTGCATCGAGCAACTTCTGGAGATCATTTCCACTCACCGAGTTACCGAGACGGCTCAAATTATTTTTCACATAGTTGAAGTTGTCCTGAAGGGCACCGATCTGAAGAATAGCCTCATCCTGCTGCACGAGAGACTCAGCGATGAGTTTTTCATAATTTTGCTGCTCGCCATGGGTGATGCGCAG
>CALQZC010000046.1 GCA_943349045.1 Candidatus Peribacteria bacterium
CTGTTGAAGAGGTTAATGCTGCCTCTGTGCCTTGGATTGGGAATGTTCCAGCAGCTGTTACCGCTGCCTTCTTTGCATCTTCAGCAACCACATCGGCAGCTGATTCGATCTTAATACCCAATGAGCCAGCTGTTGCATCGCTTGTTGTATTAACAAGGACAGTAACAACGGCCGGTGCGTCTGCTGTTACAAGGATTGGATCAGATGCGAATGCAATCTTTGCACCTGCTGAACCCATTGTGACTGATGGACCATGCTGTTTTCCTGCTGCATCAAGTACTTTTATAGCATTGATGTAGCTATCCTTGCTTGCTCCTGTTCGCTTGAAGTTAAGTGATGTGACGTTAACTGTTGAGCTTGAGCTAAGCTTGAATTTAAGGAAGACAGTATTTGCGCTTGCTGAGAGAACTGGTGTCTTCTGAGTGTATGCCTCAGCTGCTACTGTCAATTTTGCTGATGATACACAACTTGGATCTGTAGGAGTTTTTTTACAGTCGACGCCTGGGGCTGGGGTAATTACTTCTCCTTCACGTTCTTCGCCGTCGATGGCACGGGAAGTCATCTTTGCCATAGCGGAACGCTCGATGGCGTCAGCTGGCTTGAAGGCTCCGTTGATACCGTCGATGACCTGGAAGTGGTAAGCAGATTCTACGAAGTCGTAGTACCATGCTGACTCGTCCTTGACGTCGCTGAAGTGTGGAGCACCGTCCATTTCTTCGTCGACGAGGTCAAGAGCGCCAGTGATCATTTTTGCAAATTCTGCTCGGGAGACCATGTCTCCAGGTCGGAATGTGCCTGTTTTGTCATCGCCTGATACCCAGCCATTTTCTTTGGCGGTTGCGATGTATTTGTTATACCAAGCTCCCTTTACGAGATCCTTGAATACAGGAGTCGCAGGGTCGACGTAGTCTTCGCTGTCTACTCCGGCAGCCATGACTATAATCTTTGCGGCTTCAGCTCGGTTGAGCTTTGAGCCAGGGTTAAACTTATCTTTGTTGGCGTCTGTTTTGCCGTCAATAATGCCGTCATCAACGAGTCGTTCTACATACTCTTCGTACCAGCTACCTGCTGGGACGTCTGTGAATGCAGAGACCGAAGACGCGACAGAAAGACTAGCAACGATTGCTACGACAGCGAGCGAAGCGATGCTTCGTCGAAGTCTTCGCAAAGTGTTGGATAAATCCATAGCGAAAGGTTATTAAAAAATAGTAGGTATAATTGGGTGCCGATCTGACTGAAGTCGTATGACCGGACTTTTGGTAGGGAATTTGAAAGCGAAGCTTTCATCCCGGTTTCACTGTAGTACAGAGAAACGTTTAATATAAAAACGAATGGGATTGATTGTTGTAAAAATACTCTTCTTTCCTAATTTTCAATGAACGAGTGAGCTCGTGTAGTATCGCTAATCGCTAATTCGGCTTTGATCGGGGTCAAAAAGATATTCGGAGGAAATGTACCAGAGCTTTGCGTCAGAGTCAAATTGTCGGCGACTAGTCGTCCTGCTTTGTGCAAAAGTCGGAAACTGTCGCTTTCTGCTTTAATTTCTGATTCAACCCGTACGCCTGTTAGAACTCTATTTTGGTGGAAACGTTTCACTATTCGTCGTGACAATTCTTTTATATATTTTCTAATATATTTTTGTGGGGAGCCGGAAGGCGGTTAGTGAGTAGTCGCGAGATGGATGGTTTGTTTGTTTTTTGGCTTTTTTATGCGGTTTTATGCGTTATTGACATTGCCGGTTTTCTGCATTGGAGTCGATTAGACGTCCGAGTAGTCATCATGTATATATAGTAACGTATTTTCTCTTTTTGCGTCATTTTACTCCTTTTTTCGCCTTATCATGGAACATCTCGAAAATCAGCTTCAAAATTCGGGGGACGGCTCTGCTGGCCCATTCACGTATAGTCGGTTTTTATGGCTTATTTTAGCTTTGGCGGTGGTCGCCGGTGTGGTTTTCGTGGCTTTCGTCCGTCCTCGCCAGTTTTCCGAGGCGGTTGATGCTCAAAATGGCTCAAACATCAGCTCTTTGGAGCGTGCGCTTGATCAGCTGCGCGATGATTCTGGCGGGTCGCTGGAGGGGGTGATTATTGGCTCGGGTGCGATCGGGTCGGGTGCCGGTGAGGTGAATGTGTGCCGGGCTCTGGTTCCGATGTATTTGGTGGCGATGCCGGTTCGTGCGGGTGCGGTTGGTGGTGGTGTGGGTGGGGGCGGGCACTTCAGGTCGTGCGACGATTATAAGACGGGGTACGTTTTGGTGCGTGATGCGATGGGTGCGCTACGGGTGGAGTAAGGTAGTGGTGCGTGGTTTCGGTGAGGAAGTTAGTATTGGGATATTAACTTTTTGGTCGTGTTACAATTTTTTTAGCAAAATGTTAAGAAGATGTTATGTAGATGTTAGAGGTTTGTTAGATCGATGATGTAGCGTGAGAATATTCTATTGGAATCGACAAGGAGAAATACTTGGTTATATCTTTGTTGGTCTGGTAAATTTTATTCTCTAAAAACATGATGTATGGAAAACTCTACCGTTGCACCAGCATGGTTTGCACCAGCGATGAAAGATATCCTGAAGGATTACCCAACTAAGGAGGATCTGAAAAAGGAGTTGAGTGGTTATTCTACGAAGGATGACCTTGCGCTTGCTCTCAGCAAGGCGCTTGAGAATTATCCAACCAAGGATGATCTAACCCTTGCTCTCAGTAATTATCCTACCAAGGATGATCTAACCCTTGCTCTCAGTAACCATCCTATGAAGAGTGATCTTGCGGATGCACTCGCTGAGATGACGACATACCTAGTTCAGGCACTCACCATCAAGTCCGACTTCGATGATCACGAAAAAAGAATTCTCGAGCTTGAGGATAGGGTTTTGTAGTGAGGTGATTCTCAAAGAAACAATGGTGGGTCATGTTGGAATCGAACCAACGACCTTCTCCTTAAAAGGGAGCCGCTCTACCGACTGAGCTAATGACCCATGTTGCGTGCGCCCATTTTAGGCAACGTCGCCGTTGTCGTCAATCAAGAAACTTCCGATCACCATCGCGACGACGGGAAGAAGGAACCAGACGTTGTAGTAATCAAGCATTTTTTGGATAAATGGCGACTGGCCGTTGAAGGCGAGAATTGAGGCTGGGCCTGGCTGGAAACTTCCGGTGATAAACGAGATGCCGGAGACGTACATCAAAATCGTGCTGACGATGAGGGCCGCGCTCAGAAAGCCATAAATGCCGGTGAACAGGGTGCGCATGCCGCTCGTTTTTCCGCCGTGCGCCTGTACGGTGAAGCTTCCTTTGATGGTGAGCAGAATGAGGAGCGTCACGAAGATGAGGATTTTTACCACAATGGCGGCGTCATTTTCGGCGCTAATACCTGCGCTTTCGGCGACCCTGACGAAGGCCTTGGAGTTGGAGAGGTACATGTCGAAGAGGTTGCCGCCGGCATCGGCGGCAAGGGCCGAGGCGTACGAACCGAGAATGATTTTCAGCGTCGCGTCCTTCCCAAGAATAAAACTATACGCGATGATGATCGCGAAAAAAACGAGTATGAAGAGGTCCCAGGTGAGTCGTAGATCCATGGTGTGTGAGTGAGAGAGGTGATCTGATATTACTCTTGTGAGAGTTGTTCGTACAATTCTTTTTCTTTCTTTGAGAGTTTCGCTGGAATCACGACGGTGATTTTTACCAGATGATCACCGCGATCGCGCTGCTGCAGTTTTTGCACTCCGTACTCTTTCAATTTAAATATTTTTCCTGAAGCAGTACCGGCAGGAATTCGAAGTGTGATGTCACCATAGAGTGTTTTTATCGGTATCTCGCAGCCCAAAACGGCCTGTGGTACCGAGATTTCTTTTTCGGTGTAGATATCAAATCCATCACGAACGTATTCCTTACTTTTTTCAACCGTGATATTTACATAGAGATCGCCGGACTCGCCGCCGAGTGGACCGGCCTCCCCTTTTCCACTTACCCTCAGTGTGGAGCCGGTGTCGACGCCTGCCGGAATTTTCACACTCACGGCATCAGTTTTTTTATGACGGCCCGTCCCCTGACATTTCGTACAGACATGCTCTGGAGTTTTTCCGCGACCTTCGCACGAGTCGCATGGACGCTGGGTGGCTACCTGCCCGAAGATAGTCTGTCGTGCGGCGCGAATCTCGCCCCTGCCGTTGCAGGTAGAACAGGTGACGATTTTTGCGCCTGGCTGCGCACCACTCCCGCTGCATGTTTCGCATCGCTCGAGTTTATTGATGACGAGCTCTCGTTCTTTGCCGAATACTGCCTCTTCGAATGTGAGTTTGATCGTAGTCTCGATGTCATTTCCGCGGTATGGACCTGCGCGACGACGCTGTCCTGCCCCAGATCCACCTCGTGCGCCGCCTCCGAAAAATGATTCAAAAATGTCGCCGAGATTTCCGAAGTCGCCGAAGTTTGTTTCGTAGTGGCCCCCGGCGAAAGGATTTCCGCCACCGTATGCACCGTGGCCTGCGCCGGGGCCACCGCTTCCGCCTGGGGCTGAACCAAACTGATCATAGTATGCACGTTTTTGTGTATCAGAGAGTGTCTGATACGCCTCGTTGATTTCCTTAAACTTACTTTCCGCCTCTTTATTGTCCTTGTTTTTATCGGGGTGATACTGCAGCGCCATCTTACGGTATGCGCGTTTGAGTTCCGCCTCGTTTGCACCCTTCGTAACCCCGAGAATGTCGTAGAAGCTTTTTGCCATAGCTTGCGTATTATCGCGTGGTTAGCTCGCGATGTCTAGTGTAGCTTTCGGTCTCCCTTGTTTCATGAGAAAATTTATGGTAGAAATGGTTGGCTTGCCGCGTTCGTCTAACGGTTAGGACGCCACCTTCTCAAGGTAGTAATAGGAGTTCGATTCTCCTACGCGGTACCAGATTTTCGCTCCACGTACTTTTCGCACTACGCGTCGAAGTACATCGAGAACTCGGCTGGGTGCGGGCGCAATCGAATCGCGTTCACATCGGACTCGAGTTTTTTCATGTACGAATCGAGGAGGTCCTGGGTGAAGACGTCGCCCTCAAGTAAGAAGGCGTGGTCGGCTCGGAGCGCCGTGAGTGACTCGGCGAGGGAGCCTGGAACAGTTGGCAAACCAAGGCCATTTTCTTCGTAGGTGTTCATTTCGATTGGCGCACCTGGATCGATCTTATTTCGGATACCATCGAGGCCGGCCATGAGGAGCGCCGCGAACGACAAATATGGATTGCAGGTTGGATCTGGTGGGCGGAATTCAATACGCTTCGCGCGGGGATTCTCGGAAATAATTGGAATGCGGCAGGCTGCCGATCTGTTTCTGGAGCCATATACGAGATTTACTGGCGCTTCATAGCCAGGCGTCAGTCGCTTGTATGAATTCGTTGTCGGAGCGCAGAAGGCCATGAGGGCGTGGGCGTGTTTGAGGAGTCCCCCGATGTACCATTTTGCCATATCGCTGAGTCCAGCATACCCGCCGATATCGTAAAATAAATTCGAGGCGTCGTTCCAGAGACTCTGGTGAATGTGCATGCCCGAGCCGTTATCGCCATAGAGAGGTTTCGGCATGAAGGTCGCGACTTTTCCGTGTTTGCGAGCCACATTTCGAACAATGTATTTGTAGATCATGACTTTGTCCGCCATGTTTGTCAGCGTGGAAAAACGCATGTCGATTTCACACTGGCCAGCGGTGGCAACTTCGTGGTGATGAACCTCAACCTGAATTCCGCATTTTTGGAGATCGAGCACAATTTCACTCCGAAGATCCTGAAGCGTGTCGTGCGGCGCGCATGGGAAGTAGCCCTCTTTTTTTCGGATTTTGTACCCGAGATTTTGACCCTCGGCTCCGGAATTCCATGCCCCTTCTTCCGAGTCGATAAAGTAGTATCCTTGGTTGATGGTCTGATCGTACCTCACGTTATCAAATATGAAAAATTCGGCTTCTGGACCCCAGTATGAGGTGGTCGCGATGCCCGTCGATTTGAGATACTCCTCCGCTTTTTTTGCGATGAATCGTGGATCGCGCGTATAGGGCATCTTCGTCACGGGATCGAAAATATCGCAGTTGAGTACGAGGGTCGGAATCGTCGTGATTGGGTCGACGAAGGCGGTCGTCGGATCGGGAATGAGTACCATATCGCTCTCGTGAATATCCTGAAATCCGCGGATAGAAGAGCCATCAAATCCTAATCCATCTACCCAGAGTGAGAGTTTAATATCTTTATATTCCATCTCGGTTTTCGTGATGGAAAAGTGCTGCCACTGTCCAAAGAGATCAACAAAACGCATATCGATGATCTCGATTTTTGACGTTTCCATCATGCTGTAGACACGTTCAATTGCCTCAATATTTATGCCTTCCATACTCCCCTGTCGTCGTGTTTTTGGCGAGGTAGTGCGAGCGATGCCTGTCATTTTTTGCGATGCGACTGGTGTCGTCGAGGTGACTGACATTGGTACTGATGACATGAATGAATTGGTTAAAAAATATCTGTCATGTGGTATGTATAGAGAATGCGTTATTGTATTTCAATAGTTTTTTAGTGCTGTGTGTTGCGATAAATTCCGTGTGTCGAAATTTTCGACAACATTTTTTAGCTATGCGTCGGTGTGGTGTGTCCTTGTGTGGTACGTGCGGGTGAAAAAAAATTCTACAGCTTTTTGGGGTGTGATGTTTTCTTGACACTAAAAAAAAATGCGCTGTGATTTTCGATTTTTACGAAATTTCTTGCTTTATTATTCGACTACCCATAAAATTTATTTTTGGATAACCACTTACAAAATCTCCTCATGTCTGAGACCCTCATCACTATCACGGACGCCGCTACGATAAGCGGAAAATCGATTCAAACTATCCGCCGCGCCATCAAGGCGAAGAAGATTAAGGTTCGAAAACAGAAGACGCCGCAAGGGTTTAACTATCTGATCGTGAAGGATACCCTGATGAGTTGCTATGCCGTGAAGGAGTCGAGTGATTTGCGCGAGATACCAATCGAGCGCGAAGGCATTGAGATGTCTTCCGATGAGTCGGTCCACATGGATATTCGCGAGACGAAAGAGCTTGATGAGGTAAAAAATGCGCTTGTAGAGAGCCAGAAAACGCAGTTGGCTATCCAGACACTCGATGCAAAAATTATGGAAATTTCCGGAAAGTATGCCGGTGAACGCGAGCAGGTTACGCAGGTACTGACCGAGTTCAAGGATCGTATTCTCATTCTCGAAAATCAGATACGTCTCCTCCAGACCCCACAGAAAAAGTGGTTCCAATTTTGGAACTAAGGTAATCTACGGGTATGGCACATATGACCCGGTTTCAGCGCGAAGTTCTGCGAAAGCTCTTTCATTTGATGGGGCTTCTTGTCGTCTTTGGCTACTCGTTTGCTCGGATGTATTTCGGTGAGCGGGTGGCGCTTTTATCGCTTACTGCCTTGCTCCTGGTACTCTTGGAGATTGAGTATGTGCGGCTTGAATATACATTGAAATTGCCTGAGCGGATCGCACGGTTCTTCCGTCGGCACGAGCAGGATCGCGTGACGGGAGCTATTTGGCTCGTTGTCGCGTGTATCATCTCGTTTGCAGTCTACGACTTCCCTATCGCGTTTCTGAGCTTCTTTTTCGTCATTTTTGGCGATATGTTTGCCTCGCTCTTTGGAATGAAGTTCGGGAAGCGCAAAATGTTCCGCTCGAAGTCCTGGGTCGGCTTTGGCG
>CALQZC010000047.1 GCA_943349045.1 Candidatus Peribacteria bacterium
GTCATGAATGAACCAAAAATTGAGATTCTCTTCAAGGAAGAAATTGATGAAGTTATGGGAACGAAAAATGTTGAGAAGATTCGACTCAAATCTGGACGAGAGGTCGACGTGCAGGGCGTGTTCGTGGCTATTGGACAGCTGCCGCTTACTGATCTCGCTGAGTCTCTTGGCGCGGAACTCAATGTGAAAAAAGAGATTGTCATTAACCGACACTCCGAGACGAGTGTTCCGGGTGTGTACGCCTGTGGTGACTGTACGGATACAGAGTTCAAGCAGGCCATTACCGGCTCCGCTGAGGGCGTGACGGCTGCTTACTACGGATTCGCCTACCTCAAGGGTGGAGGTGGGTTCTAGCGTAGGAAATGCTTTTTCCGCATGTTACTTCTTTTTCTTCTTCGATGCTGGTGCTGGCTCCGCTGAGGCAGGTGCACCTGCTGCTTCCCCGGACATCGCTAATCCGGAAGATGCGAAGAGGTCGGAAATATATTTATCGTTGTAACTTCCTACCTTTAGCTCGTCGACCACTATTGCTTTGAAGAGAAGTACCGCCACCTCTTTTCTGTTGAGGAGTTTATTCGCCTCAAATGAATCTTTTGACCAGAGCCCCTTCGCGATGGCGAGCTTCGCGTATGGAGCGAACCAGGCATCTGTAGGAATTTTTCCTGGAAGTTTTTCCGCTTCTCCTTCCTTCAGATTCCATTGCTTCGCTGTGGTGAGAATTTTGACAACTTCTGCTAATGAGACCGTATTTCCTGGCTTGAAGGTGCCATCAGGATATCCACCTGTCCAACCTGCATTTTTTGCGTAGCACACATATGGAGCGAACCAGGCGTCTTTCGCCACATCCTTGAAACATGCCTGCGCAAAGCCATCAACTGAGACCTTCTCGCTCGCAACGAGCATCTTGATAAATTCTGCTCGGTTTACTGGATTTCCTGGTTTGAATGTTCCATCATCATATCCTTTCATAATGCCCTTTGAGACCAGATATTTGAGTGCGTAGATGAACTGTGTGTCTTTTTTTTCTTCTTCACCAATATCCGAAAGACTAATTACTGAGGTTTTGAGCGCGGTTCGGCTGGTCTCTCCACTCTCGACTGACTGCTGATACATGAGGGTTCCGACGGTGAGTACGAGTAAAAATGTGAAGAGCAGTACGCCAATTTTCGTCATGTTTCTCTCCCGCTTTGGCGTCGATGCAGCGTGGGGTGCGTGATGAGGAGCTGCTTTTTTTACTTTTTTTATTGTTTTTTGAGGTTTGGCTTTTGCCATACGATAGTGAGGTAGGGGTATTGATTTTATTCTACGATCTTTATCTTCATGTGGCAACCCGAGATTTTTTTCGATATACTTTGCGTATGAATATTAAGGGACTTATTTTTGATCTCGACGGAACGATTACGTTGACTCAGCAATTTCACTATCAGGCATTTTCAAAAGTTTTTGCCGATCATGGCGTGAAGTATACGGAAGATGATGATCTCTTCAAGTATGCCGGCATGGGATCTGGAATGATTTTCCCAACTGTATTTGCTGATCATGGAATTTCGCTTACTGATGAGCAAATCAAGCAGTATTCGAGTGAGAAAAAAGAGATTTATATGAAGATTCTTGAGGAGCATGAGATTCTTCCGGTTCCGGGCGTGAAGGACTTTTTGAAAAAAATTACGGAGCGTGGATACCAGATCTGCATCGCATCTGGAAATAAGCTTGAGGCCATCGAGTACCTCCTTGCGCGTGTGGGTGTTCGGGATTTTTTTGAGATTATTGTCACGAATAAGGATGCGAAAAAACCAAAACCTGCGCCTGATATTTTTCTGGCTGCGGCGGTGAAGTTAGGTCTCCTGCCTTCACAGTGCGTCGTTTTTGAAGATGCTGTGAACGGTGTGCAGGCTTCAGAGAGCGCTGGCATACGATGTATTGCACTGACTACCCGAACTCCGGCCGATGATCTTCGTGCTGCGGGTGCGGATTATATTGTTCAAAGTTATGATGACGTTCGCGACGAGATGATTTCTTAGGTATACTTGCATTAATCCTCACCTCACTCACATGTTATTTGAACGACGAAAAGCTGTTTCCTGGCTGAATCTCTACCTGCGCTACACAAACTATGTTGGCGCGGCTCAGCTGTATCTGAAGGAAAACTGCTTGCTGCGTGCCGAGTTGTCACAGGACAATATCAAGGATCGCATTCTTGGTCACTGGGGAACCGTTCCTGGGCTCAATTTTATCTATGCGCACCTGAATTACCTCATCCACAAGCACGACGCTTCGATGCTCTTTATCGCGGGTCCAGGACATGGGGCGCCGGCAGTGATTGCGAATTTGTTTGCGGAGGGTGCGCTGCGGGAGTACTACCCGACGTTGCGACTCGACGAAAAAGGTACGTCTGCGTTGATCAAAATGTTTAGCTGGCCGGGAGGCTTTCCGAGTCATACGAATCCTGGAACGCCTGGTTCGATCCTTGAAGGTGGTGAACTTGGCTACTCACTTTCTACGGCGTATGGGGCCGTGCTTGATAATCCCGATCTGATCGCGGCGTGCGTCGTGGGTGATGGAGAGGCCGAAAGTGGACCTCTGGCTGCCTCATGGCACAGTAATAAATTTCTCAATCCGGCAGAGTCTGGCGCGGTTCTTCCGATTCTCCATATTAATGGGTACAAAATTACCGGTCCCACCATCTTCGGAACCATGAGTGACGAAGAGTTGACACAGTATTTTTCTGGACTTGGATACAAGCCACTGATTGTTGATGTCACTGATTTGAAAAAGACGAACCATCACGAGAAAATGATCGATACCCTGGAAGATGCCTACCAAATGATTCGCAAGATTCAGAAAAAGGCGAGAAAGATGGCGCGACATGGCGAAGCGTATCTGAAGCCTCGATGGCCGGTGGTGATTTTGCGTTCGCTGAAGGGCTGGAGTGGTATCAAAGAGATGCACGGAGATCGCGTTGAGGGAACCTATCACTCGCACGGAATTCCTGCCAGCAAGCCAAAAACTGACAAAGAAGAGTTTTCGAAGGTCAAGGAGTGGCTCGAGGGATATAAGTTTAGCGAGCTCATCGATGCAAAGGGTCAGCCGCTTCCTGAGGTTTTGCGATTTGTGCCGCAGGGTGGTCTACGCATGGGTATGAATAAGCATGCGAATGGAGGGCTCCTTCGAAAGGCACTGAAGTTGCCCGAGCTAAAAAAATACGAGGTCGTGATTGATACCATGTACAATGATCATCCTCTTGGAAATACGGCGGTCGGTGCGAAATACATGCGGGATATTTTCAAACTCAATGCGCGTGCTCGAAATTTTCGTTTCATGTGTCCTGACGAGACGGAGTCGAATAAACTTCAGGCACTTTTTGAGGCGACGGATCGCGCCTATATGTGGCCGGTGCATTCGTATGATGAGAACCTTTCTCCGACGGGTCGCGTGATGGAGGTCTTGAATGAGCACTCGCTCCAGGGCTGGCTCGAAGGGTATCTTCTGACGGGCCGACACGGGATGTTTGCGACGTACGAGGCGTTTGCCACTATCGTGGCGAGTATGGTCGACCAGTACGCGAAGTTTCTCAAACAGGCAACGTTGGTGAAGTGGAGAAAGCCGATTTCCTCATTGAATTATTTATTGACGAGTGTGGGATGGAGGCAGGAGCACAACGGCTACTCACACCAGAATCCTTCATTTATTAGCAATCTCGTGGAGAAGCATGGGGCTTTTTGTAGCGTTTATTTTCCGGTCGATGCCAATAGTATGCTCGTGATTTTGGAGGACTGTTTCAAGCGAACCGATGGCATCAATGTGATCGTGGCTGGCAAGCAGCCGATGCCACAGTGGCTGACGCTGGCCGAGGCTCGCCGTGAACTCAAGGCTGGCATTGGACGATGGGACTGGATTCATCCCGAGCATGCAAAGAATCCCGATGTCGTGATGGCCGCTGCTGGTGATGTCCCCGTTCAGGAGTCGATGGCCGCCATCTGGTATTTGCATAAAATGTGTCCCGAGCTGCGTGTTCGTTTTGTGAATGTTTCGGAGATTACCGCGCTGGGTATTGGCGATGAGCGACATCCGGTTGGGCTGAAGGATGCTGACTTCGCGCACTACTTTACCGACGACAAGCCTGTTATCTTTAATTTCCACGGCTACCCGGGTGTGATCCAACGGCTGATGTTTGGACATACGGCCTTGGGTCGATTTACGATTCGTGGATATATTGAAGAGGGCTCGACGACCACGCCCTTCGACATGGTGGTGCGAAACAAGACGAGTCGATTTCATCTCGCCATTGATGCTTTGAAGCAGAGTGCCCAGGTGAATCTGGCCGTCGCCGCGAAGGCTGCGAAGTTGATCAAATTTTTTGAACAACAGTTAGCGAATCATGCGGTTTATATCGTCAAAAATGGCAAGGATATGCCGGAAATTGATGAGTGGAAGTGGGAGATGATCTAAAAAATAGTTCTATCTATTTTACCTCTATTATAGATTCTCCAAATAGTTCGTGAGTAGTCTCACGCCGAATCCGGTGCCCATCATGGACTCGTACTTTTTTGGGTCGGAGGTGAAGGCGGTGCCGGCGATGTCGAGGTGGATCCATGGGGTTTTTTCGACGAAGTTTTTGAGGAAGGCGCCGCCCTTTTGGGAGCCGGCGTAGTAACCGTCTTCGGAGTTGCGAAGGTCGGCAATTTTGCTCTTCATCTTTGCTTCGAAGTCGGGATGAATTGGAAGTTGCCAGAGGAGGTCGTCAGTTTTTTTACCGGCTTTTTTGAGAAGTTTCATCGTCTTCCTGTCGGTACCCATCATACCTGCATATCGATCACCGAGAGCTACGCAAACGGCACCAGTGAGGGTTGCGATGTCGATGAGTGACTTTGGTTTGTACTGCTTTACTGCGTAACTGATCGCATCGGCAAGGACGACACGACCTTCCGCGTCGGTATTGGTAATCTCGATCGTTTTTCCAGAATATGAGGTGAAGATTTCTGTGGCCTTGTAGGCATTTGGGCCAACGAGGTTCGCTGTAATGGCTGCCACGCCAATGACGTTGTGCTTGATACCGAGTTTCTTGAGAAGTGCAAAAACTCCAAATACTACCGCAGCGCCGGACATATCCTGCTGCATGTCGGCCATGTGCCTGGAAGGCTTGAGATCATATCCACCGGTGTCGAAGATAATTCCTTTTCCGACGAGGGCGATTGGTTTCTCATTTTTATTTGGCATGTACTCCAGAACAACCAGTCGGGCATCATCTTCCGGGCGCGTGCTTGCCGCATTCACCGCAAGGAGTGCACCCATTTTCATTTTCTCGAGATCCTTTTTCTCAAAAATTTGACACTTGTATCCGTTATCTTTGGCAATTTTTCTTCCAACTTCGCTGAGCGCCCGGGCCGTAAGAATATTTGGCGGATCGTTGATGAGGTCGCGGGTCGTATTCACGATAAGGCCTGTTGCGATACCCTTTCGGAGCTCTTCATCGATGGCATTTTTCGCTATGGTAATCAGGTGGATTGCCGTGATCGTTCGCTTCTTGTCTTCTTCGAGAAGCTTGCCAGTCTTATATCTTCCCACGAGGTGATTTGCCATGACGACCGCCTCGCCAACCACTCGCGCATATTGATTGAGTTCTGATGGATACATGAGGGTTGCGACTTTCTTTTTGGCGACTCTCAGGGTTTTTATGGCGCTGGCAATATTTGATCGAACTGTACTCTCCTTTATTTTGCCCTCTTCGCCGAGGCTTACGAGCGTGATGTATTTCGGAAAACGCGGAATGGCTAATGGAATCTCGAAGTGACTCCCCTCCTTAGGCTCGAGCTGTTTTGCCTTGAGCGCGTTGCGGATGAAGTTCTGGAGCGCCTTTGGGTAGCCGGAAATTTGCGGCTTTTTGCTGGCGAAAATGACCGGACAAATGAGTGCTTCGTCAGCGGCAGAAATAGTTGCTTGGAATTGGAGCTGCATAAAGGATGTGTGTTGTTGCGCGAGTACGGTGTGTCTGTTTCGCGCGGAATTATTTTGTTGTGTTTAGCATAGCTGAGTGTGAAATTTTTAGCAAAAATTTCGGGGGTTTTGTGGGGTTTTTCCTCAGGAATTTTGATGGATTTTGTGGCGGGCATTTCCACCATAGTTATGTTCGGTTTGCAAGTGGTTGTGCTTGGTTTTCTGGCTTGTTTCTGCTAGTATTGGTGTACATTACGGATTGCGGCAATGAGAGGGTTCTATCGAAGAAAGGCCCGCTTACGAGGATCACATGAGGGTGATCAAGTGAGGTGGGTATTTGTTCGTATTTTAGTAAACCTTTCTTTCTATGGATTATACACGTTGGTCGGATAGCGTAGCATCCCTTGCGGATGAGGTGGTACTGTCGGTCTGTAGCCGGTATGGAGAAGAGGCGTTGCGATGGAGGGCGAAGTTTCTGGGGATGTTGCCAGAGGTGGAGAAGCGGAAGTTGTATCTGCGGGAGGGGTGTTCATCGGTGGTTGAGTTTGCGAAGAAGGTGGGTGGGGTGTCGGAAGAACAGGTGAGGAGGGTGTTACGGGTGGAAGAAGATCTGCGAGATAAACCTCAACTTCATGAACT
>CALQZC010000048.1 GCA_943349045.1 Candidatus Peribacteria bacterium
CAAGGGTAATGGTTCCTGTCTGTGTTGATGTACCAATTGCGATACCACCTGCTGCAGCTGTTTGGATACGAACTGCTTCGCTTCCTGCTATGTTTACGTTACCTCCTTTGATAAAAGTAGTGTGGTTGGCTGCACCTGAGCTACCGATCGTGATACCGACGGTACCTGTTGTTGTGCCGGCGGTACCGATGGCGACCGTGTGCGTACCAGCTGGAATTACGTTTGCAATGTTCACGGTGTTTGTTGTGCTTGCACCAGGAATACCATTAGCAATGTTGACGGTTTTACCGCCAGATGTTGCTGAGGTTCCACCACCGATTTCTACCACCTGTGTTACTGCTGATCCATTACCAGTTCCAACGTTCACCGTCTGCGCGGCGGTTGATGAACCGAGGGTGATGGCACCTGTACCAGCTGTGGCGCCGATGACAATCGTACCTGTTGTTTGCGGGGCAAGCGTAATAGCACCAGCTGCATTGCCACCCTGGATCAGGGTTGCGCTTGCAACATCGGCAACGCTACCAATAATGACCAGGTTTGTACCTGAACCTGAAGGAGTCCCGTCGCCAATATGAATGGTTTTTCCATCCGCGGCCGTTGTATTACCTGTTCCAATGTTGATCGTATCTACTACTACCGAATTCCCACCTGCGATAGTGGTTGTACGTGCGGCATCTGGTGCAACATTACCGATTGCAATCGTGGTGACACGATCACTATTCCCAATATTCACAACTCCTGTACCAGCGATGGCGGCGATACCAGAGAGAATATTTGCTGTGAGTGTGCCGGCTGTCGGAACGCCATTTAAAATGTTAACCGTGGAGTTTGCTCCCGCAGCACCACTTGCGATACTGACAGTATTTGCGCTCGCGTTTGCCCCTTGGGCAATATTTACTGCTGATCCTGCGGTTGTTGCATTTCCAATGCTTACCGTTGAGGCTCCTGCACCATTACCGATGAGGACTGACTGTGTACCTGATGATGAACCAATTGTGATGATTCCTGTTCCGTCTGATTTACCGATAAGTGTCGTTCCGTCTGTTCCTGGTGTAAGAGTAATGCCGGTACTTCCTGTGCCACCGTAGATCGTTGTGCCACCTGTGGTCATGCCCGTACCACCGAGGGTAAGAGCACCTGTCGTCATATTATTACCTCCGATTGCAATCCCGCCTGTGGTTGTTCCAGCACCCATGGTAATGGCACCTGTTGTGGTGGTGTCGGCCATTGAGAATGCGCTGCCGACGGCACCGGTTACGGTGTAGGCACCATCACTGGTGACGGCGAAGGCTCCGATCGTCAGGGCGGCGTAGGCGCTTTGCGTGGAGCCGATGAGAGATACGAGTGCAAGAATGGACACTGCGAGTTTTCGTTTGCCATGTTGAAACATGAGGGGGGGGTAAGGAATAGAATGAATATTGCGGGAGTAATAATTGAAGCTATTTTATGTGATGTATTGCTGTAGTGTCTACGAAAACACCTTTCGGGAATTTGGAATTGTTTTTTAGTTGGGTAGTCGGAAATGGAAGCACGGTTCGCGTGGCATCTCTTGTGGCTATACGGATGGGTAGTCGATCAGAAGTATGAATATTCATGTGGATTCATTATTCAATGTTACATTTGTAGAGCTTTGAGAGTTAATAGTAAAATGGTGTGCCTGAAAGATATTGCGTCACGCCCTCGTTTCTGCTATTATATTTCTGTAAAAGGACAAAAATGTCTCTTAACGGAAATATAATGACGTTCATCGAGTTTCAACATCGGCTTTCCAGCTTTCCCATTTTTTCATTGCAGGATGTGAAAAAGGCTTTTGGCGACTTTTCGTATCGACAACTCGATCGTTGGGAGAAGAAAGGATATTTGAAGAAAATTAAGCGAGGGTTTTATTGCTTTAGCACTCAGAATATTCATGAGAATTTTCTTTTTTATGCCGCCAATAAGATTTATACGCCTTCCTATATATCTCTGGAAATGGCTTTACGATATTACAACCTCATTCCCGAGGAGGTTTTTCAGGTCACCTCGATGAGTACGAAGAAAACGACTCGTTTTGAAACCCGTATTGGAAATTTTAGCTATCGCCACATCAAGCCTCGTCTTTATTGGGGATATCAATTGATTGAATTTGGTAAGCAAAGGATCTGTTTGGCTGAACCCGAAAAGGCAGTTTTGGATTATCTCTATATTCACCCTAAGCTCAAAACTATTGAGGATTTTCTTGGTATGCGTATCGATGTCGATGAATTTAGATCGCGCATCAATCTTGAAAAATTTCAAAAGTACGTAGAAGCTTTTCATCACAAACAGCTTTCTAAACGCGCACATACATTCTTAACCACTCTTCAGCATGATAACGCTTGATCAAATTTTGGCATCATACCCTGAGCACTTACGAGGCTTTCGGGAAAGTATTCTGAAGGAATATTTACAATACAAAATTCTCAATAGTATTTTTAATACCGAATATGCTAATAAGCTGGTCTTTCTTGGGGGTACGGCTCTTCGTATTGTGTATGGAAGTACGAGATTTTCAGAGGATTTGGACTTTGATAATTTTGCTTTGAGCGAGCAGGAATTTATAGATTTGAGCAAGGTTATTCAAAAAGATCTCATGCTTGAGGGTCTTCAGGTAGAGGTGCAAACGATTACTCAGCATGCCTATCGTATTAAGATTCGCATTCCAAACCTGCTTTTTGACTCTGGTCTTTCGGCGATGACCGATCACAAAATTCTCATCAAGGTCGATACTGTTCCACAACATTTTGAATATACTCCAGAAAGGCCGCTTCTTAATAAGCTTGATGTATTCACTCAAATCAATGCGGTTCCTAAGGATTTACTGCTTTCGCAGAAGATTTTCGCCTGTGTGAACCGTGCGCGAATTATGGGGCGAGATTTCTTTGATATTGTTTTTCTTCATGGAATTGGTGCTACGCCAAATTTTGCGTATCTGAAGAAAAACATCAGCATTGATAATCCGAAGGACGTAAAAAAGTATCTGCTTGAAAAAACCGCTTCGCTGGATTTTGAGGCCTTAGCTAAGGATGTTGAGCCCTTGCTGTTTGATCCGCGGGATACGAAAAAGGTGCTACTCTTTCGGGAATTCGTAGAGCAGGTGTTCTAATTCCTGGGCATCACTCAAAACCACATGTTTCTCGAGCTGTACACTGATTTTTATTGGCAGACCGTGGGTTCCTTGTTAGGATGGCGGTACTTTTTTGTATTTTTGTAATCCCTTTTTCATATGAAAAAAATTGGATTGAGACTTGGTATCGTATTTATTTCGGTATGTCAGGTCATGAGTGTCGCGCTCGCACAAGAGGTCCCTGCGGCTGTCCCGCCGGCTGCTACACCAGCCCCTGCTGCTCCAGCTCCAGTGGTCAAGAAGGCTGTCGATCTTAGCGCCGAACTCAGCCTCTTCATGGAGGTCTATTTCGTGCAGCTCAAGGCCAAGGCCTTTGATAAGGCGTATGCCTCGACGAGTGGTGACTTCAAGAATACGATGAAGCTTTCCGAGTTTGTGACCTTCGCCAATGCGTCACGGCTCACGGACTTCACGAGCAAGATGTGGTTCGACAAGCAGTGGGATGAGAAGACCGGGCTTATTGTGATCAAGGGAGATTTTGTCGCTGGTACCGAGACCCACACGGTCACGTTTCAGATGATGAAAAAGGGAGATGCGTATGAGATCCTCGGCATTACTGAGACCTTGACGCTTCAGCTCCTCGCCTCGATGTTTCCAAAGGACGCTGGGCTCCAGGCACTTCTTATGAAGGATCTGAGTTCGGTTGAAAAGGCCGTCAAGAGAGGGACGTTCCGAAAGCTCTATAACCAGATGGCAAAGAGTGCTCGAAAAAATCTCAAATTTACTACCTTCAACAAGGCTATGAAGGCGTTCAGAAAGGAAAAGAAAGATATCTCGCTTCCAGCCGGCGTCAAGATCGTGGTTGCGGAGGGCTCACCGACCATCAATAACGATGGAAGTGTCCTTGTGAAGGGAGCATTCACGAATGGCATGTATACGGTAGATTTCGCGCTGGTCTACTCCTATGAGTGGGAGTGGAAGCTCAGTGGGTTGAATATCAATCCTGTCGCGCTCGCTGCTGCGGCTGGTGCTGCGAAGGTTGAGGAGAAGAAGTAGGGTCGTTTATTTTGATTATACAAAAACCTCCGGCTCGGAAACGGGCTGGGGGTTTTCTTTTCGTCTATTATTGTTTTTTTTAGAAATTAAAGCGGAGATACTCGTCGAGACGTTCTAGTTTGGCAATAATTTTATTTCGAATATTTTTCGACATATTTGGTGTTATATTCGTCTAAAAATGGCTTAAAATCGATATACTCATTCATCGTCCTCAGCTCGTAGTCGAGGAGCACGTCTCTATCGGGAATGAAGCAACGGACCCCTTCGGAGATAATGACAAAGCGAAAAAAGATAGAAGTCACATCATTCAGCACTACGAGATCGATTGGTTTCTGAAGATATTTCTCCAGTTCACCCATGAGCTTGAGTCTGGCGTTGAATCGCTCCATTCGTGTCATATCGTCTGGCATCAGCACCGCGATATCTACATCACTCGCCTTTCCCGCATGGCCGGTTATTTGCGATCCAAAAAGATAGGCCAACTCAACCCGAATCGAAGATACCGTGAAGCATCTTTCAATCACCTTCACCATGTCTGTTGATGCATTTTTGTGCATGTTTTTATGGTATCACGCGGCCTACACGCATCGCAACGGAACTCTATCTTCTTCAGTTGCTATGATTTTCATGCCGCTTATTGAGCTCGATGAATGTATTATTCCAATTTCTTCCTTTCCTCTTGTTCGGTGCTCTTCAGGAAATTCTTCTGAGTTACGATTGGTCGACCCAGGCGCTCTTCAAGTTTTTCTCGTGCGCCTCCGGCGATGTCACCTCCGGCTTTTGCATCACTTTTGAGTTTTGGCATGCCTTTGGAATCTTCCGTGCGATGGATTTCTGTTGTAGCTCTCTCGCCGAGCATATTAAAAATAAGCTCAAGGTCGGTCATATGATCGCGGAGATTTTCTCTTTCAAGGCCTTTAAGCTCTTTGTATTCCCTTGGCGTCACTCCAAAAGTGGCTTTTGAAATTTCTGCCGTTAGAATTTCGTAATCTTGAGCATATTTCGCTCCACGATTCTGCCACTCATCCGTAAGTTCTTCTCGAATCGCGATGCCGCGCATGCGCTTTTCTATCCAATCGTCGCTGTAGCCTTTGGCCTTGTACAGCGCTCTTGTTCGCTTGGTTGCCAATTCTGGATCCTCTATTTCCTGCACTCGTTCATAGCCTACTTTTGCGAGCCATCGCTTGAATGGTTCTGCTTTTGGCGAAGGAATGGATTGAATAATGCGAAACATGCCTTCGGTGTTGGCGCAGTCTGTCTCACGCATTTTTCCGTCCATAGCTTCTAATTTCAACTGTCGACAAATTGTCGATACTTCAAAACCGTCTTCACCTTTGACTCGAATCTTCATTTTAAACCAATAGTCATTTGGATTTTCACTTTCTGTCAGTGCGCTGACAGCATCCACCACCGAAAACCACCACTCGTTCTCGTGAAGTGTTTTGCGAATTTTACTGCTCCCGAATAATGCAATTTTTGTAGGTTCCATAGAATGTTGGTTATGTATGTCACTATTATAGGTGAGTGTTTACTCACCGTCAAGGCCCTCGCATAAAAACTCATTGCGCCGGTGCTTTGATTATGTCTAATTACTCGAGGGCTTCTTTGGCATCGCTTTGGCAGGTACCCATTATATTGGACAGGTAGTCGGCAAGACTGCACAATATCCCTGTAACCAATATACTTTATGGGAAAACAC
>CALQZC010000049.1 GCA_943349045.1 Candidatus Peribacteria bacterium
ACGGGAGTAATGGCATAGGCCTTCTTTGATATGGCCTCAAAATCAGTGTCACCATAGAGCTTTCCATCCTCACCTCGATTGATACCGATATCTACGACGACCACGCCATCCTGTACCATGTCGGCGGTAATCAGATTTCGCTTACCCACGGCAACACAGAGAATCTCAGCGCGTTTCGTATGAAATGAAAGATCTTTCGTTTTAATGTGGCACACCGTCACGGTCGCGCCCCGATTGAGCAGCATAATCGCAAGTGGCTTTCCTACGACGTTGCTCGCGCCAATCATCACGACTTCTTTACCTTCGACGGGAATATCATACGCCTCGAGAAGCTCGATCACCCCCTGTGCCGTGCAGGGCGTGAGTCGCTCGAACTCAGTGCCAAGCGTCATTTTTCCAACATTATAGGCAGTGAAGCCATCGACATCTTTTTGTGGATCGATCGCCTTCATCACGAGTGGGGTACTCACATGTGAAGGAAGGGGGAGTTGGACGAGAATGCCATGAACCGACGGATCCTCATTGAGCGCATGAATTTTTTTAACGAGCTCCTCTGTGGTAATTGATGCATCGAGTGCCATGTGATCGGAAATGATTCCAGCCTCCTTACATCGCTTCACTTTTTGACCGATATAGACGACCGATGCTGGATCTTCGCCAACCTGGACGACCACGAGTTTCGGCTCAATCCCACGCGCCTTCAGCGCCTCAACATCACGCGCAACTTGGGTGACGACCTGGCCGGCTATTTTTTTTCCATCGAGCAACATCATGAATTTGGTATACTAGGAGATGAAAGCCCTCAGATCATAACAAACTTTCCCATGATGTGGAACATCTTTTCCTTCAAGACGTCCGACGGACTCGAGCTCTACGGGGGGCTTATCCGAAGCAAAAAGCCCACAAAAAGCATCGTATTGCATGTACACGGCATGACAGACTTTTTTTTCGACGGGAAGTTGGTTGAAGCCGTCGCAGATGCCGCCAACGCCGCAGGCCACGACTTTTTTGCTTTCAATAATCGGGGAGCCGGAATCATTACCCTCATGAAACATCGATTTTTTGGAACAAGCATGGAGCACTTTGAAGGCTGCAAGAAAGATATTAGTGCGGCGCTCAGCGCACTTCACAAACTCGGCTACCACAAGTTTATCCTCTCCGGGCACTCAACAGGCTGTCAAAAAATCGTGTACTACACGAAAATGGTAAAAAAGTTTTCGATTGAGGGACTCGTATGTATGTCGCCAGCCGACGATCTCGCGGTACAGAAAAGTAAACTCGGAAAAAGTTTTCAAAAATATTTGAAAGAGGCAGAAAAGTTCACGAAGAAAAATCGTGGAGAGACAATTCTCCCAAAGGAGTACATGACGCCAATGTGGTCAGCACAGCGTTTTTACCATCTGTTTAAGGAAAATTCAATTGAGGGCGGAATATTTAATTATGCGAAACCGATTACATCGACAGCAAAAATAACACAACCGATACTCGCAGTATTCGGAGAAGAAGAGCAGTACGCCGTGCTTCCGCCAGAAGAAATGCTGCAAATGATCGCAAAGACATTCGTGAATAAGAAATCAAAAACGGCCCTGATTGAAAAAGGAGATCACAGCTATCATGGCCAGGAAAAGCCACTTTATCGCATACTCAAGAAATTTTTAACGACGGTATAGATTTTTTCTGCTGACTCCTCTTTGACCGTCTCCATCTGGACGCGTGCCCATCCATACTCATCAGCGAACCTGGAAAAAACTTCTCGAGCGCGCTCAACGAGCCCATCATTTGATTCATGGATATGCGCCTCTTCTTTTGACTTCATCGACCGAACACCTTCGAGCAACACCGCAAAATCTTCCTTCAATAAATAGCGATTCAGATTTTCGAGCCAATCTTGATCAGCACCCTTAGCGGTACCCCAGCCGATACCCGTACCGGTGTAATCTTCAGCAATCACGATTTTGCCGGACTCAAGCCACTGTACCAAGGTTGGTTCAAACTGAAATCGATTCAGGGTGAACCACATCTGCAGCTCCTCTTCGGAAATTTTCTGTACGTGACCATCGCTCTTTCTCAAAACCTGATTCAAAAAACTACCGGTCGGTTCAATATCATAGATCGGAAATTTCACATAGACCGCGTCAACACCCTCATCCTGCAGCCGCTTCATGAGGAGCTGTGACTGGGTCGTCTTGCCAATGTTATTGATGCCATAAATGGTAATGAGGGCTCCTCGCATAAGAGTATAGGGGTAAATATATCGTGGGTTTCTATCGGTTCATCTGCTGATCGTAGCCTCCCGTACTGCCAAATCCTCCGCGACTTTCTCGGTGCATCTCTTGTACCTCCTCGAACTCGAACTTGTCGATCCGTACAAACACACCCTGGGCAACTTTTTCACCTCGGGCGATGGCCACGGACTCGTCACGAAAATTATAGACCTGAATCTTGATTTCATCCTCCGGACCGCAGTAATCATGATCAATGATCCCAATGCCATGTGGCGTCAGGAGACCCTTTTTCTTCGGCGCGCTGCTGCGCGCCGCCACAACCAGCATATATCCAACCGGCACCTCGATCACAACATTTCCCGGAATGAGCCCAAGGCTTTTCCCAGAAATCACCGTCTCTTCCCGCGCCACAAAATCAAACCCCACCGCCCCCTCCGACTCATACATCGGCAGCGGCAACTCAGCATCGATTCGCTTAAGAGAAACTTTCATGTCGCCAGCGGCAAAAATATACTGCCTTCACACTACCAATCGGGCAAAAGAATTGCAACCACCTCGCCCCTCATTAAACCTCCAACTATTTGCACTGATGAATATCGGGATAGAGTGTCTTGATGTCATTGAGGGTGTAAGAATCGAAATGTGATTTTTGGAGATCGGAATTTGTTTTAAATAATTCCACCTCAAACTGATCGTATGGATGAGGATTAATTTTATAAATGAAGCATCCATTATTTTTTTCATAAGAATCTATCACGAGAGACTGTCCTGTAGGGTTAAGACTATTTGGATAATAGTTGTTCACAAATGTATACTGTATATTATTATTAAATTTATAGCCAAATCCCATAAAATAGAGAACAGTAGGAGTAAATCTGTATGGCTTGAATGGCGGAATTTCGTTCAAGCAGATTTTTACTTTATTATCAGGGGTTAACTCAAATTTTACGGCATCGTGAGGGTCGGCACTTTCTTGGGATTCTACTAGTTGGCCAAAATGGTCATTATTTATTTTTGGGTTAACATCTACACCGAATAATTTTTTAAATAATTCCTTTTTTTGTGGAGAAAAAATCCATGGATGTTTGATAAAGAAGTCGGGAGATGGGGTAATGTGAAGACTCCAGGCATGTTCGATTTCATGCAATGCAATACTTTGTTCGAAAAATTGACCCATTGTAGTTTCGTCAAAAGATGATCCAATTAGTTTAGATAAATACGAATAGTAGCTTAGAGAGCCACCAACGGCAGGAAAATCACTTTTATAGACTCTGCTCATAGTAATGAAGCCTTTCAGTTTCGTCGATTTGATATTATATTTCTTTGATCTGTCAAAGCAAGTGGGTTCTTCTCCCCCTGAGTCATTAGGCATAAAACCACCACTAAAATCAGCCCTGATCGAATGGTATCGTGATAGGTGAGACCAATTTGACGAATAGAAGAATATAAAATCAAAGTCATCTGGATTTTTTAAATAAAATTCAGGAAGGAAGTTAGAGTAGAAATCTTCCTTATAGGGGTCGAAATTAGAAGGAGATTTGACGAAAATTTTAACAAGCGGATAGCTCGTATCTAAAGTGGCAAGGCCGTAGGTAGCCTGATTAAAAATTGTAGGTAATCCAACTCGAATCTTATCTATTAGAAGTTCATTTTCAGGAGTTGGATTCCCATGAGAATTAGTTTCCCCCCATGTGACACTCACAAACGCTACTTTATAAACCCTTGGCGGCAGAGTAGGCGTAGGCGCACCGTCATCTACTTTCCTGGACTGTGTTAGTGGTCGACTAAAGATATCTCGACCATATTTATTGGCAATGAAATCAAAGTCGCTCGGTTTGAGAGGGTAAGGCAAGAGTCGTAGTTCATCATTGTGCGTGACAGGTATCCCAGAAGCACCGCTCGAGTCGGTATCGGTGGGTCTATAGGTATCAGTTGCCCTAAACGAACCTTGTAATAAATTTTTACTCACGAAGAAAGAACTTACGACGGCCAAAATAATCACACCAGCTACGATATATATCTTTTTCTTCATGGATTGAGTGTATCAATCCAGAGATTTTTTATCAATATTCAGGTTCACCTAACAAAATTCTAAAAAATTCTTAACAAATAAATGGCTAGGGTAAGCCACACATACTTGATACACAGAAAATTCCATGATAGCATTCCGGAATGCAGTACTACCAGGCACATTCAGAAAAAATCAGCGGAACAAGCTATAAGGAGATATATAAAAAAGCTTTCGAAGTATATAAGCAAATCCGCAGAAAAACGAGGCGGCGTCCGTATATTCGGTCGGCATATTTTAAAAAGAATAAAATATTTCTCGGGATTTTCTGGCAGCACTTAGAGGATCATTTTAGTCAAAATGACAAAACGCGGAGACTAAAGTTTTTTGCATGTGGGCTTGAGCTTATTCAAAACTCAAAATATGAACCAACTTCAAAGGAGAACCCAAATAAACCATCGGAAATATTGCACCGATTCATCGGTATTACGAGGAATAAAGAGATATTTAAAGTTCAGATCAAGGAAGATAAACAGAGTGGAGAAAAATTTCTCATATCAATTTTTCCACTATAACAGAAAAACCCTCCGCCAATTTGTGGTGTATAAACCACGGCCGAGGACCTTTCTGCATTAATTATACCAAAACCGTCAGACAGAATCAACCTTAGCTCTTTCGGACTATATCTGCTAACATGGGCTCATGAATAAACACGACATGAAAGAACTTCCCATCGACTTCGCGCCGGGTGGGCAGGCCGTCCTCGAAGGCGTCCTGATGCGCAGCCCCAACTACATTGCCGTCGCCGTCCGTAACGCGAAAGGCGAGATCGTTTTCAGTAAAAAACGGTTCACCTCCTGGACCAAGCGTCTCAAGTTTCTCGCATTTCCGCTCGTTCGCGGCATGGTGGGAATTTGTGAAATGATGGTCGTCGGTTTCCGAGCCCTCAACTTCTCGTCCGCGATTTTTATGGATGAAGAGCCGCAGGAACCAGAGAAAAAATCTTCCGCCCTCGACTCCGTCTTTTTCGCCTTCTCACTGATCTTTGCCTTCGCCATCAGTATTTTTCTCTTCAAGTTCGTACCGCTTTTTATCACAACCCAACTCGAAAAAGTCATTCCGGCTATCCATGATAATTATCTGCTCTTCAATCTCATCGACGGCCTCCTAAAGATGGGAATCTTCGTTGGTTACCTCGCCCTCATGCTCCTCTCGAAGGACATGCATCGCGTCTTCGAGTACCACGGCGCCGAACACAAGGCCGTCTGGACCTATGAAAAAGGCCACGACCTCACCGTCGAGCACGCTCGAAAACAGACCCGTCTCCACCCACGCTGTGGCACGAGTTTCATTCTCATCGTCTTCGTGATTTCCATTTTCACCTACATGTTCCTGCCAAAACAGGACACCTTCTTCGCCAACTTCTTCCTCCGTCTTGCATGGCTCCCACTTATCGGTGGCGTCGCCTACGAAGTCCTCAAGTGGAGCGCCCGACACATCGAAAACCCATTCGTAAAAATC
>CALQZC010000050.1 GCA_943349045.1 Candidatus Peribacteria bacterium
CTGAGAGGATGATCAGTCACAGGGAAACTGAGACACGGTTCCCACTCCTACGGGAGGCAGCAGTAAGGAATCTTTCGCAATGGGGGAAACCCTGACGAAGCGACACCGCGTGAACGATGAAGGTCGGAAGATCGTAAAGTTCTTTTCTGAGGGAAAAATTCTGATTGTACCTCAGGAATAAGCACCGGCTAACTCCGTGCCAGCAGCCGCGGTAAGACGGAGGGTGCAAGCGTTATCCGGAATTATTGGGCGTAAAGTGTTCTCAGGTGGTCTCTTAAGTCGGATGTCAAAGCCTGAAGCTTAACTTCAGTCCGGTATTCGATACTGAAAGACTCGAGATCTTGAAAGGCAAGTGGAATTTTGCGTGTAGGGGTAAAATCCGTTGATACGCAAAGGAACACCAAAAGCGAAAGCAGCTTGCTGGCAAGTTTCTGACACTTATGAACGAAAGCGTGGGGAGCGAAAAGGATTAGATACCCTTGTAGTCCACGCCCTAAACTATGATTACTAGGTGTAGGTTCGGCTCGACCTGAATCTGTGCCGTCGCAAACGCATTAAGTAATCCGCCTGGGTAGTACGGTCGCAAGACTAAAACTCAAAGGAATAGACGGGAGCCCACACAAGCGGAGGAGCATCTGGTTTAATTCGATAACAAACGAGAAACCTTACCAGGGCTTGACATCTAGAGAATTTCGCCGAAAGGTGAAAGTGCCGCAAGGAGCTCTAAGACAGGTGCTGCATGGTTGTCGTCAGCTCGTGCCTTGAGGTGTTCGGTTAAGTCCGTCAACGAGCGCAACCCTCGTCATGTGTTGAATATTCACATGAGACTGCCTCGGCCAACGAGGAGGAAGGTGGGGATGACGTCAAATCAGCATGGCCCTTATGCCCTGGGCTACACAGGTGCTACAATGGTTGGTATAATGGGACGCAATGGAGTAATCCGGAGCAAATCCCCAAAACCAATCTAAGTTCGGATTGAGGGCTGCAACTCGCCCTCATGAAGCTGGATTCGCTAGTAAACGCGTATCATGTATGGCGCGTTGAATATGTTCCTGGGCTTTGTACTCACCGCCCGTCAAGCTATGGGAGGAAGTGGCATCTGAAGTTCCACTTCGGTGGACCTAGGGTGAAATTTCTGACTGGAGCTAAGTCGTAACAAGGTATCCGTAGGAGAACCTGCGGATGGAATACCTCTTTTACAGAGGAAATAGTCCATCTCCCTTCGGGGGTTTGGATAGGTCGACTTTTGGACCTTCGGGTCTGAAAGTTTGCTCCTAGACTTCTCTACTACATTTTGGATGTTAAAAGCGCCGAAAGGCGGGCCAGCAGGCACGTGCCGTCGAGGCCCGGAAGCCCTTTCTTGGGCTTTTTCTTTTACAGATTCGTTTTCTAACCGCGTGGGGACGTAGCTCAATTGGCTAGAGCACCTGCTTTGCAAGCAGGGGGTTGTGGGTTCAAGTCCCGTCGTCTCCACCAGCAGATTTTTATGAATCAAATAACTCCAAACGAGAAATATCGCATTATCGGCGGAGATCTCCAGGCTCTTGAGGTAACTCTTGAACCGGGGGAGTCTGTTCGAGCAGAGACAGGTTCGATGCTGTATCTTGATGCCGGTATTGAAGTGAACACCAATATGGAGGGTGGTCTTTTTAAAGGTGTGAAGCGAATGCTTATGGGTGAAGGTCTCTTTATTACGACCTTTACCAATACATCTTCGATGCCTGCGAAACTTGCTTTTGCAGCTCCATATCCAGGTGTTCTCATCCCGATCAACCTAGCTGATATTGGTGGTGAATATACCTGTCAGCGTGATAGTTATCTCTGTTCACTTGGAGACGTTGATGTTGAGATCGCCTTTACGAAAAAAATTGGTGCAGGTCTTTTTGGTGGTGAAGGTTTTATTCTTCAGAAGCTATCAGGAAGTGGACTTGCTTTTGTGCATATCGGTGGAACACTTATTGAAAAAAAACTTGCACCTGGTGAAGTTTTACGAGTTGATACTGGTTGTCTTGCAGGTTTCACGAAAGATGTTCAGTACGATATTCAATTTATGGGCGGGTTCAAGAACTCGCTTTTTGGTGGTGAAGGATTATTTTACGCGGTTCTCACTGGACCTGGTACGGTTCATCTTCAGAGCCTTCCATTTGCGCGCATCGCTGATCGAATTCACGCTGCAGCAAGCGGATCTGCCTCGAGTGGAGGTGAGGTGAAGCGACTTGGATCAATTGTTGGAAATTTATTGAACGGACGGTAATAATGGTTCCTGTGATTTTTATCCATGGTATTGCGGCGGATTTTGCGCCGTGGACACCGGCGATTTTGAAGATGAAAGGGGAGGCGCCTCACTATGAGATGAGGTATCAGACGAAGGAGAAGATTTTTCATAATTTTGACGGTGCGATTTCAGAGGACATGCCCTCTTTTTGGAATGTCTCGTATTATCTTGATCGACCCTTGCAGGAGAGTTTTTTTGGACATCTTGAGGAGTATGCGGTGAGGCTTCAGGGGATGATTCGCCTCATCCAGAAACTCACAGGTCAGCCAAAAGTCGTCCTGGTTGCTCATAGTATGGGTGGATTGGTGGCGCGTCGTGCGATGACGCTTGATCAAGAGACGTGGGACTCGGTGCACACCGTCGTCACGGTTGGGACGCCGCATGGGGGAGTCGTGGTTTCGCCGAAACTTATTCCGCAGTTTCGAGATTTGCAGCCGAAGAGTGAGTTTTTATCTGTGCTGAATCGGGAGTGGGAAAGGTATGCCTCTTCAGATTCCGTGAAAAAATGGGGAGTTGTCGGCGCAGTGAGTCGCCTATCTCCTTTGCGGGGAGGTTTGAAGACCGATGCTGCCGGTCCCGGTTTTGTGGCTATTGCCTCGAGCATACCGTTTGGAGAATGGGAGGAGGCGATGGCGACTCTGGATATTCCAGCTTTGAATACCTCTCACTTTGGCTTTCGGGTGGCTACCCGTGCTGGGCATAATGAGCTTCTCGCCCATCTCGCTACCTATGAGGCTATTCGGTGGGCGATGGGTGGCGGTTCCCATATTAGTTTGTCTCTGTTATAATGATGCCATATGGTCAAAAAGATCGCTGCCAATCTGAAAGATATGATTCTCGGAGGCCAGGATGGACTTGTTAACGTTCTTGGTGTGGTACTTGGTCTTGCTGCGGCAACGGATGAGATGCGCATTATCATGGCTGGTGGACTTGCCGCGACGTTTGCTGAGTCTATCTCGATGGCCGCGGTTGCCTACACGTCGACCATGGCTCACGCAGAATATTATGAGAGCGAGCGGGAGAATGAGATTCGTTCTATCGAACAGAATCCGGAAGAAGAGATTCAGGAGATTCGAGATATTTATGCAGCGCGCGGATTCAAGGGAAAACTTCTGAACGATATCGTCAAAAAAATTACTTCCAATAAGGAGCACTGGGTTGAGGTGATGATGATGGAAGAGCTTCGACTTGCACCTGCCGATCGCAAGGGTGCTTTTTCTTCGGCCATTATTGTCGGAATCTCTTCACTTGTTGGGTCGTTTGTTCCACTTCTGCCATTCTTCTTTTTTGATATACGTACCAGCGTTATTGCGTCGATTATTTTCTCTGGAGTCATTCTTTTTGCTGCTGGTGCTTACAAGGCGAAGATCACGGTTGGCTCTTGGATAAAAAGCGGAACACAACTTCTTGTGATTGGTTTGGTTTCTGCATTCCTCGGCTACTTCGTCGGTGATTTTGTTGGCTAATATTTTCTGAAACCCATGCATCGATTTTTTCTTAGAGAAGGTGACGTTGTAGATGAGCATGTTTTTGTAATTATCTCTGAGGACCTTGTTCATCAGTGGACGAAAGTTTTGCGATTCCGTACGGGCGAGAAAGTGATTCTTTTTCATGATGATGGTAAGGAGTATGCTGGCGAGATTACTTCGATTTTGCCAAAAATTATTCAGGGAAACATTACGAGTGTTCGAGTGTGTGATACGGAACTTCCTGTGAAGATTATTCTTGCTCAAAGTATTCTGAAGAGTCCTGACAAGTTCGAATTGATTCTTCAAAAGGGGACAGAGCTCGGCGTAAGTGACTTCTACCCCATTATTACAAAACGAACGGAGCGTGAGAGTCTTCATAAATTTGATCGTCTTCAGCGAATTATTCTTGAGGCGGTTGAGCAGAGCGGAAGAGTCAAGGTTCCCGTACTTCATGAGCCGGTCAAGTTTGAGAAATTATTTTTAGTTCCGGAAATTACACAGTCGCACATTTTTATTCCTCACTTCGAGCATTCTGCGAGTTTGTCAGAATCATACGGTGGCGAAAAGACTACAACGATCTGTATCGGTCCAGAAGGTGGATTTTTGGATCAGGAGGTTGCGTTTGCGCGAGAACATGGTGCTACGGCTGTTGGTCTTGGAAAGCGAATTTTGCGCTCAGAAACTGCTGCATTGGCCGCTGTTGCTCAACTTGCAGGACGGATGGAGTAGTGTATACTTCTCCCGCGATCACTCGTGGGGACGTAGCTCAGTTGGCTAGAGCATCGTCATGGCATGACGGGGGTCGTGGGTTCAAGTCCCATCGTCTCCACCAAATATATTGAAATCTATGGATACTCAGAGTTCGCTATCAAATATATCCGTAAAGGCTCCGCTGATAGCAGGAATTTCTTTTCTGCTTGGCGTGTTTTTTGATTATTTTTTCTATGAAAAAATTCCCGGCATTGGATTTCCAATATATATTCTTCTCGTACTTGTAGGATTATTCATTATCTCGACATATTCGAAAAAACAAATAAGTAAGCAGGTGCTCTGGCTTTTGATGCCACTTATGTTTTTTAGTTCGATGGTATTCGTCCGATCAAGTGTGCTTCTTACTTTTTTGAATGTCGTTGGCAGCCTTTCATTATTATTGCTTATTGCCGAGGTGTCGTTTATGAAACTCCTCAAGAATTTTTTGGGAGGTGATTATCTGAAAATTGTTTTTCTTCCATTTAAATTTATTGTGCCTTTCTTTGAGACGATACCAAATATTTTTAAATTTAGTAGGACTGGCGTGAGGTCAAAAATTTCCGGCCAGGTCATTAAGGGAATTGTCATGACTATTCCTGTTCTTCTTATTTTCTTAGTGCTTTTCTCTTCGGCTGACCTTATTTTCCAGAAGTACCTTTTGAACTTAATCCCTACCCATCTCGATCCTGAAATTGCTTCTCGGTTCATTCTTGTCCTGTGCATCACGTTTGCTTTCATTGGTGCGTATGCCTATATTTTTGGAAAAAAAGAAGATCCAGCAGCTCTTCCTGCAGCAGTCGATGCAGCACGTACGGTTGGTCATATCGAAATTTCCATACTTCTCGGCGCCGTCAATGCGCTCTTTTTTACATTTATTCTTGTTCAGCTGACCTATCTTTTTGGTGGTGAAGGTAGCATTGCGGCTCAGGGATTTACGTATGCGGAATATGCTCGGAAGGGATTCTTTGAGCTGATTGCTGTCGCTATTATTTCGTTCGTACTCCTTTTGACTGCTGA
>CALQZC010000051.1 GCA_943349045.1 Candidatus Peribacteria bacterium
ACAGGTCCTCTTATTAAGCAGATCAGGGATGCTCATGAATATGTGCTCGATTTACTTCGGAGTGGCATAACTGTTCCTTCCGGTTTCGTTACGAAATATCAAATTCCCGAAAGAGCTATTAAGGAAGCCATCACCAATGCCGTAATTCATCGAGACTACTACACAAAAAGAGACATAGAAATTAAGATTTTTGAGGACAGGGTGGAGGTGCACAGTCCCGGACTTTTACCTTTCAATATTACGCCCTCAAACATTGGCCGTGTCAGAGCCCTCGGCTATAGGAACGATTTACTCGTGAAACATTTGCGTGAATTCCCTGATCCACCCAATCTGGATCAGAACGAGGGTATCAAGGCCATGCGATCTGTCATGACCAATGCAAATCTGTACCCGCCTCTTTTCATTACTTATCCGACATTACAAGACGCCCTAGAGGTTGTGTTGTTGAATGAAAGGCCTCCTACGGAATGGGATAAGGTATCTCACTATCTACTGAAAAATGAATATATAACAAACAAGATCGCTCGAGAAGTCTTGAAGGCAGCAGATACGGTAAAAGTTTCAAAGCTCTTCAATAAATGGGTTAAGAAACGGGTGTTAACAAAGATAGTGCCCATTACTGGGGCAAAAAAGAACGTCAAATATAGATTGCCGACTGAAGATGAAAAGAATTTGTTTACCTCAGACGAAAGTAAACAAACCTAAAACAGCTATTTTAAAGCTGAAATAGTAAGTTTTATTTACCTTTTTGGTACGATCGTCATTTTCCATCCTGCATTCTAATAGCGAGACGGGTACGATCAAGTGGTCGGACAAGCATTTTTGGGAGGCTGAGGCTCACGGCCTACGGCCTTGATGACGTTTTTTTGTGCCGGGGTGAGGAGAATGTGTTTCATCAAGAAGAAGCTGTAAAAATATTTTTTGCTGAGGTGCAATCTTAAGCTCTGGAAGATATTTTTTCAAATCCTCCCTCCGTATCTTTTCTCCACCGAGTCCATATCGAATCATCCGCTCGAGATGCCAGACTGGATCAACGTTTGCTTGCTTCTTATAGTCTTTTAAATGATAGTCCCATGTCATGAAAATATTATAGCATAAAAGAGGAGTCTAATGATAAACTGAACCCACATGCCCCCACTCAGCCGCTATCTCGCCCTCGTCGAACTTGCCTATTTCAGCTATGGAATGCTCTTTTTAGGCTGGTCGATCTCGGAGGCCATCTTTTTCCTCTGGCTGAGCCTGATTATTTACTATCCATTTGGCTTTGTGCGGATCGCCCTGGCAGAGGGAAAAAAGACACGAGCCCTCGTGATGCACTTTTTCTTTTATGGCATGGGAATGTTTGTTTGGAGTTTTATTCTCCTTATGGCTATGGGTATGATTATGGAGCTGGAGTGGCAGTCGTCGCTCGATAATGCTTTCATGGGCGCAAAATTATTCCTCATCGTTTCCGCAGGCCGGCATATGATGAGTATCATCGTTGATCGAATACAACACGCGAAACGCACCGTTACCGAAGCATTTTATATTGGTATTGGGAGGTTACTGCTTATGTTCGCGGTTATGTTTCCAACGGTGATTGTAGTTTTCATAAGTAAAAGTTTCGGCGGCGGCGGTGAACAGGTTATCGCCTGGATTCTCGTCATCGTCTATTTCTTCTTTGAAATAAAAAAAGTCGGCCACCACTACACGAAAGAAGAGCTGGATAGTCTCGGGAAGCAGATGAAGTTTTTATGAAAAGAGCGCTACCCCTCCGCAATATTGGAAAGATCCATAATCGGAAGCATGATAGCCGCGACCATACCGCCGACGACGACACCGATGACGATAATCAAGACTGGCTCAAATGTTTTCGTGAGACCTTTGACCATCGAGTCAACTTCGTCATCATAGAGGTTGGCAACTTTTTCCGTGACGACATCGAGGTGCGCGGTCTGCTCACCGATCTCGATCATATTGATCAGGACAACCGGGAAGAGAAATGGCTCATTGAGCGCCTCAGCAAGGGGAATACCCTGTTCCACATCCTGTGCGGCAACGAGAAGTCGCTGTCGGTACGCCTCGTTTCCAATCGCATTCGCAATAATTTGGAGTGACTGCACGACCGGAACACCACTCTCAAGCAGATCACTCAACAGTCGAGAAAATCTCGCGAGCAAGCCCTTAATCATGAGTTTCCCAAAAAGGGGAAGTCGCAAAATAAGAAGGTCCCACTGGTACTTTCCGATAACGGTTTTTTTCCAGGAACCGACGGCGAAAAAGAGAAGGACAAGTCCGACCATCGTCACCATCCAGTAGTTTTGGAAAAAGCCACTGATCGCGAGCAGCACCTGTGTCGGCATCGGAAGTGCCTTACCACTTTGGGTAAAGAACTCGGTCATCTTCGGAACCACCACGATCATCATGATCGAAATAACCGCGATGAGAAGGCCAATAATCACGAGTGGATAGATCATCGCACCAACAATTTTTCCATGAAGCGACGCACTTTTTTCGAGTCGATCAGCCAGTCCGGTAAGGACATTATTGAGCTGGCCCGTGGCCTCACCCGACTTTGTCATACCAATTTGCGACTCATCAAAGACATCCGGATACTGTTTCATCGAGTCCGAAAGACTTTTGCCCTGTTCGATTTTTTGGCCTATTTCTGAGACAATTCTACTGAGCTTCGGATTACCAGACGTCTGAGCCGCGAGGGTCTCGAGCGAGCGAATCAGGGGAACACCCGCATTGAGCATCACCGCGAGAAGTCGGAAAAACGCCGCGAGATCTTTGACCGTGACTTTTGACTGGGAAATAAGCCAGTCATTAATTCGATAAAAGAAGTCCACCAACGGATTTCCCGTGAGTTTTCCATATCGAAGTCGCTCCTGCTCGATGAGCTTCTTTACCATCGAAACCTCGGCGATGTCGATAGTCAGGGTTTGAGTGGGGTCGGAAGGTGCAGTGGTGCTTCCTGACGAATCAGTATTCGGCGAAACAGGCTTCATCTTGAAAGCATCCCCACTACTATCCAACGAAAATGGCTGCTGTATCGTATTAGACATAGTCTTCGACTTTACGTGCTACGCTGTAAATTTCTTCCAAAGAGGTGACACCCTTCAGCGCCTTCACGAGGCCATCCTGTTCGAGCGTGATCATACCTTCTTTAATAGCGGCCTTCTCGATATCGATCGCCGAGGCCTTATCCAGAATCATCTTTCGCAGCGCATTATTCATTCGCAACACCTCATAGATCGCCGTTCGTCCAAAGTATCCTATATTATTACACTGATCACATCCCTTCGGAACATAGAACTGCTTCGTGCTCAGAAGCGCCTTGTCGAGCTCAGGGAACTTGGCATCAATACCCGTTAACGCCTTGCCAATTTGCTCAACAAGGAGAGGGTTCACCGGCTCAGTCGCCACGACTTTACACGCCGTGCACAATTTTCGCACGAGACGTTGGGCGATAATCACCTCAATCGTCGACGCCACGAGAAACTCGGGAACATCCATATTTTCAATACGAGTTAACGTCTCAACGGCACTATTCGTATGGACCGTACTCAGCACGAGGTGACCCGTCAGCGAAGCCTCAATCGCAATATCGACCGTTTCCCGATCACGAATTTCACCGACCATGATGATGTCCGGATCCTGACGAAGCGCCGCGCGCATACCCGTCGCAAAATTATACTGAATATCGTGATGCACCTGACTCTGGCTCAAGCCATCCATCTGAATTTCCACCGGATCCTCAATCGTGAGAATGTTCACATCCACGGTATTGAGCTTATTCAAGCAGCAATATAAGGTTGTCGTCTTACCAGAACCCGTCGGACCAGTATTAAGGATAATACCATTCGGCGAGTCGAGACCCTCCATAAGATATTTGAAATTATTTCCCTCCATGCCAATCTCACTGAGATCAGGAATCTTTCGGGACTTGTCCTGAATACGCATCACGATCTTTTCACCATTCACGGTTGGGAACGTAGAAACACGGAGATCCATCTCGCGATTATCTTTTGAAGTAACTTCACAGCGTCCATCTTGTGGAATGCGCTGCTCATCAATTTTCAAGTTGGACATAATTTTAATTCTTGAAACCACCGCCGGGTGAATATTGGTAGGATACTCAACGATTTCCTGTAGCACACCATCCACGCGATACCGCACACGGATGTGCTTTTCCTCAGGTTCGATATGAATATCACTGGATCGCATATCGAGCGCCAGACTGATCATCATCAACGCCAACTGGGGAATATTTCCAGCAAGAATCGAGTCCTTGAGTTGTTGAAATTTGGTGTTATCGATCATTATTATGTATTACTTTTTTGTTTTCTGGAAGTAGGCGCTCACCTCTGCGCGGAACTGAATTGACTTCTTCGCACTCGCACTCTCGTCCTCAGAAAAATTTAATTGAATTGATTTGAGATCGAGGAGTCGCAATTTTTTCGACAGCGTTCCTGAGCCCTGGACGAAGCGGAGAAAGTCGTAGAAGTTGGCTTCAGAAGCCGTGATATTCATACTAATAGGGAGAATATCGTACTTCGATCCTGCCTCACTCACCGGTGATCCAAACTGCACATCGGTCGCAATCAGAGGATTGCTGGGTTTGTTTTTTGAGAAAAAGTAGTCATCGAGAATTTTAGTAACTTCAGTATAATTTTCTTGAATAGGGAAAACACTGTTCAGCTCGCCCTCCATGGCGGCATCACGATCTTTATACTCGACCTTGATGGCATTGAGGCCATCCATCTCCTTTTTTTGTTCCTTCGTAAGGTTCGCAAGCAGCGACTGACTTTGCTCAACGACTCCACGTTTTTCAGAGTAATCGAGGAACGACTCGATGCCATAGTAGGCGACACCAAGTCCAACAATCACGATACCAATAAGGTATAGCTTGATGCTGCGACTGAGGTAGTGTTGTCGTATGAAGGCTGGTGATCCGATCTGTGTATTGGTTGTGTCCATTAGTTAAAAATATTAGGAAGTTTTTCAATATCGACACCCTTATCACGTGGGTCACTCTCGTCATATTTTTGAATCGAAAGATCAATTTTGAAACTTCCCTCGAAGCCCTCTTTTTCTGTAAAGTTCTTTGAGAAGTTTCGCATCTCGACATCCTTGAATCGGCGTGAACTCTCGAGCTCTTCGATGAGTCCAGCCATGATGGTGAAATTAATTCCGTCGAAGTCCTTCACATTTCCGCTGATCGTAATGCGGCCTGTCGTGCCGTCAAAATCAAATCCAGAATACTGGATGCCACCAATATCGTCGTAGAGGCGAGCCTTAAATCGACCCTTGTCGATCGCACCCGTTCGCTCATAAATTTCCGTAATAATATCGAACCATGGGATGCGGTGATCCTTGATCTGGAAAATAAA
The DNA here is from genome assembly GCA_943349045.1 of Candidatus Peribacteria bacterium. Classification (GTDB taxonomy): domain Bacteria; phylum Patescibacteriota; class Gracilibacteria; order UBA1369; family UBA12463; genus CALREA01. The sequence continues at coordinate 5,376 of CALQZC010000051.1, forward strand.
TGCCAGTCGATGATTATATTTTCCGCTGAGTTTGAGAATGAACTGACGAAGTTGATCGTGCGTCATCTTGCTGAGATCGGTAGAGATGAGTGTTTTGAGAGATGTATTCC
>CALQZC010000052.1 GCA_943349045.1 Candidatus Peribacteria bacterium
AGAATAATCATCGTGTCGTATTCACAGAAAACATCTTGCAACGAAGCGAACTCGACGCCATCCGCTACCGAATGTACAAATCGACGCCCGCCAACATAGATGAGCGAGTGGGTTACGAGACCTTTGATCACGAAACTGGTCAGCCTTCGCAGACCACCAACGAGCACGATGTCGCCTTTCTTGAGCTTACGCGTGGCACGGAGAAAGTCCCAATTATTCAGAAGATTTTTTCGATCATAGATAATCATACCGCCAACAAAGAAGACGATATTCGCCAGGAGCTTTTTCCACCATGGATAGTCCGGTGGAAAGTTGTGAATAATGTGGTGGGAGTAGTTCAAGGTTTTTGGTTTTTTATTTCTTTTTATTATAGCACATTTTGGCTTTAGAGACCAGTCCGTCGTCCTTTCCTGTACCCTTTGACCTATTTTATGGTATAATTACAAGATATGAAACTTCCGTCCTCTCCAACCCCCGCTTCTCGATCGCCCCTTAAGGCGGCTATGGGACGTCTGAACCTGGTTGCGCCGGAAGCAACTGACTATCTCCAGTGCCTTCTCGATATGCTCGAGCCTTTCGCTCATGAGAAAACTTACCAGGAACATCCTGAACTCGTTGAGCAGTGTTTTGGACAAACCAAGCTTCAGGCCGACATCGATGAAATCATTTATCTGCTCGAGAAGAGAGTGCCCGTACGCGACCGAGGAGCAATTTTTCGTGCTCTCTATGAGTCAGTTGCCCATGAGCCACTGTATGCGTATGTTATTCATCAGATCTATGCGTATTTCCAGACGCCTCTCACTCCTTCCACTCCCGTGCAGAAAGCTTCCGAGGCCGCTCCCGCTCCTTCTGAGTCGCCTGTTCGGTTCCATGCGGCAAATCTCCTCTTTGATCAACGGCAACTCGAAGAGTTCTATCGAGCTTGTGGACTCAGGAAAATACCCGACGAAGGAAAGGGAGGACATATGAAGTGGATTGATCCTGGCACTGATCGATTTATTACTCTCTCCTATAGCTCTGAAAAGCACTGGATGAAAAATCATATTCGACTCATGCTTGGAAATGGCTTACCTGTTGATAGAATCCAGGCAGCCTGTAAAAAATTAAAGATTGATTTTACTATCCTTTCCCGCTAAACTCGCTTCTTATGGTACCTCTAGAAGAACTTTCAGGCCTTACGAATGCCGAACTCGCTGAGCGGGCAGTTATCACACGTGATGTTGAGGAGCAGGCTGCGCTCGCTGAGCATGACAGTGCGGTCGTTCGTGACGCCCTTCTGGATAATCCGCATCTGGATGAGACAATACGAGAGAGACTGATGCCACCTGAAAATATCCAGGAGCCTGATGATGGAAGCGTTTCTGCGGTGAGCAGTGCCGTAAGAGGTAGAATGGAAGATCTCGGAAAGCAGTAATTACTGTTTCCAGCGCGGCTGGCTCTTCGGTAGATCAACGGGATGCTCGAAGATCTGGATGGTTTTGTCGTTGGGGTCGGTAGAGAAAATAGCTTCGATGGTGAGGCCATGTTGGGTCATGTCGCTCCAGTACTGGTCGAAGATGAAGTTGCCGAGGGAGTAGATAATTTCGACACCGTTGTAGGTTTCGCGGGTTTGGGGAATGTGGGGATGATGGCCGATCACGAGATCGGCGCCGTTGTCGATGAAGAGGTGCGCGAGCTGCTGTTGGCGTGCGGATGGATTTTTCTGGTACTCGGGGCCCCAATGAATGAAGACGATGGTATAATCGACTTTGGAATCTATACTTTGAAGAAGGGAACGGGCGCCGTTGTCGTCAAGACGACGAGTGGCATCATGAAATCCTATGAAGGCGAAGGTTTTGTTGTCGATGGTTTCGAAGTGCGTGTCTGCCTCGGTCGGGAGAATCGGGTGCCCGAAGAATGGGAGACCAGCCTCGTTCAGGTACTTTTTCGTCGATTCAAGGCCTTTCTGACCCTGATCGAGGGTGTGGTTGTTGGCGATTGAGACGATATCGACGCCGTTACGTTTGACGATTTCTGCCGTGTCAGGCGCAAATCCAAAGTTTGTTCCGGTCTGTGCACGATTTGGAACGGCGACAATTGGGCCCTCGAGATTCGCGATGACACGGTCGAAATATCCCTGAAGGAAGCTACTATTTTTCTGTGCTTCGAGAAATGGATAGTCGAGGTTGCGGCTTTTTTCCATGAGCGTGCGAACGTACCGACCCATCATGATATCTCCAAGAAAGAGCATCTTGATGTACTTTTTCTGAGGCAGTGCGGCCATGACATTCACCTTTGTTCCATCGGCGTAATTCACCAGCTTTTCTGCAAACTCCTCTTTCACATTCATAAACTTCGTCGATGCCACGAAGAGCAGCGCGATACTGAGTGTTGCGATGAGAATGAGATTTTTTTTAGACATCTGGTTGTTGTAAAAGTTCGTCGAGTTTTCCGGTTTGCTCGAGGGCGTTTAGATCATCAAATCCCCCAACGTGTTTTCCGTTGATAAAAATCTCTGGAAAGGTACGACGGCCGCCTGATCGCTGGATCATTTCAGCCTTTCGCTCTTCGTCAAACTCAGCGTCAATCTCCTCATACGTTATATTCTTGCTGTCCAGAAGCGCCTTTGCCGCGGTGCAGTATGGGCAAAATTGCTTGGTATAGATTTCTACTTTAGCCATAAAACTTAGTGTATTAATGAGATTATCAATCTTTACGCCTTTACCTTTATTATCCCTATGTGCGTTGAATACATTTCCTACTCTGATTTCTTGTGTTTTCATATCCCTATTATACACTCTTTTTTTCTTAAGTGAGTATCGTTTTTGCTGTCTTTTTGCTGTACAATCGGACAGCGGCCCATTCTCCTTGCCATAAAATCCATGAAGAAAGGTGATATCACATCAGTAACGATCGAGAAGTTTGCGCTGGGCGGACAGGGCTTGGCGTTCGTAGAGAGTCTGGCGCATGACGGTGTTGACGCCCGACGGATTCCCGTGTTTGTCGATGATGTGTGCGTGGGCGATGAGGCGGAGGTGCGACTGGTGAAGAAAAAGAGTTCGTTTGGGGAGGGGCGGGTTCAGCAGATTACAAAACTATCTGATGAACGTGTGACGGCCCGATGTCAGCATTTTGGTATATGTGGTGGGTGTTCGTGGCAGTTTCTGCCGTATGAGAAGCAGCTCGCGTGGAAAGAGCAGCTCGTGCGAGAGACGCTTCGGCATGTTGGTGGATTTTCTGATGAGATGTTGGGTGGAATTTTTACTGGTATTACCGGTTGTGACGATCCATGGTTCTATCGAAATAAAATGGAGTGGAGTTTTTCTGTTGGACTGGATGGAGCTCTGTCAGGTGGCTTCCATGTCCGACATATGCACTACGATACCGTCAATGTGCAGGAGTGTTTTTTACAGTCGGAGCCGAGTGTGAAGATTTTCAAGGCGGTGCGTGCCTATTTTTTTGAGTTACACAAAAAGGGTGTCGCGGTTTCTTATAATTCAAAGACGCATCGTGGCTTGGTTCATTCCGTCTATGTGCGCGAGGGAAAGCGGACGGGTGAGATGATGGTCATCGTGCAGACGACGCCGGAGGAGTTTGATACGGAGGCGTTTTTGAAAGTGGTGAGCGAATTTCCAGAGATAGTATCGGTGGTTCGGGTGATCGTGCATGAACAAAAAGGAACGCCGAAGCGATGGGAGGTTTCTGTGTTACGAGGCAAAGAATTCTATCTTGAAGAGCTGTGGATTGATGAGTTACGGTTGAAGTTTCAGGTCAAGCCGCAGGCTTTTTTCCAGCCGAATACGATGATGGCGGAAAAGATTTATGGGCAGGGCTTGGCGCTGCTACGTGAACATTTTTCTGCTGAGGAGCTTGCCGGTATGCGAGTCTATGATCTCTACTGTGGAACGGGAACGATTGGTATGGTGCTGAGTCATGCGGTTCGCAGTGTTGTTGGTGTAGAACTCAACGCCTCGGCAATTGAGAGTGCGAAAGAAAATGCGACGCTCAACGAGGTGAAGAATATTGAGTTCTTCGTCGGTGATGTGAAAAAAATTCTTGATGAGCTGGCAACGACGCATGCCGCGGATGTGATTGTTGTGGATCCGCCGCGAAGCGGCGTAGAAGAAAAAGTTGTTGAACAGATTATACAAGCGGCCCCACGGGCCATTATCTATGTTTCATGCAATCCGGCAACCTTTGCACGGGACGCAAAACTTTTTGCCTCACACGGGTACGCGCTCACATTCGTTCGCGCCTTCGACCAGTTTCCACAAACCGCGCACATCGAAACCGTGGCGCTTTTGAAAAAATAGCGCTATACTCAATACATGAAACGACGTATCCTCACGAGTCTCCTTATTGCACTTCTCTCAGTCACTTCTGTCGGTGCTTATTCGGCATTTTCTGGTGTGAATGTTTCACTGAAGAGTCCGGTCACGGACGATGTCTATGTCGCCGGCAAGGAGGTGAATATTGATCAACCGATTAATGGCGATCTCGTCATTCTTGGTGGCACGGTGAACGTCTATGAGGACGTTTCTGGTGATGTTTTGGTTCTCGGCGGCATGGTTACTATCCATGGAAATGTCGGTGATGACCTTCGTGTCGCGGGTGGCATGGTCACTATTTCTGGAAATATCAAAGACGATGTCGTGATGGCTGGTGCGATACTTAACCTTTCACGAACAGCTACGGTTGGCGGAAGCGTCATGACTCACGGGAGTATGGTGACCCTCGAGGGGAATGTCTCTGAAGATGTGAAAGGAACAGCCCGTGTGATGAACATCAAGGGATGGGTTACTGGCAACGTACTCATCCATGCGAGCGACTACTTGAGCGTTGGGCCTACCGCAAAAATTCGTGGAAATCTTTCTTTTTACTCAAAAAATCCTGCCACGGTTACTGAGGGAGTCGTGAGTGGAAAAACCGAGCGCGTGGCTCCCTACCTCTCTTCCTATCAGACACTTGTTTTTGGATTCTTCAGTATTACAACCCTTCTTGCCGTCTTGTGGAATCTCCTTTCACTGCTCGTCA
>CALQZC010000053.1 GCA_943349045.1 Candidatus Peribacteria bacterium
ACCCGGTGAACAAATAATAGTGCTCAATAATCAAAGCGCTAGCGTTTCATTTGTGGTTCGTGAAATTCAAACATACGATCCGGGCGCAAATACCTCAGCAATATTCACTTCAGATGACGGGAAAGCCCATCTCAATATCATTACCTGCGAAGGAGTTTGGGACAAAACGACAAAAGATTACTCCAAGAGGCTGGTGATATTTGCCGATCTAATAAATACAGATATTCCAGAGTAGTTGATCAGGCACCCATTGGGTTTTTCTCAACAAGAAGAAAAATTTCACGAAGGACATCGAGATCAATATCTTCAACTTTTTTGAATCGAATACAGCTCTTTCCAATATTCGCCTTCGGCAGCCGCTTCTTATATTGCTCAGCAACATACTTACCATTCATGACACCACATGCGTAGACAGAAATGTAATTTTTCTGGCTTGCCAAAAGGATAGCTGACCACTCCCCTTCACGGCCACTGGCATACCTGTAGTGATACTTTCCATACCCAATCATCCCCGACATGATGAGTGGCTTGAGATTCGGAACAGTTTTTTTAATAAAAGCATGCAGCTTTTTAATCTCGGTACGACGAGGCTCCTCAATCATCGCAATATACTCAGTTGGCGTTTTAGCAGCCGTTGGTTTGAACATATTCATACCACGATTATACGGCACAGACCGGGAGAGCGCCAATCGGTTCAACCGCATAATGAATCGTGATGTAGAGCTTTTTCTTCACTTCATCAATCGCGATACCCACTCCGATTTCTTTGAAATACTTGTTCATGAGACTGTTGTAGTGCGGACGGTACGCCATATTTTTTTCAGCCATATAGAAATCAAACGTGTATCGAATCGCCTTGATAACATCCTCGGTACAGTCAGATTTAGTGCAACTATACGGACTCCAGCCGATGTTTTCGGTGAAGGTAACGGTATTCACACTTTTGAAGGTCACGCCAAGATCTTTGAACCACTGAAGGATTCGCGCATAGTCATAGTACGCCGTCTGATCATCGCGCTTATGAGTCATCGAATTTCGTTTCTCGGAAATTTCCGACCAGGCAATCGCGGTACGATGCAGTTGAATATTGTAGATATAGGGCGCAAGTCCATTCGCAGCGCGTGCAGTGTTGTACCAGCCAAGCCAAGTATCACGGACTTTTTTCATATCAACATTAGCCGGAAGATCTTCGCCAAGTGGAACGCAGGCACCCACTTTTAACGCATCATAGGAAACATGCGGACGGCCAGTCGCCTTTCCGACAATCCGATACAGGATCTCAACAATCTGTTCACGCTGAACCAACTGTCCGATGTGGGTAAACGTATCGGGAATAGAGAATGTTGCGGTGACTGCCTTCAGGTACGGCTCGTACCACGGCGCCTCTTTTGGAACTGCCGTCAGAGATAATTTGAAAGCGATGGCGATCATCTTGGAAGCCTCGGCGAGATTCACCTCTCGCGCTGGGTAAAATTTCCCATCACTATATCCACTGACAAGCCCCTGCTCCTTGGCAAAGCAAACATATCCCGCAAACCAGTCACTCTTTTTGATATCCGGGAAACAAAGTGTCGCCGGAACCGGAGGATGTTCACCATGAGTCGACTCCACGAGTACCTTTACGAACTCAGCTCGATTGAGCACATGCTTCGGTCGAAACGAGCCATCGGGATATCCCGTCATGATCCCCTCCTTCTTCACAAAATCGATCGCATCCATGCTTGCCGCATGCGACAAAAAAGGAAAAATAGCGAGCGCCGCGAAAGCAAAGCTGAGAATCCATCGAGTCATAGACGTAGCATAAGCAGTACGAGGAATCATTATAGCACTATCTTTGAATCTCGGAAAACCTTATACTGACAGTCATGAATGGAGTTTTTACAGAAATCGTGATCGTCATAGGGCTCATTGTACTGAACGGATTTTTTTCGGGAACAGAGATGGCCATTATATCGATGCGAAAAACTCGCATTAAGCAACTCATGAAAGATGGAAACAGCGATGCAAAAATTCTGGAAAAATTTCACAAAGACCCGGAAAAATTTCTCGCAACCATTCAGGTAGGGATCACGCTCGTAAGTACGGTGGCTTCCGCCTACGCGGGCGCGAAAATAGCGCAAGCTCTCACGCCATATCTCGAGACGATTCCATGGCCATTCATTTCGGAAAATGCGGAAACAACGAGTTTCATCATTATCGTTCTAGTAATTACGTACCTCACCCTCGTCTTCGGCGAGCTCGTGCCAAAATCATTAGGAATTAAATTTTCAGAAACATTTGCCCTTCTCGCAGCAAAACCAATCTACATTCTCTCGAAAATATCTTCGCTCATAACGAAGTTCCTCACCCTATCAAGCAATATTATTCTAAAAATATTTGGAGATAGCACCAGTTTTTCAGAAGGAAAACTCAGTGAAGATGAGATACGAATTATGCTTCACGAAAGCCAAAAATCAGGAATTATCGAAAAATATGAACACGAAATGATCGACAACGTTTTTGAGTTCACCGACATCTGGACCAGTCAGGTAATGACTCCTCGATCGAAAATTTTTGCCATCGATATCAGTGCACCGCATAAAGAAAGTTTGGAAAAAATTATTGAATCAGGATACTCGCGCATTCCATTTTATAAGGATCAAATTGATAACATCATCGGTATTCTCAATATCAAGGATCTTTTAAATAATACGGGGGCAGACTTCTCTAAGCTCCTCATGACACCCCACTTCGTACCAAATACCCAGAGAATTAGCTCGCTGCTGCGAAAATTTCAGAAATCAAAGTATCACCTCGCCATCGTCACTGATGAGCACGGTGGCGTGGATGGGCTCATTACCATCGAAGATGTACTTGAGGAACTTGTCGGTGAAATATCTGACGAAAACGATGAGGAACGAAAGAGTATTCGAAAAGAAAAACCGGGCGTCTACGTCGTTGAAGGCGACACAAGCATTATCGATTTCAATCGATACTTCGATACGATACTCCCGGAAGATGAACAATACACCACCATCTCTGGCCTCATCCTCGACAAGCTAGAAAAGTTTCCAGAAATAGGCGATAAAACAGTCATCAGTAATATTGAGTTCACGATAAAGGAAAGAACCGATAGGCTGATCAAGACAATATACGTACGACCCATCCCCGAAGAAGAAATTTCGGAAAACTCAGAAAACACTGCATCATGACGACCACCGTTCTCATCATTGTCCTGATTATTAATGTTCTCGTCCTTATTACATTTGGGGCGATGGTTTGGGGAGGCGCACCATATGTTCCTTCACGAACATCATCAGTGGAAAAAATGATACTCCTCGGTGACATTCAGCCCGGCGAAAAAACTGCCGATCTTGGCTCGGGAGATGGACGGGTTGTCATTGCAATGGCGGAGTGCGGTGCAGAGGCGCACGGATTTGAAAACAATCCAGTGCTCGTGCTCGTCGCTCGAAGAAACATCAGAAAAGCGGGCCTCACCGGAAAAGCATTTATTCATTGGAAAAATTTCTGGAACGCCGATTTTGCGAATTTTGATGTGATAAGCGTCTACGCTATGCCCTACATTATGGGTCGACTCTATCGAAAAATAAAAAAAGAAATGAGACCAGGATCGCGAATTGTCTCAAATGCCTTTGAGTTCAAACACGAGACACCGGTAAAAAAAGATAAGGGAATTTACCTCTATCAACTATGATGAAGTTTTCAATGAAGTTTTTAATCCCCGTCCTGGTAGCCATCACGATTACCTATGCCATCAGCCTCGCCATGCTCAACAGCACGGCCGGTACTCAGGCAAAAATACCAGAAACTCCAGCTGAAATTCTCATCCCGCAGGCATCCGTTCAAGTCCCTATCCTGATGTACCACTA
>CALQZC010000054.1 GCA_943349045.1 Candidatus Peribacteria bacterium
ATCAAACGAGAAGGACGACCTTCCGAGAACGCAACCTTGAACTCACGAGTCATCGACCGACCACTTCGACCACTGTTTCCAAAGGGTCTCACGCATGACGTACAGGTAATCTGCACCGTCCTCTCTGCCGACCTCGAAGTTGATCCATCGACCACTGCTATCAACGCCGCATCAATGGCACTTTTGGCTTCTGGAGCACCTTTCGAAGGTCCAGTCTCAGCCGTTCGTGTCGGATATGTCGAAGTCGACGGAGCATGGAAATTCATCATCAATCCTACCTATACACAGGCTGACGAAGGAAGGTTAAACATCGTCGTCGCAGGAACACTCGACGCCATCACGATGGTAGAGTCATCTTCAAAAGAGCTCGACGAAGATCTCATGATTCAGGCACTCGAACTCGCACACAGCGAGATCAAGGAGCTCTGCAAATTCCAGCTCGAATTCGCCTCGAAATTAAATATTACGAAAAAAACCTACACCCTTATCGAGCCAAATCCAGATATGCTCGCAGCGGTTGAGGTATTTGCAACGGAAGAGAAGCTCGCAACGATCGATGGAACCAGCAAGAAGAATCACAAGAAGTCGTACAAGAAGCTGGTCAATGAAGCTTACGAGGTATTTGCAGAAAAAATTGCTGACGGATCGTTCTCAAAAGGACAGATCAACGAAAAGCTTACGAAGATGTCCGAGAAGCGAATGCGAAGACTCATCCTTGAACAAGAACTTCGTATCGACGGACGAAAGCTCGACGAAATTCGGCCTCTCAATATCGAAGTTGGAGTACTTCCACGAACACACGGAACAGGCCTCTTCAAGCGTGGAGAGACTCAGGTTCTTTCCATCGCAACGCTCGGCGCTCCTGGGGATGCTCAGACGATCGATACCATGGACCGCGACATCGAAAAGCGATACATGCACCACTACAACTTCCCTCCATACTCGGTTGGAGATATCAAAATGATGCGGTCACCTTCACGCCGAGAGATCGGTCACGGAGATCTCGCAGAACGTGCGCTCCTTGCTGTTCTTCCGCCAAAAGAAGACTGCCCATACGCAATGTGGGTGGTGTCAGAGACGCTCAGCTGTAACGGCTCAAGCTCAATGGCATCAGTCTGCGGATCATCACTCGCACTCATGGACGCAGGTATCAAGATTTCAGGACACGTCGCCGGTATCGCCATGGGACTCGTCACCGACGGAACAGGAAAATACAAGATTCTTACGGACATTCAGGGTCTCGAAGACTTCGCGGGAGATATGGACTTCAAGGTCACCGGAAGCCGCGTCGGTATTACCGCTCTCCAGATGGATATTAAAGTAAAAGGTCTGACACTTGCGATTATGCGAGAGGCACTCGAGCGGGCAAAGGTTGGACGATTCGCGCTCCTTGATGCTATGGAGTCGGTCATTCCAGCTCCTCGAGCAGAAATGTCAAAGTACGCTCCAATGATCGAGACAATCAAGATCGACGTTGAGCAGATCCGAACCGTTATTGGCAAGGGTGGAGAGACGATTCAGAAAATTACCGCAGAGTGTGGAGTGACGATTGATATCGATCAGTCAGGTCTCGTCTTCATCACCTCTCCAAATCAAGAGAATGGTAAAAAGGCAGCCGATTGGGTTCGCTCACTCGTTTATATTCCGCTCGCTGGTGAGATATTTGATGGAACGGTTACCCGACTCATGGAGTTCGGTGCCTTCGTTGAAATTGCTCCAGGAAAGGAAGGTCTCGTTCACATCTCACAGCTCTCAGCTGACCGCGTCGACCGCGTCGAAGATGTCGTAAATGTCGGCGACAAGATGCGAGTAAAATTGATGGAAATTGACGACGCAGGACGCTACAATCTCTCACACAAAGCAACCCTTCCAGGATTTGAAGACACGAAACTTGCACCACGACCACCATCACGAGGAGGATTCGGCGGCGGTAGACCAGGCGGAGGCCGACCACCATTTAGAAGATAAAAATCAGATCAGTAAGCCATTTGCAGGTATAGTATAGCGGCTATTATGCGTCCTTGCCAAGGACGAGATACGGGTTCGACTCCCGTTACCTGCTCCAAGCTCTTGAACCAGAAGCGGAAGCTCCCCTCGTGGGTCGCTCTTTGAGCGCGATAGGTGAAAGGCTTGGAGGCTAATCCCCGCAGGGGGCTACCTGCTCCAACATCTTTTCAAAAACCAGCAATGCATTATTTGTTGTAGAAAATTTCGACAACTCGTAATTACCGCATAAAAAAGATATTACAAGAAACTCACAAATGAACCGTGAGTTTTTTTCTACAGCTAAAAAACAGATGAAATACGCTATTGAACTCCACATAAAAACCATTTAAAACACTCTATATTCACTCTCTAACCCAATCGCTCATATGTCCCCAATCAACAGTGGTGACACCTCCTGGATGCTTATCTCTTCGGCGCTCGTGATGCTCATGACGCCCGGCCTCGCACTTTTTTACGGAGGCATGGTCCGAAAAAAGAACGTGTTGAGTACGATTATGCAGAGTCTCGTCGCACTCTATGTCGTAAGTATTCTCTGGGTGCTGGTTGGGTATAGTTTGGCCTTTGGTCCAGATGTGAATCATCTCATTGGAAATCTCGACTGGGCCTTCTTGAAAGGCGTAGGCGCTGAGCCACATGCAGGCTATGCCGCGACCATTCCGCACCTGGCATTCATGTTATTTCAGATGAAGTTTGCGGTCATTACACCGGCGCTGATTACCGGTGCATTCGCAGAACGATTTAAATTCAAAACCTATCTCGTATTTCTCATTCTCTGGTCACTCCTCGTCTATGTACCACTCGCACACTGGGTTTGGGGTCTCGATGGATGGATTCGCAATACGGGCGCTCTCGACTTCGCAGGTGGCCTCGTTGTTCACGTGAGTGCTGGTGTAGCCGCCCTCGTAGCCGCGATTATGGTAGGGAAGCGACAGGTGCATCACGAAGCTCCACAGCCACACAACGTCACGATGACCTTTCTCGGTACGGCGCTCCTCTGGTTTGGTTGGTTTGGATTTAACGCAGGAAGCGCACTCGCCGCAGGTGATCTCGCGACATCAGCCATGGTGACGACACACCTCGCAAGTGCCGCAGCAGGTCTCGCCTGGATGACGGTCGAGTGGATTCGAAAGGGAAAGCCAACCCTTCTCGGAGCCGCCTCCGGAGCCGTTGCAGGTCTCGTGGCTATCACGCCTGCATCCGGTTTTGTCACTCCTATGTCTTCACTGATCATTGGTCTCATCGCCGGTGAACTTTGCTACCTCGCCGTATCACTGAAGAGCAAATTCGGATATGACGACGCACTTGATGTCGTCGGTGTACACGCGGTCGGCGGAATCGTGGGTGCCCTCGCTACCGGTATTTTTGCCTCCAAACTCGTAAATCCTGCCGGTAACGACGGTCTCCTCAATGGGAATGCGAGCCTTCTCGGAACCCAAGCAATCAGCGTCCTGGTGGTCGTAGTATTTGCCTTCATCGCCACCTACATTATCCTAAAAGTCCTCGACAAAACGATGGGCCTCCGCGTCTCCCAAGAACACGAAGTCAACGGCCTCGACCACTCCCAACACGGCGAAGTCGGCTACGGAGCCTAACGCCTCTTATAAAAAAATAATAAATACTGAATAAAGAAAATTGAATAAAGAAAAGACCCGCCTCGGAACGAGGCGGGTCTTTATCGACATTAACTAAAGCATCACAATTTTATTAGTTAAGTGGAGGCCCCATTGGTCCTGTTGGAGCTGGTCCTGTTGGAGCTGGTCCCAATGGCTTAACATCACCTAGTGGTGGCTTAACATCACCAAGTGGTGGCTTAACATCACCAAGTGGTGGCTTAACATCACCAAGTGGTGGCTTA